>WFLZ01000125.1 GCA_009177225.1 Clostridia bacterium
CACACTTAATGACAGCTCTCTTTATGGATATTACGGAATTTCACAGTTTTCGTCGTCTGCAAACGTTTCTGTAACAAAGCTCATGAAGCGTCTGGGACTTTATGCTTCCGAAGCTGGAAACAGATATTATTATAGAATATCAACACCGGTGGTAAATTCTATTCTTGGATTGAAATATATTATTTCCAAAAAGGGTGCGTTGCAGAGTGAGGAAATGGCACTCAGTCCGGAAAAAGAGGAAAATGGAGTTTATCTCTATAAAAATAATTATCCGCTTTCGCTTGGTTTCATGATGAATGAAGATATTCTTGATATGCCAAATAAGCCTTTGGCGAATCCCTTTGAATATCAGAATGATATTATCCGGCTTGCCACAGGTGCGGAGGGTTGTTTTACAGCACAGCCTGTTGCACTTGTCGAGTATAAGAATATGGACGTGAGAAAAAGTAGCTACGGCAATTACACGTTTTCATGTGGAAATGAAGGCGTATCATCAAGTTCTGTTTACAGTTATGACGGTATTGAAAATGCTTATCTTTATGGTTACGCAACAAACGGAAGCTGTGACAAGCTTTTTGTAAAATGTGACGAAAATACTGTTGACAATGACGTATCGATTGGGGATTATCCGATTGTATTCCCTATGGGTAACGGACAGGCAGGAAGTACGTCAACCGTTGAGATATTTGTAAAAAGCGACAATAATTCGGGTAGTTATAAGCTTATGGTCTATGCACTGAAAAAAGACGTTTTTGAAGAAGCATATAAAAAACTTGCGGACGAACAGCTTGAAATAACTTCATTCAATGATACGGAAATAACAGGTGATATAAATGTTATAAAGGACGGTGTAATGTTCCTTTCCATTCCGTATGAAAAAGGCTGGACGGTTTACGTTGACGGTGAAAAGACCGAAGCGACAGAAGTGCTTAATTCAATGCTCGGTGTAAAGCTCAGTGCAGGACAGCACAGTATAAAACTGAAATATATTCCGGAAGGTTTTGTTACAGGTGTAGCGGTATCGTGTACAGCTCTGTTATTGTGCGGTGTGGTTGTATTTTTTGATATAAANCGCAGGAAANNGAAAGAAAGTNAGCCGGATTCGNCTGAAAGTGAAATTTCTGTTGAAGATGTGGAAGCACCGGAAGATGTTCCGGAGAATATAAATGAACCGGAGGAAAAAGATGAGAAATCTCAAAGTGATGATATCATACAGGGGGACTAATTATCACGGTTTTCAGAAACAGAGAAATGCTCTGACGGTGCAGGAAGTTCTTGAAAAGCATGTTTCAAAAGTCCTTAACGAACCAGTTGGCATAACCGGCTGTTCGAGGACTGACACGGGTGTTCATGCAAATCAGTTCTGTTTCAATGTCCGTACTGAAAGCAGAATCAGCACACGGGGATTCGTAAGGGGTGTAAACGGCGAACTTCCTGACGATATATCAATTCTGAGCTGTGAGGACGTACCTCTTGATTTCCATGCAAGATTTGACTGTAAGGGAAAGGAATATATTTACAAGATTCATTGCAGTGAATCAAAAAATCCCTTTGCAACTGATTTGATGCTTCACTACAGAAGAAAATTTGACATTGATTCAGTCCGGAAAGCGTCATGTTACTTTGTGGGTACTCATGACTTTGCATCGTTTTGTGCTGACTGTACAAATGTTTCAACAACTGTGCGGACTATTTATTCTCTTGAAATAGAAAATTATGGTGATACGGTGATAATGCTTGTAAAAGGCAACGGTTTTTTGTATAATATGATTAGGATTATTGCAGGCACTCTTATTGACATAAGTGAAAAGAGGATTTCGCCTGATGATATTCCGGAAATTCTTTCTGCAAAAAACCGTCTTAAAGCCGGCAGAACCGCTATGGCTCACGGACTTTATCTTAACAGGGTTTTTTACAGCGAAGAAGAAATATTTATGTGAGAACAGAGGATTTTTATGAGGAGGGATATTAAGTGGCGGTATATGATGCAGATGATATAGTTGAAATCAAAAACCGTAAAAAGAAAAAAAAACAGCGTACTAAATTTCTTATATTCCTGCTCGTCGCTGCAATAGCTTCATGTCTTTACTTTACGAGGGATATGTGGCTTTCAAAGATGAGGGGAATAGGGAAACAGTATAAAACCATAATCAATTCCGGACTTCTTGCAGAGGGTAATTTCCCTATAGAAATAAACGGCGAATACAATTATCAGCTCAGGCAGACTCAGGATAAGATTATTGTACTTAGCGACGTTCATGTTTTCTTTTATAATTCGGACGGTACGTTAATGAGAAAGCGTCAGCACGCATATACTAATGCAGTACTTAGAGCAGACAGCGGCAGAGCCTTGATTTATGAACACGGAGGTGATGATTTCTGTATTGAGGATGAAGAAGGAATTTTGTATAAAAATCATTTTGAAAATAATATACTGTTTGCAAGAATCAGTCCTGAAGGGTATACGGCTGTTGTGACAACTTCCGATAACTATGACTGCGAAATGTTTGTGTATGACAAAAAAGGCGGTCTTATTTATGAACGCAAGTGCATGGAGCGTGTGAATGACATAAATTTCATAAACGAAAGCGGAGGCTGTGTCATAAGCTACATAATGGCTGAAAACGGTTCGCTTTCAACGGCGGTTCAGCAGATTGATTTCAGGGAAAGCATTGAGAAATGGACTTCTCCCGGCATTGATACGGTAGGTCTTGATGTTTATGGATTTGATTACGGTGCTTTCGTTCTTGGAATAGATGCGTGCGGATACGTTAATGAAAACGGTCAGATAAGTTCATATTACAGATATGACGGCGACCTTGCCGGAGGTGCAAGCGTCGGTGGACAGTCTGCCGTTATCATAAACAATAAAGACCGACGTAAATATGTTATGGTTCTTTTCAAAGGAGGGGCTACAGAACCTCTTGTGATTGACCTTGAACAGCAGGCTGTTGATGTGGCAGTACATGACCAGCTTGCATATGTGATGTGCAAAGAGGAAATACGTGCTTACGATTTCAGCGGAACACTCCGCTCAAAAGCTGTAGTAGCGGATTCGTATACCGGATTTGTAAGAAGTAGTGAGCATATTTTCCTTAAAGGCTATAATAAAATTGACAGAATTGATTATGAAAGTTGANATTTTTATGAAAGGAGNAGGTACGGCAGTTTTAATACNGTTCGTACATATCTTATGGGAACGNAGTTGAGTTGGTTTTANGACATTGGGGCTATTGCCGTATTGCTGATATGTGTGTATCTGTCAGGGAAAAAGGGATTTTTTAAAGGGGCTGTGACTGCTGTCGGGTGTATATTGGGAGCTGTGATTGCAGTATCTGTGAGCAGTTCCATTTCAGCCTCGCTGTATAAAACGACAGTAAGGGACAGCAATATAAACAAATTTGAAAAAACTGTTATTGATGCTGAAATATCGTTGAGTATGAAAAACGCTCTTGAGGGAATGGAATACGGCGTAATTGTAAACACCAAAAAGCTTGATGAGATTTTGGATTCCGACAAGGACATTGATGAACAGCTTTACAAGTATATGAACAATATAAACGGAAAAGTTGTTGATGAAGAAGAAAGTTTTCACAAAAATCTTCTTGAATGTTATTCTACGGTTATGAAGAAGCTTATTTCCAATGACGTAAGCAAGTATGCGGCTGAAACCGCATCGCAGAAAATTATTGATGGTGAAGTGGATTTCGGTATTCTTATCAGACAGATAAGAGATGATGACAACAGAAAAAAAGCGGCACAGACAATCGCTGACGATTATGTTGCAGATGCCTATAAAAATGTTATAAGACTTGTTGTATTTACGATATTGTTTATTATAATACTTATTGTTACTATTCTTACAGTAAAGGCACTGACAGCAAGTCAGAGGGGAGATGAAGACAGTACAGGTTCGCATATTGCCGGAGGAGTGTGCGGAGTGATTACGGGAGCGGTTATATTATTTGTAATTGCCGTTGCGGTAAGACTTTATGTTATTCTCGGAAGCAATGAAATGTTGTTTTTCAATAATGAAGCCGTTGATAAAACGTATATTTTTAAATATGCCTATGATTTTTTAAAACTTTGAAGAATGATTCCGGAAGAACCGGAGAGATTTACTATATTTCTGTAAGAATATTTTACGGAATTACAGTAAAAATAATTACAGGGGGAAAAGCCTGATATGATGATGTGCAGTAAATGTAAAAAAAGACCTGCGGTTGTGTTTATTACTGCCGTGCAGGGAAATGAAAAGAAGAATGAGGGACTTTGTCTTACGTGTGCGAGAGAGCAGAAAATTCCGCAGGTGTCGGAGTACATGGACAGATTAGGTATCACAAATTAGGAAATTGACCAGCTTTCAGACCAGATGATGAGTATGCTTGACGGTGACAGCTTTGAAATGGGCGGTTCGGGTCTTATGCCTGATTTTCTGTCAAATATGTTTGGTCTGAACGATATGGGCGGAAATAATGATGACAAACACGAAAGTATAGAGTCCAAAAATAATGCTGACAAGAAACCGAACAGCGAAAAGCGTGGTTTATTTGGTGGCGGAAAACGTGAAAAGAAGTCAAAGGAGCTTAAATTTCTCGGTAGCTATTGTACAAATCTTTCACAGAAAGCAGCAAACGGAGAACTTGACAATATTATAGGACGTGACAAGGAAATTGCCCGTGTAGTACAGATTCTTTCAAGAAGAACCAAGAATAATCCTTGTCTTATCGGTGAGCCGGGTGTGGGAAAGACCGCTATTGCTGAGGGAATCGCCCAGCGTATAAATGACGGAAACGTTCCTTTCAATCTTGCTGACAAGAAAGTATACCTGCTTGACCTTACCGCACTTGTTGCCGGTACACAGTTCAGAGGACAGTTTGAGAGCCGTGTGAAAGGTCTTGTGGACGAAGTGAAGCGTGAGGGAAATATTATTCTCTTTGTGGACGAAGTTCACAATCTCGTCGGTGCAGGCGATTCAGAGGGTTCAATGAACGCCGCAAATATTCTTAAACCTGCTCTTTCAAGAGGTGAAGTTCAGGTTATCGGTGCGACTACTTTCAGCGAGTACAGAAAGTATATTGAAAAGGATTCTGCACTTGAAAGACGTTTCCAGCCTGTAACGGTAAATGAACCGACTGTTGAGGAAACTGTTGACGTACTTCTCGGAATAAAGAAATATTATGAAAACTATCACAGAGTGCATATTTCGGACTATTTAATCAGAGTATGTGCAGTACTTTCGGAAAGATATATAACAGACCGTTTTCTGCCAGACAAGGCTATTGACCTGCTTGACGAGGGTTGTGCAAGAGCGTGTATACGTTCTCCCGAAATTGCCGAATACGATAAGATTAAAAAGGAAATCGCAGTTTTGGAGGGCATGGAAAAGAGCATTTCCGAACAGAATGAACCGGATTACAGGGCACTTGCGGAAGTAAAGAGCAAGCTGATTCATGTACGTGAAAAAGAAGATATCCTTAAGGAAAAGGCTGAAAGCGTTCAGGTAACTGAGGAAGATATTGCAAAGGTCGTTGAACTCTGGACGGGTATTCCTGCAAACAAGATTGCGGAAACTGAGTTCCTTAAAATCGCAAAGCTTGAAACCGCACTTAAAAAGAAAGTACTGGGACAGAATGAAGCTGTTGAAACTCTTGCAAAAGCTATCAAGCGTACAAGAGTACGTCTGAATAAACGCCGTCGTCCCGCATCGTTTATCTTTGTAGGACCTACAGGTGTCGGAAAAACAGAGCTTGTAAAGGCACTTGCGGAAGAAATGTTTGATTCTCCTGAACCTCTTATAAGACTTGATATGACTGAATATATGGAGAAACATTCCGTTGCGAGAATGATTGGCTCACCTCCCGGATATGTCGGATATGACGAAGCAGGACAGCTTACGGAAAAAGTCCGTCGTCGTCCTTATTCGGTAATACTTTTTGACGAAATCGAAAAGGCTCATCCTGATATAATGAATATTCTTATGCAGATTCTTGACGAGGGAAAAGTTGATGACGCTCACGGCAGAACGATAAACTTTGAAAATACCATTATCTGCATGACTTCAAATGCAGGTTCAACAGATAAATCACTCGGAGTAGGATTCAACAGAACCGAAAATGAAATTTCACATGATAAGGCAATGAAAGGTCTGCGTGAGTTCCTGCGTCCCGAATTTATCAGCCGTATAGATGAAATAGTTGTGTTCAGACAGCTTGACAAGAAAGATTTTGCAAGTATTGCGTCCCTTATGCTTGACGAAATGATTGAACCTCTTTCAGAAAAGAATATAAGCATAAGCTATGACAGCAAGGCTCTTTCCCTTATTGCTGAAAAAGCTTACGGAAAGCCTTACGGTGCAAGAGATATCCGCCGTGTAATCAGACAGGAAATTGAAGATAAAATAGCTGAAATCATAATTGAAAAGGTTTCTGAAATAAGCGGCATTGACGTTTCTGCTGACGGTGATAATATTACTGTCAGTGCAAAGAACAAAAAGGAGCATTAAAAAAATGAAGTTAAAATTAACAGCTCTTGCCGTGGTATTGTGTATAACTGCCGTTTCGTGTGACAGTAAGGACAATTCCTATTCAAGTCCCGAAAGTTCCGGACAGTCCTCAATAAGAGGTATTGAAAATCCTGATGACGTTGTGGAAACTCCGGACAGTTTGACAGTTATGAAAAACAAATTTAAGGACGTTCCGACGGCTGACAGTGGTCCTGTTATAAGTATAGACAACGTTACAGCCAAAGCCGGAGAAACAGCAGAAGTAACGGTTTCTGTAAAGGGTGCAGACCTTAACTGGAGTATGTGTGGTATACATCTCACTTATCCCGATGTACTGGACTGTGTTCTTCTGGACGAAGAAACCTATTCAGTTAAATTTGAAAAGGGAACAGCGTCGNAGTATAANACGGGTTTTATTTCNCTTGAANGTGCATGGNANAATAATNCTCCNGANNNGNTTTTAAGGCANAAACTCGGTGCATTATTCTTNACAGTANTNTTTAACGNAAACGNNGGACAGGACGGAGATATTGCAACTTTCTATTTTGATGTTCCGGAAGATGCGGAGTCAGGAACAGTCTATCCGATAGGTTTCTATTATATGGAAACAGATATGTTCAGAAATATTGAGGGAGACCAGTCTTTTGAAAAATATGCTTTTGAAAACTGGCAGGAAGGTTCAATCACAATACAGTAACGGCTCACCGATAAAGGATTTGTCCGGAAACAGAATTGATTTTTAAAATAAAAGGGGAACAAAAATGTTCCCCGATTTTTTTACTGCATATTCTGTAATGCCATGTCAACGGCATTTTTGTCGAAACCGATAACGGTAGTTTTGCCGATTACAGTCACAGGAAGTGAACTCTGTCCGGTCATTGCGACAACACGGCGTGAGTTGAACGGTTCATGTGCGTTGATTGTGCGGAAGTGTACACCTTTTTCGTCAAGATAGCGTTTCATACGTCTGCACCATATGCAGTTTTCAGAAAAATATACCTCAACCATTTTATTCGCTCCTTTCATATAAAACTGATTTAACGGTTATCTGTAATCATATTATGAGCGGATATAAAGGTATTTATACATTGATTCTTTATTTTTCTATTTTGCATTTGGGATAATAGTGTTCAAGAATTTCACGCCATGTTTTTCCGTCGGAAGCCATTGAATTAGCACCGTACTGACTCATACCCACACCATGTCCGAAACCTCTTGTTGTAATTATGACGGTTTCTCCCTCGTAGCTTATTTCAAAACACGCCGACCGCAGTCCGAGAGCCTCTCGTATGTCGTTTCCGCTTACTTTGAAATCTCCTGCCATAGCCGAGAGAACTGTTCCGGAGTCGGACACGGTATTTATTTTAATCCATGAAGTGAAATCATCTTCCAGTATTATTCCAGAAAACTTTTCTGCCAGTATCTGACGGAGTTCTTCTTTTTCATAGCGGACTTCTTCCAGATATTTTGGTGCAGAAGTATCATAACTGCTGTCAACTGAAATAAGATAGTCCACAGCAGTTCCCCAAGCATTTTCCGCACTTTCCGTCTTTCCGGACGACATTGAATGAAATGCCGAAATAATCGGCTCGTCCCCGTAAGTAATGATATATGGCAGGACATCACTTACAGCGTCGGCGATTTTATCATAATATACATCAAAGTTATCACCGTAATACTGCATAGCCTGACTTTTCGTAAAATATCCCTGATACTTTGAAGTGTCGTTTGAGAAATCCGCACCGCAGAGTTCGGGGGTAGGTTCTGAACGTTCACGGATACGCTGACGTTCCGCATATGTATGGGCGGCAACAGCCTGTGCTTTCAGAGCCTCGTCCTCAAATGTGGCAGGCATTTCCGCACATACAGCACCTATTACATATTCTTTTTCTTCAACTTCAATTATCTCACCCGTCGAAACGTCAAGAACCTTGTAGGGTTCTCCGGTGTATGATGACATTATCTTACTTTCAGGTTGTTTGCCGTCGGTAACATTTTCAGGGACTGTTTCCGCACCTTTTGAGAAAAATACGGGTATGGCTGGAAGAAACACAACTGAAACTGCTATAAACAGCAGTGCGGAAAAATATCTTTTCATTTTCACGTTTACCTCACACTAAAGTATTTGACATAATGTCTGATATGGTGTATAATTAGTTATGAATATATTTAAGGAGTGTTGTTATTATGTCATATTTGATTTCAGATTCCAATATTACAAATTTATGCAGTCAGCTTCGTGAAAATTCCAGAATTGAATCCAATCTCTATGATAAATACCATGTCAAAAGAGGTCTGCGTAACAGCGACGGAACAGGTGTTGTTGCAGGTATTACAAATATATGTAATGTTCACGGATATGTGCTAAATGAAGGAGAAGTAGAATCTATTATCGGACAGCTTATTTATCGTGGATATAACATAAATGACCTTGTGGCAAATGTTGAGGCTGAAAACCGTTTTGGATATGAAGAAACTGTTTTTCTTCTGCTTTTCGGTCATCTTCCTACAGAAAAGGAGCTTTCTCAGTTCAGTTTATATATTTCCCTCAAACGTGACCTGCCGAGCGGTTTCGTTGAGGACATGATTCTGAAAGCACCGTCAAAGAATATCATGAATAAACTTTCACGTTCTGTGCTTGCACTCTATTCATATGACGACGAGTGTGAAAATAAGGAACTGGAAAACGAAATGCGTACTGCGGTAAGTCTTATTGCAAAACTTCCCGTTATAATGACCGCAGCTTATCAGGTGAAAAGACGTGTGTTTGACAATCAGAGCATGATTATGCACCCTATTAACTATGAGGAAAACACCGCTCAGTGTATACTTTCACTTCTCCGTCCTGACAGACAGTATACAAACGACGAGGCACAGATGCTTGACCGTCTACTTATGCTTCAGGCAGAACACGGCGGCGGTAACAACTCAACTTTTACCTGCCGTGTGCTTACTTCTTCCGGTACAGACCCGTATTCAGCGTATTCTTCAGCTATATGCGCCCTCAAAGGTTCACGTCATGGCGGAGCTAATTTACAGGTTATAAATATGCTTGATAATTTCAAGGCTAATATAAAAAACTGGAATGACGAGGGAGAAGTTGCCGATTATATGCGTAAGGTTATCCGCAAAGAAGCAAATGACGGTTCAGGACTTATTTACGGTATGGGTCACGCTGTCTATACAATTTCAGACCCCCGTGCAGTAATTCTCAAGAAAAAGGCTTTTGAACTCGCCGCAGGAAAGGAAATTGAGGCTGAATTTCGTCTGCTTGAAACGGTTGAGCGTCTTACTCCGGAGATTTTTGCGGAAGTCAAGGGCAGTACAAAGGATATGTGTGCGAATGTCGATATGTATTCCGGACTTGTTTACAGAATGTTGGGTATTCCGGATGAACTTTTCACACCGCTTTTTGCCGTTGCACGTATGGCAGGCTGGGCTGCTCACCGTATGGAAGAAATTCTTACCGGAAACAGAATTATACGTCCTGCATATAAGGCTATAGCAAAGGAAAAGGAATATATCAGATTATCCGAAAGAAAATAAAGAAACTGTATTGTTATTTACGTATTGAATGAAAATTATAAAATTATTTTTGGTGATTTTTACGGCTGTGTTCTTTCTTACGGGGTGCGTATTCAGTTCCAGTATCGACAATCTTATGGCACCACCGAAACTCAGTGTTGAACAGGAACAGATTTACAATGCACTTACAGATGCAGCCGGAACGTCCATAAGCCTTAAATATCCCAAATCCGGAAAATATCTCTCAGCGTTCATAATTGAGGATATCGACGGCGACGGTGGAAATGAAGCTGTTGTTTTCTATGAAAAGACAAGTATTGCCATTGAGGAAAATACCCTGCGTATAAATATTCTTGACCGTTCAGATGACGGTAAATGGCGTTCGGTCTGTGACACACCGGCAAAGGGTGCGGAAATTGAAAAGGTAATGATTTCGAAATTAGGTTCTAATGACCGTGTAAACCTGATTATCGGAAGCAGTCTTATAAACCGCTCTGAAAAGAATGTATCAATATACAGTTATATTGACGGCAGTATTGAGGAAACTTTTTCTGAATCCTATTCTTTTATANACGTTACNGANNTTGACAAAGACGATGAANATNAGTTTCTCTTGCTTTCTGNTNCGTCGTTGGGCTCACTGGCTGTTGCCGAGGCGTACAAGCTTGACAGTGACGGACTATATTACAAGTACAGCCGGAAACTCAGCGGAAGTTTTACGGAGTTTGACAGTCTTAACTATGGCAGAATAGACAGCAAAAGAACCGGTCTTTATATAGATGCGGTTCTGGGTACGGGTCTTATTCAGACGGATATAATCTATATGGATGATACGGGTCTTAGAAAAGTTTTCTCCACACCAGAAGAATCAAGATTTACTGTAAGACCCGTCGGATATGCGTCATTTGATATCGACGGGGACGGTATTCTTGAAATACCTGTTCAGGTTATTTNACCNGNATATGAAGATGNTTCCGAAAGTGNACAGANGAAAATCANAAACTGGTATTTTNTCAACGAANATGANAGAANTGAAAAAAANTATTCATCATATTACAGCATAAANGACGGATATATTTTTGTATTTCCGGAAAAATGGAGAAATAAAGTTACTGTAAAGCACGATTATGTGAACGATGAAATAGTTTTCTGTACTTATGAAAACGAAACTGCCGGACGTGAACTTCTGCGGATTTATATGGCGGAAGATTCTCCCTCAAAAGAGGACAGGCTTTCAAATGGCTATATGCTTATGCGTACCAAAGGAGAATCCACATATCTTGCCTATATACCCGTTTCTGACGATGAAACCGGTGACGGTCTTTCCGTTACGGAAGGAGATGTGGCAGTGGGATTTAAGTTCAGGGAATAAGCTGTAATTTTGTAAAAAAGGAGCTGAAAAAATTGAAACGTATTCTTATTTGTGAGGACGAAGCGACTATCCGTGAATTTGTGGNTATAAATTTAAAGCGTGCAGGTTATGACGNTGTTGANGTTGACTGCGGTGAGGCAGCTCTCANAACTTTTGAAACCGAACACGGAAATTTTGACATCGTTCTTCTTGATATAATGATGCCCGGAATTGACGGTTTCACGGTCTGCAAGAAAATCCGTGAAAAGAGTTCCACTATAGGCATTATAATGCTTACCGCACGTACTCAGGAAATGGACAAGGTAAGCGGTTTGATGATTGGTGCTGACGATTATATAACAAAACCGTTCTCACCGTCGGAACTCACAGCAAGGGTTGACGCTATTTACAGACGTGTGTGCATGAGTTTCATAAAAAATGAAAAACAGTCGCTTATTGAGTCTGGACCTTTTGTTCTCAATCTTAAAAGCCGTACCGTGACAAAAAATGGTGTTCCGATTGAGCTTACACAGGTTGAGTATCAGATTCTTGAATTTTTTATGAACAACAAAAACACTGCTCTTGACCGTGCAAGTATTCTCAATCACATATGGGGAGAGAGTTATTACGGTGACGACAAGATTGTTGACGTAAATATAAGAAGAATCCGTATGAAGATAGAGGAAGAACCGTCAAGTCCGAAGTATATAATTACTATCTGGGGCTACGGCTACAAATGGAATGATACTCAGTAATGGCTAAAAAAAGTATAACAAGACGCTGGATTCTGAATAACCTTGGTGTTGTGATACTCGTCATGATTGTATTTGACCTTATATTCATTTATGCCATACAAAGTTATTTCTACAGTTNGGNNNAACAGTACCTTNTTTCAAAGATAAATGCTGTAACGAGCGTTCTGAGTATTCATTCGCAGGACAGTGCAGCCAACTTTTCGGCAGAAATGCGGAATATGCTTGAAACGTTCAACGAAAAGGACAAAATTGAACTCATGGCGATAAACTCAAAAGGCAGAGTAGTTCTGACTTCTTCGGGATTTTCTCCCGACGAAAACACTCTCATGCCCGATTATGAGCAGGCTATGGATTCGGGTGAGGGTTCATATATCGGGAAACTTCCGGGCGGTGAAAAGATTCTTGCTGTTTCCGTTCCTATTTCTTCATTCAACAGTGAATACAGTTCTGTGCGTATGGTCACTTCTCTTACTGATATTGACAATACGATAAAATCAAGTGCCATTGTTGTGACAGCCGTATGTTTTGCAATTATACTGATAATTATAATAACAGGTCTGTATTTTGCGAGTTCCATTGTCAAGCCAATCCNACAGANAAGCGGTATAGCAAGGAAATTTGCAATAGGTGATTTTTCTGNCCGTATCAGCAACAACAGAAACGACGAAATAGGTGATTTGTGTATGGCTATAAATCACATGGCGAACGAACTTTCCAACGCTGAAGCCATGAAGAACGAGTTTATTTCTTCTGTTTCACATGAACTCAGAACGCCCCTTACTGCAATAAAGGGCTGGGCGGAAACTCTTATGATTGACAGCGAATCAAATCCCGATACTGTAAGAAAAGGCGTGGGCGTTATCGTCAACGAGGCGGAACGTCTTTCGCAGATGGTCGAGGAACTGCTTGATTTTTCACGTATGCAGAGCGGACATTTTACGCTTCAGGCTGCTAATATGGATATACTCGCTGAACTCGGTGACGCAGTNCTTATCTNNAGNGANAANGCNAGACGTGAGAATATTAAANTTATATACAATGACCCCGAAATGTTACCTTTTGTNTTCGGTGACAAGAACCGTATAAGACAGGTTTTTATAAATGTCATAGACAATGCGGTGAAATATTCGTCAGCCGGTGGTACTGTTACTGTAAACGCATCGGAAGCGGACGGAAATGTTATAGTTACGGTTTCAGATACGGGTTGCGGTATAAAGGAATCAGACCTTTCAAAAGTAAAGACAAAATTTTATAAAGCCAATCATACAAGACGTGGTTCGGGAATAGGTCTTGCCGTTGCAGATGAAATCATTGCAATGCACGAGGGTACTATTGAAATCTTAAGTGCCGGAGAGGGCAAGGGTACAACTGTTAAAATCACGCTTCCGGCAAAAACACAGTAGGAGAAATAAAATGGGAAAAAATAATGAATCCGGTGAAAAATTTAAATCCAAAATTGGTGGACAGGCTCTCATTGAGGGTATAATGATGCTCGGACCAAACAAGGGAGCAATGGCGTGCAGACTTCCCGACGGTTCTGTAGACCTTGAAACATGGGACGAAAACAACGGTAAAAATGCTCCGTGGTATAAGAAAACTCCTCTTGTAAGAGGTTGCGTGAGTTTTGTTTTATCTATGGCAAAAGGCTATAAATACATGATGAAATCCGCTGAAAAACAGCTTACCGAAGAAGAAAAGGCAGAAGAAGAATCTTCCAAGATATTTGACGTTATTATGTATATCGGAATGTTACTTGGTATAGTGCTTGCAATGGGACTTTTCATGTTCCTGCCGAAAATTATTATAGGTCTTATTTCGGGAATAGAGGAACACAGGATAGTCCGTTCAATACTGGAAGGTATTGTAAAAATAGCAATTTTTGTTGCGTATATGGCTTTGGTGAGCCTTATGAAAGATATACGCAGACAATATGAATATCACGGTGCGGAACACAAGACTATTGCCTGTCATGAAGCGGAACTGCCTTTGACGGTTGAGAACGTCCGCAAACAGACACGTTTTCATAAAAGGTGCGGAACAAGCTTTATATTTATAGTTCTGATTGTCGGAATTTTCGTCATGTGCTTTGTGCCTTTTACGGTGACATGGCAAAGAATAGTTGCCTCTGTTGTACTTCTTCCACTTATTGTGGGTATCTCATACGAGTGTATAAGACTTGCCGGAAATCATGATAATCTTTTTACAAGAATACTCTCCGCTCCGGGACTTGCCATGCAGAGAATAACCACCCGTGAACCTGACGACAGCATGATTGAAATTG
Source organism: Clostridia bacterium (assembly GCA_009177225.1). Lineage (GTDB taxonomy): Bacteria > Bacillota > Clostridia > Oscillospirales > Ruminococcaceae > Ruminococcus. Next base: position 14,418 of record WFLZ01000125.1, read on the forward strand.
CCATAGCTGCTATGAAACCATGTATTCCGCAGGACAAGGAGGAGGACAAGTGGTAAGCCGTGATACGCTTTTCAGGGAATGTGTTTCGCTGATGGATAAAAACGGTATAGATTCGTCATATTTCGACACTCTTTGTATTTTTCAGGATATTCTTTGCGACAAAAATCCGCTTTTCAGACCTCTTGAAAATGTTCCCGACGACAAAAGAAAAATTATTCTTAATCTTGTGAAAAGACGAACAGAGGGTTATCCGTTGCAGTATCTTCTCGGACAGTGGGAATTTTACGGATATACTTTCAGGGTAAATGAAAACGTTCTGATACCCCGTCCCGATACGGAAACGCTTATTGAAAATATTCTTGAAATATACAGAAAAAATAATCTGAAATCTCCAAAAATAGTCGATTTGTGTTCGGGAAGCGGTTGTATTGCGGTTACGCTTAAAAAACAGATTCCCGATGCAGAAGTATACGCTGTTGAGATTTCGGAAAAGGCGGTTGAGGTAATCAGTGAAAATGCTGAACTCAATAACGTTGATATTCACATAATAAATTCAGACGTACTGAATCCGGAAACAGTGGAAATGCTTCCGGAGACTGACATAATAGTGTGCAATCCGCCGTATCTTACACAGCATGATATGGATAATCTGCAAAAAGAGGTTACTTTTGAGCCGTCACTTGCTCTTTTTGGTGGTGACGACGGTCTTGATTTTTACAGGGAAATAACTTCTTTATGGAGAAAATCCCTTAAAAATAATGGTTGGATTGCATATGAATTTGGTGATGGACAACATGATGATGTCGGAAAAATTTTAGGTAAAAATAATTTTTATAATATAACATTCAGCCGTGATACTCAGAATATTATAAGAACAGTTACGGCTCAGAAACAGGAGGATATGTAATGGCTAAAAAGGAACTTGCGAAAAAGTCTTCTGTTGTACGTGTTACGACGAGAGAGGACAGAAAAACTGCACTTGAAGGTGCATTGAAAATGATTGAAAAAAAATACGGTGCAGGTGCTGTAATGCGTCTCGGACAGACAAAAACACTCAATGTTGACGCTATTCCGACCGGTTCTATGACTCTTGATATGGCTCTGGGTATAGGTGGAGTTCCGAAGGGTCGTATTGTTGAGATTTACGGACCTGAAAGTTCAGGAAAGACTACAGTTGCACTTTCTGTAATTGCACAGGCTCAGAAAATGGGCGGTGAAGCAGCTTTTATCGATGTTGAACACGCTCTTGACCCTGTTTATGCCAAAGCTCTCGGCGTAAATACCGACGACCTTCTTGTATCACAGCCCGACAGTGGTGAGCAGGCTCTTGAAATTGCAGAGGCTCTTATACGTTCTGGTGCTATCGACGTAATTGTTATTGACTCTATAGCTGCTATGACTACCCNTGCCGNAATTGACGGNGATATGGGTGATTTGCACGTAGGACNGCTNGCACGTCTCATGTCTCAGGCAATGCGAAAACTTACGGGTGCAATTTCAAAGTCAAACTGTNTGNCAATNTTCATCAATCAGATTCGTGAGAAAATCGGTGTTATGTACGGTANTNCCGAANCGANCCCCGGCGGACGTGCGTTGAAATTCTATTCTTCCGTCCGTATTGAAGTGAGAAAGGGAGAAGTCATCAAGTCTAACGGGGAGATTATAGGTGCATCAACACGCTGTAAGGTAGTCAAGAATAAGGTTGCACCGCCTTTCAAGGAAGCTACTTTTGATATGATGTACGGTCAGGGAATTTCACGTACAGGCGAAGTACTTGACATGGCTGTTGAACTTGAAGTTATCAAGAAAGGCGGTTCATGGTTCAGCTATAAAGACCAGAAACTCGGTCAGGGACGTGACAATGTAAAAGAACTCCTTAAGAACGACGAAGCTCTTATGAAAGAAATTGAGGAGCAGATTCTTGCACGCAGAGAGGAAATTATGAACGCTTCTGCAAATAGTAAGCCGAAAAAAGCGGATACGGTTTCCGAGCCTGAAACAGATGATGATATTCTTGCCGATATCGACGAGGATTTTGAGGAGTTTACACCTGCTGAAGAATAATGAAAGTAACTTCTGTTAAAATTTACAAGGGTACTACTTATGAGACAGAGATAGATGAAGTAAGGAAAATCTATCTCCATGCCGATATTATAGCTGATTTCGATATTCATGAGGGTATGGAACTCGAACGGAGTGAACTCAGAAAAATTATATATGCGTCGAATTTCAGACGTGCCTATCAGTATGCTTTGTATTGTCTTGATTACCGTGACTATTCTGCCAAGGAAATGCGTGAAAAGCTTGTAAAGACGTACAAAAATGAAAGTTTATGCGGTGCAGTTGTGAAAAAGCTTGAAGAATCGGGTATTATCAGTGATGAACGCTATGCGGAAAAACTTGCAGTCAGGTACGTTGAGGCGAAAAAATACGGTTTCCGCCGTGCAAGGCATGAAATTATCATGAAAGGTATAGGGGAATATCTTGCGGAAGATGTTCTTCAGCCATATAAGGAAAGTTTTAAGGAAAATCTNATTTATCTTATTGAAACAAAATATGCCCGTCTGCTTACGGACGGAAGTGACAGAAAATCAGTAGAAAAGGTCAAAAACTCTCTTGTACGTTACGGTTACGGTTTTGACGAAATAAACCACACAATAAGAGAATATTTTGATTTGATGGAGGATTAATATGCCGGTTAAAGTTGGAATGGTATCGCTCGGCTGTTCAAAGAATCTTGTTGACTCCGAGNGAATGTTGTATAAATTGAAAAGTCATGGATATAAGNTTGTCACAGAGCCGGGACTTGCGGATATTGCTGTTGTCAATACCTGTGGTTTTATACAGTCTGCAAAGGAGGAGGCTATCGAGACTATTCTCGAACTGGCTAAACTCAAAGCGGACGGTACTCTTAAAAAAATTGTCGTTACAGGCTGTCTTTCGGAACGTTATAAGGAAGAAACGGCTGAACTTTTTCCCGAAGCCGACGCTGTTATAGGTATCGGAAACAACAAGGACATTGTTGACGTGCTTGACCATGTTCTCAAAGACGAAAGATACATTAATTTTGCTCCCAAGCTTGACGCTGAACTGACAGGAGAAAGAATTATTTCAACACTGCCGTTTTTCGCTTATCTTAAAGTTGCTGAGGGCTGTTCAAACTGCTGTACTTACTGTGCAATTCCGCAGATAAGAGGAAAGTTTCGCAGTGTTCCCATGGAGGACGTTATAAAAGAGGCTGAATGGCTTGCAAAGAATGGTGTTACGGAACTTATCGTTATAGCTCAGGATACCTCACGCTATGGTGAAGACCTGTACGGCGAGTCAAAACTCCCCGAACTTCTCCACCGTCTTTGTAAAATAGATGGTATACACTGGATTCGTACACTTTACTGTTATCCCGAAAGAATTACCGACGAACTTCTTGAAACTATTGCAAGTGAGAAAAAACTTGTCAAGTATCTTGAAATTCCCATACAGCACTGCAACGGTGACATTCTCGACCGTATGAACCGCTGGGGAGATACTGAAAAACTTGAAAATCTTTTTGCACATATAAGGGAAAAAGTTCCGAATGTTACTCTGCGTACAACTCTTATTACAGGTTTTCCGTCTGAAACGAAAGAACAGTTCACCGAACTTTCGGAATTTGTAAACAGAGTAAGATTTGACCGTCTGGGTTGTTTTGCCTACTCGCAGGAAGAAGGAACTAAGGCAAGTGAATTTGACGGACAGATTGACGAGGAAGTAAAACATCACCGTGCAGATATCATTATGGAACAACAGATGCTTATAAGTGCCGAAAATAATGAAAAACTGCTCGGAAAAGAGCTTGAAACAGTCGTTGAGGGCTTTGACCGTTTTGGTGAATGCTGGTTCGGACGTACTCAGCTCGACGCTCCCGATATAGACGGAAAAGTTTTCTTTACGTCCGAAAAACCGCTTTCAGTCGGTGAATACGTTAAAATAAAAATTACAGATACACTTGATTATGATTTAATCGGAGAGGTGATAGCAAAATGAACCTGCCAAATAAGCTTACTTTGCTTAGAGTTTGTCTTATTCCGTTTTTTCTGCTGTTTGTTTACTGGAAACTGCCGTTTCACTATCTTATTGCACTCGTTATTTTTGCGGCAGCTTCAATTACAGACGCTCTTGACGGAAAGATTGCAAGAAAACGTAATCTTGTCACCAATTTCGGAAAATTCCTCGACCCTCTCGCCGATAAGGTTCTTGTAATTGCGGCACTGACGGTTTTTGTGGAACTTCCGGAGATAAACATGGGTGCAGTGCCTCTTATTATAATAAGTGCAAGGGAATTTATGGTTTCCGGACTTAGACTTCTTGCCGCTGACAGTGGTATAGTAGTAGCCGCAGGAATGTGGGGAAAATTAAAAACCGCTTTTACAATGGTTTCGATAGTTGTGGCACTTGTATGGCTTAGTGTGTGCTATGATTTCAGTTTTGACATTGCCGGAAGTGTAAGAAATGCAGTGGACAATGCTGTTATTCCGGCACTTATATGGATTTCCACAGTTCTTACAATTATTTCGGGCGGTATCTATCTTAAAGGCTATTGGCATCTTATCGATTCGGACAAATAAAGGAGGGTGTTAATGAAACACTGTGCAGGACATATAAAATATCTTATTGCTATAAAGGAACTTTCTGACGTTGACGAATATGTTCGTTGTGTAAGCATTTCACGTCATTTAGGCGTANCNCGNCCGNGNGTAAGTAAANTGCNCCGCTGTCTTNCAAACTGCGGNNTTGTGTATGNGGATTTCTGCANCAGCGTTGTGCTTACTGCGGAGGGTGAACAGGCAGTCAATGAAATATTTTCAAATTTCCACGAAGTATATATGTTTTTCCATAACTTTCTTAAACTTCCACCGGACGAGGCACATGACCATGCTGTGAAATTCGTGACTGAATTTCCGCAGGACACCTGTGAACGTCTGAAAGGAATTGTGAAGCGTACAATCAAGAAAAAAAACTGATGTTATTGAAAAAAAGGACGGTTTTATTAAAGATACTCATATAGAAATAATGCCCGAAAGTAGTTTTTGAAACTGCTTTCGGGCTTATCTTAATTATTGGTTTATTCGCATAAATCAGAAGTTGTAGGGGTGANATATCAGAATTTANCTCAAANNAGNNNGCCTTANNTNATAATAAGCGAATAAANCNGATAAANCAAACCAGCNAATNAATGAGCGATCATCGGTGTTATCAGGTGATTCGTCTTATGGTATGCCATGAGCCAAACGAAACCTATAACAAAAGAAACTCCAAGATTATGCCAATCAAGAACCGCAAACAGGATATTGAACAAGATCAGTGCATTCATTTCACCAAATACCGATCCGACAAATCTCTTCGCCAATCCTCGGAAGTATATTTCCTTGAATATTCCGCTAACCAATACCAAGGCTATGACATCCATTATAACGACACCTGTGTTTAATTCACGCCCTTGCCTTGCAAGTTCTGTTGCTCCGATTCCGGGAATGAGATTAACAAGCCACCCGTAAACATCACCAATCACTTCAGAAACAACAAAAGCTATTACGCCGTAAAGTATATCTTTTCCTAATGTCTTTTTATCATAGATTTCATCTTTCAGATTTATACCATTTTCTTTATAAAGTAGCAAAGCACTGGGAAAAAGACCGACATTTGCAATAATCAACAGCAGAAGATATATATGATGCTGATTTGTTACATANGATGTAACATCACCAATTGTNATTCCCTGTTGATACTGTGTGAAAGCAAAGATNAGTTCAAAAAAAGCTACTATAAAAGTAAGTGTTGTTNCAATACNAATTGNTCTTTTTGTATTAAGATATTTCTTTTCGTCCATATGATATNCTCCTTATANTTATTTATGGTAAATTCCGATTTATTTTACTANTATTATACATCAAAAAAAACNCTTATNTCAATNNAAACGCCATAGTATTTTGGAATTATAATCAAAAATACTATGGCTAAAAATTTNTATATGAGTATCGCTCTTAAAGTCGTCCTTTTAATATTACATATCATTTCTGNTTTCAAGAGCCTTGTAAAGAGTAACTTCGTCTNCATATTCGAGGATTCCACCAACGGGAAGTCCGAACGCAAGACGTGTGACTTTTANTNCGAGTGGNTTTNAAAGTCCTGCGATGTACATGGCTGTTGCGTCGCCCTCAACAGTGGGGTTTGTAGCCATTATTACTTCCTTTATATTTCCCTGTGAAATACGTGCAAGCAGTTCTTTCACACGGATTTTATCGGGAGTAACGTTGTCCATAGGCGAAATCAGTCCGTGAAGAACGTGATAAACGCCGTTGTATTCCCTTGTCCGTTCAAACGCTGTAACGTCTTTCGGAGTTTCGACAACACATATAATGTCTTTGTCTCGCTCATCTGCTGAACATATCGGACAGATTTCTCTTTCTGTAAGGTTCTGACAACATTTACAGCTATGAACGTTTCTTTTAGCGTCTGTAAGAGCCTTTGCGAACTCCTCGACTGCGTTGTCCTCCATAGACATCACATAATAAGCGAGTCTCTGGGCGGTTTTCATGCCGATACCGGGGAGGGAAGCGAACTTTTCAGCGAGAACGATAATGGGGAGTGCGTTATGGTCTGCCATTTAGAAAAGTCCGGGGATTGAAACACCGCCGGTAATCTTGCTCATTTCGGCTTCTGTAGTGGATTCCACGTTGTTGATAGCCTCGTTTATTGCACTGATTATTAAGTCCTGAAGCATATCAATATCTTCGGGGTCAACGACTTCCGGCTTGATGTTGAGGGACTTGATGTTTTTCTTTCCGCTGATAACAACTTCAACAGCACCGCCGCCTGCTGTAGCAGAAAATTCTCTTTCCTCAATATCTTCCTGAAGCTCAGTAATCTGGTCCTGCATTNTCTGAGCCTGTTTAATCATCTGATTCATGTTCTGAGCGTTTCCACCCATATTTCTTGGGATTNTTGCTTNNATTNTTAAATCTCCTTTAGATAAATTTTATTAATTATTATCAACAGCCGTTTCAATGCTGTTGTCTTTTGCTTTCTGAATAAGCTGTTCAGCCATACTTTTCTGTTCTTCAATACTTGTTGTACAGCGTGCCTTTATAACATAACGCTGTCCGAGAATCTTGTTTATAGTGTCTCCGAGTGACACAGCATAATCCTTGTTGTTCTTGAAAATCTGTATAAAAAAGCGGTTTACAGCAGTAATGAAAATTACATTTCCGGCAGTAAGGGCATAAGAGCCGTCAAGAGCAGCCGCAAGGTCGAGTTTGACTTTTTTAAGTTCCTCAACAATTTCGTCCCATCGTGAACATTGAATCATATCATCATTTTTAATTTTTCTGATATCTATGTTCGGAACGGGTTCGGTATCACGGGCAGGATTACCGGCAGTAAGAATTTCGGGCTGTGCTGTCTGTTTCGGAGCGGAATAATTTCCAGCAGAAACAGAACTGAGTTTATTCTCCAACTGTTTTATTTTATCATAAATTTCAGAATTGTCAATAGCTTGCGGAGTATTATTTTTATTTCCGCAAAGTTTTATAAGCGTCATTTCAAATTCAACACGTCTGTTCATGACCCTTGACATATTTTCACGGCATTTCTGCAAAACAGAAAGATTGTCCATAATTTTTTCAAGAGTAGTTTTTTGTGCAAGGTCATTCAGCTTTTCAAGTTCTTCGGGCATACATACTATAAGATTACCTGCGGTCTGAGGTGAAACCTGAATAAGCATGATATTTCTGAGCTGAGTTATAAGTTCCTCGCAGAGCCTTGTAAGGTCTTTGGACATATTATAGAGACTGTCTGTTACTGAAAGAGCTTTTGCGGTATCGGAAACAGATATTGCGTCAAGAATTTCGTAGAGATAGTCACGACCTGCAATTCCTGCTGTATTTGAAACCGTTCCGGCATTTATGACATCGGCACATACGGAACACTGGTCAAGGAGTGAAACAGCGTCACGCATACCGCCGTCAGCGAGTTTTGCAATAAGGTCAGCACCATCTTTTGTGAGATTTATTTCTTCCTGTCCGGCTATATATTCAAGACGTGAAGCTATATCCTCCGGACGTATACGGCGGAAATCATATCGCTGACAGCGTGATGCAATAGTTGCAGGAACTTTGTGGATTTCCGTCGTTGCAAGAATAAACATAACATACGGGGGAGGTTCTTCCATAATTTTCAGCAGGGCATTGAATGCACTTGTTGAAAGCATATGAACCTCGTCTATAATGTATATTTTGTATGCACTGCGTTCCGGAGTATAGACCGCACCGTCACGCAGGTCACGGATATCGTCAACACCGTTGTTGGACGCAGCGTCAATTTCGACTATATCAGTAAGAGAACCGTTGTCAGCATCACGGCATATGTCACATTCAAGACACGGATTGCCATTTTTCATATTACGGCAGTTTACGGCTTTTGCAAGTATTCTTGCACAGGTTGTCTTTCCTGTTCCCCTTGAACCCGTGAAAAGATAAGCATGGGCAGTTTTTCCGCCTGTAATCTGATTTTTAAGGGTATCAGTTATATGCTGTTGTGATATGACATCATCAAAAGTCATAGGTCGCCACTTGCGGTAAAGAGCCTTATACATCAGAATGCTTCCTTTCTTCGTATTCATCGGGAAAAGTTTACAAGAAAAAATTCCGGCACATAGATGTGCAGGCTTGCTGCGGCACACAAAACAATCCGCTTAATGCTGCTCGGTCTCCCGCCTGACATGGTTCACGGGGTCTTGTTGCACAGGGCCCGCACATCTATATTCCGGAATTTCATTTCTGAAATAACAGAGCAGATGTATGCTCCGATTAATATAATAGCATAAAATTTCTGTTTTGTCAAGTGTTATTTAATAATTTGTTGTACAAAAATCAACGGTTATTTTTACGGGAATAATATAACAATGTGAGAAAAAAACAAAAATTCTTCTGAAATATTGACGTATCAGACAGTATATGGTATAATAAAGAAAAAATATAATCAATAAAAAGAAAGAAGTTAATAAAATGAGTATGCCGGAAACTTTATATATGGTTGTTCCATGCTATAATGAGCAGGAAGTTTTGCATGAAACAGCAAAGCAGTTAAAAGCAAAATATCAGACTCTTATTCAGCAAAATCTTATTTCTGCAAAAAGCAGGGTGGTATTTGTAAACGACGGTTCAAAGGACGGTACATGGCAGATTATTCAGGAACTTCACAGCGAACAGCCTCAGTTTTTTTCGGGAATAAATCTCGCTCACAACAGCGGTCATCAGAATGCAGTGCTTGCAGGACTTATGTCTGTAAAGGATATATGCGACATGGCAATAACTATGGACGCTGATTTGCAGGACGATATAAATACTATTGACACTATGGTAAAAAAGTACTATGAGGGTAATCAGGTAGTTTACGGTGTAAGAAGTGCAAGAAAAACTGATACCTTTTTCAAGAAATTCACTGCTGAAAGTTTTTACAAGTTCATGAAAGTAATGGGTGCGGACGTTGTCTATAATCATGCGGACTTTCGTCTTATGAGTTGCAGAGTGTTGCAGGAACTCGCAGGTTTCAGGGAGGTCAATCTCTTTCTGCGTGGAATGATACCGCTGATAGGGTTTCAGAGCTGTAACGTATATTATGAACGTCATGAGCGTTTTGCAGGAGAAAGCAAGTATCCGCTGAAAAAAATGCTTTCGTTCGCCATTAACGGAATAACTTCATTCAGCACAAAACCTCTCAAACTTATAACGTCGCTTGGCTTTGTTATGTCAGTAATCAGTATAATAGCTTTTATANGGGGANTNATCNTAAAAGTTGCCGGACTGNCAGTAGACGGCTGGTCAAGTACTATGTGTTCGATATGGCTTATAGGCGGATTGCAGTTGCTTTGTCTCGGAATAATCGGTGAATATATCGGAAAGATTTATGCGGAAGTAAAACAGCGACCACGCTTTATTGTTGCGGACTTTATCAACGAACTCGGTGCGGAGTTCATTAACGACAGCGAAAAACAATAATATTATAATATTATAAAGGAATGATGTTTCATGTTGCATAAAAAATTCATTTTTTCTCTTGCTTTGGCACTTCCATGCATTGCAAGTCCTATGTCAGTAAGTGCATCAAATGCAGATTTTACCTATGAAGAAGTCACTCCAGTACAGGAATATGCTATTGAGAGGGGCATATACACAGACAGATTTCTGTTTTACAACGGTCCGTCACACCCGATACATAATGAAGGGTCATCAGGCGATGATATGTGTTATGTTGACTATTTAAAAAATGCTTCAAATATTCAGATTGCATATGCACCATGGACTTACTATTATTCAAACATTGAAAGCGGACGTTGTCTCGGAATGTCGCTGACCTCTATACTTGCACATAATGGTGTTTTTTCGCCGTCCGATATACAGGAAGGCAAGGAAAGAATGATTGATATTGAGCCTGATATGTATTTTATTACTATGATAAATGACCCTGTCATAAGAAAAATAATTACATATCAGATGAGGCAGGACAGACCGGATTTCTGGCTATCTATGCACCAGCATTTTTCTGAATACGACGAGACGGAAACCGTTGACAATCTGCTTGAAACAGCACAGAAAGCACATGATGAGGGAAAATATTTTCTTATAATACTTGATGACGGCGATTCACAATTTTCTCATGCGGTAACGGCACTTGGTCTAGTGGACGGCGAATGGGAGTATGCAGGAGAAAAGTATGACAAATGTATTCCGATATATGATACAAATTTGTTGCACCGTTGTGAAGACGGCGAAACTATTTCATATGGCTGTGCCGACGACTGTAGTCTTTTTGTAAATTCAGAAACCAAAAAGATGTATCTTCCAATGTACTTTGAAGACTTCGATGTGGGAAAAGATTTCAAGATTTTTTCACTTGATGATGAGGATTTCATGAATTATAAGGGAGCAATCAATCCCTCAGAATCTTATAATACAGATGTTGAGGGAATTTCAAGTGTAACCATTAAAAATTATGATAAGGAATACAATCTGAGCGTCACCAGAGAGGACGGCACGGTTTTTGACGGTATATCGGATTGTAAGAGAATTTTTGCGAATAAAGGCAAAGAATATGTTTTTAAAGGTAAGGACTTTAAAGTACAGAATACAGCCAATGCCGAAAAATTCGGCGTGCATTTCATGGATATTAATCATGCTGTTCATACGGATTTTCAAGGTGCTGTAAATAATATTTTCTATAATTCAGATGAATTTAATTTTGACGTTTCAGCACCGACAGAGTACGATGTTTCGCTGATTTTTGAAGAGGGCAGTTATAAATTTTCACCGCACTACAAATTTAATTTTTCGGGAAATACCGACAGCGATTTTAAAGCCATACAGACCGACAGGGGTGTAATTTTAAGCAGTTCGGACGGTCTGGAGTGTCAAATAAAAATAAATGATATAATCCGTGACGAAAATGGACTTGTTTCGGTAGTCTATACGGGTGATAAGGCGGTAAATCCTGAAGAAAAAGTGCAGGACGAGGCAATTTCTACTCTGAATGACGTTCTTCTGACTTTTGATGAAAACGGCAGTTTAGACTATTATATTGGGGAAAATTACAATACAAAAGTACAGAAAGGTGACGTTAACTGCGACGGTTTTATTGATGCTGTTGATGCTACACAAATACTTATAGCTTATTCTAAAAACTCTACCGATTCAACGTCATATGTAGGAAAAACTCTCGGTGACTACAACGGTGATGGCTTTGTTGATGCGGTTGACGCCTCACAAGTTCTCATTAAATACGCTGAGCT
>WFLZ01000044.1 GCA_009177225.1 Clostridia bacterium
TCAATATTATTGATAGGTAATCTGCTACCGGGTAATGGATTATGAAAATTCACATATTCCCTATCAAAATGAAGAATATAGTCCATGTATTTATGAAAATCTATAGGATTTTCATCAGATATAAACTTATTTGAATTATTTCCAAATCTATCAGGGTCTCTTCGTGCTAGATATAATGATAAATCAACCATTGCTATAAGACCGCAACCTTGACTAGCAAAATGCTCCCTTACATCATTATTAGGAATATGATTCTTTAACCCTCTAAACCATCCTTGATATCCACCATAAGAAATATGTTCCATACCACTTTCTGCTGTATCATTTGTCCAACCATCTTCTAATCGTTCAGAGAGTCCCGCAGTATTATAATCTATCATTATATAATCCTTAGACAACTTTGTTACAACTATATCATTGTAATTGGGACGTGGGTCTTCGTCATCTTTGTAACCATCACTGTCATCATCTCCAAGACTTGTTACTGATGGTATCACTTCTTTACTATCATCACTATATACAAGAGATATCTTTTTAGAAAGTGATTCAATCTTCTCACTTGACAATTTCTGTATAGCATTTACATAAGTTTGTACAACACTCCATTTAATAGATACGTCAGAGTCGCTTCCACCTAATTTTTTAATAGCACTATGGTCTATCTCGTCCCAATCAGGTATACCATCTTCATCAGAATCTATACCACTTGATTTTGATAAATCTGCTTTTAACATAACTACAGTACTACCTGCGATACTTGTTGAATGTATACCCGAATCTTCATCAGTAATTTTAGCTCCCGGTTCCCACTCGCAGATATATCCCTTGATATCTGAAATTACTGGGTGAGTGATGTTATATGCAAGGCCAGGACTATAAGCCAAATGATTACCAAGCTTATCAAAATATGTCCCACAATTATCCATTGTATAAGTACCCACATGAATAGTACGAACATAATTAGTTGACTCTCCAGTTATCCATGACCAATTATTAGCACCACCTGAAGCACCTACCCAATAGAGTCCGCTTTTTCCTGCTGAAAGTGTTCCACTAAGAAAACTATATTCAAATGGAGAAGTAACCGTTAATAGATGACCTCCCTTTTTCTTACAAGCTGCTGCGGCTGCGTAATAAGATATTCCTGATGCTTCATAATAAGCATATCTATGTCCGAATAGAGTAGATATAGAACTTGTTCCAGTACTTAATACTTCCCCAGTCTTTTCAACTTTTCTTGCATTGTAAGATTGATAGTTACGACTAATAATATCACATATAGAATCGCTTATCTCTTTAAGCTTCTTTGTATGAATCTCATAACTACTTACAGATGGTACAGAACGTGTATATTCCTGCATATCATTAACTGTATTAATAGAACTATCAGTTTCATTCATCAACATTCCCCATACTTCAAGGTCTACAAGTGAGTATGAACCAATTCCATAAGATTTTCCGTCATCATCTGTTTCGAATGTATCTACTGTTACAGATACAATATTATTATCAACATCATAATCTGTACATATAGGCATAGGTAAATTAATACTTTGGAAATATTTAAATACATTAAATCTATTTATACCCTCAAGTTCAGAATTTATATCGTAGGTGTAATCATAGTAACTATCACCTGAATTAAGCGCATCAAAATAATGACTAACATTATCTCTAAATTCTTCCTTAATCTTAAAATTTAAAATGATACTTTCAACTACATAATCGTCATCATAAATAAATTCAGGAGTAAACCCTACAGCAGAACTATCCTGAAGTGCATAAGCATAACTACTATCTCTTACTCTTAGATGATTCTTTGCATAACCTGATGCTTTAATTTCAACTGATAATTCATAGGCATTATCAGGAGTATTTATNTCACTAAATATCGGNTNATCAGCTGGTATAATCTGAGTTATAGTGTAGTATTTATNAAGTGTATCATATGTGGCAGTCTTTAATGGGTCAAGGTCTAGCTGTATTTCCTCATAATCAGTAAGACTATCACCATCTGTATCAACTTTGCTAGGATTTGTTTTTGAAGTATTTACTTCATATTCATCATCAAGTCCATCCATATCAGTATCTGTTGAAAGAGGATTTGTACCTAAAGTAATTTCCTCTAAATCTGTCAAATCATCTTCATCAGTATCTTTAGAATATGGATTGGTTTTATGTGCAGATTCCAGCATGTTTACTAACCCGTCTTCATCAGGGTCTTCGTAAGCTATACCATCTGCCTTAAGTGGGTCAGTTTCCATCCATACAATTTCAAAATAATCACTTAATCCATCACCGTCAGTATCCGCTTTATGTGGATTAGTTTTATAAAGCTCAACCTCTACATAATCTGACAGCCCATCCCCATCTGAATCGAACGTATTATAGACTGGAAATGAATTTACATTTGAAAGAATATAATTCTCTAACCACATTAGGTCGTCAGCATCTAAATCCCCATCAGCATCAAGGTCAGCATACTTTGCATAACCACCATCAAGATACATTTTTCTCATTAGCACCAAATCAAATGCATCAAGTACCGGTATATAATTCTCATCCTTAGCATCAAAATTCATATCACCATAAATCCTAGGTTTACCTGTTTCTGAATCAAGAATTACCAACGGATTCTTATACAGCATCTCGAGAGTGATGCTATCAAGCATATCATTTATATCTCCGTCTGGAACATTAGGGTCTGTGCCTGTATTTACCTCAATGATATCCGGAATACCATCACCATCAGTATCCTCTATATACTTCCAGTTAATAGAGTTCTCAAAGAAGTCCGGAATACCATTACCATCAAGGTCTTTTAAATACCCAAAATCCTCTTCTGGTATTTCCATATTATCAGATACTTCGCTGAAATATGAACCAAAATGCTCGCTATAATTTACATTAACATTAGGTGCATCAATAATAATCTTATTTGCAATAATCATAGTATCATTCATATTGATATTAGACGCAGTAATATGAATTGTACCAAATGGTGCATATATTAATCCGTTGAGACTGACATTATTGCAATCAATAATTATATCACCGTACTGTGAATAAATTACAGTATTATAACTGTTTTTAACGTCACCAGAAATGTATATATCATCTTTAGATTTGACTCCGGCTTCGATAGTAACATTTCCTTGCATTGTAGTCGTTCCGTCTACAGATAGTGGAGTCGAGATATCTATATTTGTATCTTCGATGCTATAGTCATCTTCAACACAATCTACCTTTTTTCCGTCAAAGAAATCTTTATCAATCTTGTTTGGAATGTATACCATATCGACACAGATATTATTAGAACTTTCATAATTGATGTTAGTGTTTCCATTGCAATTAACAGTTCCGTTTGTTGCTATCTGTCCATTAATAGTAAAGTTATAAGCATTGACAGTGATAGCACCATCTTCATTAGATGAAGCGAACATTGTGTATGGGTATTTCTCTGAATCTTCCGCCGATACAGGAAAACAGGGAACAATGGTTGCCACCATAGCCATACTGAGTAAACCCGATAATGTTCGTTTAAATTTGCTTTTTAAACTCATGCTTTTTTCCTCCTTTTCGCATAGCATTTGTAAATCCGACTCATAAGAACGAGAATTATAAAAATTATAACAAATATTGTTGCTTAAAATATACAGAGTCGGAAGAACAATTGCAGTAATTTTCAGATTGTCTTTTCCTTGCTGTACTTAGTTATCGTCTCATTTGCTGTTCCTGCATAGACAGTAGCTACTGTTTTGAGGCGGTATGTACCGCTTGATAATGCTGACTTTGTGTTTGTTTCTGAACCACAATAGTTATAAATAGTATCATACCAACTGTATACATATTCCCAATCGCCCGAAGAATTTTTCTTCTGCAATGTTTGATTTACAACTATTTTAGTTGTTTTGTTATAGTAACCGGTAACAGAACTTTTGCAGGTTGCGGTTGTACCTGATATAGACAAAGTAGAACTGCATTCACTGGTATATGAGTATGCAGGAACATCGGGCAAAATCACAGCGGCTGATGCAACATTTCCAACAGCAAAAGATGTAGAAAGAACAACTGCACAAAGTAAAGATGCAACTTTTTTTATCAATTAAATCACCCCCTGACTGTATTATATTAAACGAGAAAATTTTAAACTTCCCTGTTCAATAAATAATAACAAATCAGAGGGTTGAATCCTGACAAAAAAACACAATTTTTTTATTATTCTACTTTTTGCACAGATTTTGCTATTTCAATCAGTGTATTTTCACTAATATTTGAACTTAAACTTATTATATAATCTCCATTATCCCAAATAATATGGTAATAATCATTATTATCAATAAAATATATTGCCTCATGTCCGTTTATATCAACTGTTAAGATTTTGGCATTTTCTGTATTAATATCTGAGTCATACATATTTTTAGTACATTGTTTGAAATAAATTACTATATTATCCTTATTATAATGGATAATATTACTGTATTCATCATGTTCATCATATATAATTTCAAAACCGTTCAGATTATAGGTTATTTCATAGATTTCTTCAAGAGTAGTGGGGGATGTATCATCTTCAACGGGCTGAACTGTCGAAAATTTTTCATAAATGCTTACAAAAAAGTCCGAAAACGCATTTCTGAGTGCTTCAACGTTCATAATCGTAACTGAAGATACAACAAGTACGACCACAGCATCACAAGCGGTTCTTTTTCCGGCTGTATTTATTATTTTGTAATATGGTTTGTTGCGACGACTGATAAGTTTTTTCATCTTCTTCTCAAACTCCGGAGAAAATTCATGCTCATCAGCAACGTCCTGCATAGATATTTCATATTCAGGAGCGAGAGCATCATATAATGCTTTCTGAAAATTACTTTCTGCCATATTCACTCACCTTTTTCCAGTTCTTCTTTAAGTAACTTTTTAGCACGTTCTATCCTTTTCCATACAGCGTCCATAGAAATATCAAGCATTCTTGAGATTTCCTTAGTTGTGTATTGATTAACATAGTGCAGGAATAGAATATCCTTGTAAATCAATGGAAGATTTGAAATTGTTTGAATCAACACATCTCTGTCGATATTTTCAAAAAAATTAACATCAATTGTTAGCTGATTATCATCAAATTCGGCAAGATATTCGCTGTCTTTTTTGTTCTTCCTGTAAATATTGATAGAACTGTTTCTGACAATAATAACAATATATGATTGCAATTCCTGACAGGAAAATTNTTTAATCATTTCAAAGTTATCNGNAATTTTNAAAAATGCATTATGAACAGCATCTTCCGAATNTTCAATATTATGCAGAATCTTATATNCAACAGCATACATTCGTTGCTTGTATTTTACATATAAATCTTCAAATTCAGCTTTATCTTCAGCAGTATCAAGCACAGAAAGATATATGTTTATCATTTTCTATTCTCCATATATTATGTATTTTTTAACAATTATAATATATTTATTGTCGTATTACAACACTTAATGGAAAATTTTTTTAAATATAATAATAGGCAAAGTCAGATGTCGGCAAATTTTTATTTTAAGGTGTTAAGAACGGCACGCCCCTGAGCAATTCCATTA
>WFLZ01000002.1 GCA_009177225.1 Clostridia bacterium
AGAAGTGTGACTTTGCACGCCGTCCGTACCGCTTATTACAAGCACTGCATAATCAAGCACACGCATGGTTCTTTCAGTTTCCGCCGAAAAATCAACATGACCGGGAGTGTCGAGCAGAAAAAACTGAGTATCTCCGGAAACAAACTCCGCCTGATGTGCAAAAATTGTGATACCCCTGTCACGTTCCGTCAGATTGGTGTCAAGCGAGGAACTGCCGTTATCGACACGTCCGAAAGTACGTATTTTTCCAGTTTTGTAGAGCATTGCTTCCGAAAGAGTGGTTTTTCCCGAATCAACGTGTGCCGTAATGCCAAGTATTATTTTTTTCATAAAACACCTCTTTTCATTATAAATTATTTTCTGTCACTTAACTCCAGAGATATGAATATAATATAAAAAAATCCGGAGGTGACTGATGAAACGCAGAAGAAAAAAACTGTCAAATCACACTTATACTGCCGTACTGATAATTACTGTCATTATCGTTCTCACGGCTTTCGCCATATGGACGGACAAAGCTGTAAGACCTGTTGCGTCCATGCAGGCAGAACACTTTTCACTTCTCACCACAAATGAGGTAATTGAAGAAGCAGCAGCAGAATATCTTGAAGAAAATTCCTGTACATACAGTGATTTTTCTGCGGTAATATACGACGAATCTGGTCGTCCGGCGACAATCGAGGCACTCCCCTACAATATAAACAAAACACAGACGAAACATGCACTGATGATTAACAGAAAAATTGAAAAAAATTCAAAAGCCTCTGTAAAAATTCCGCTGGGTTCTCTGACTGGTTCGTATATGCTTGCCGGAAAAGGTCCTTACATACGGCTGAGAATATGTCCCGCACGAAAAGCGTCGGTAAAACTGAAAAGCAGTTTTACTTCTGCCGGAAACAATCAGACCTGTCACAGAATTTCAGCAGAAGTCACAGCAGAAATAAAATCTTCACTGCCACTTTATAATTTTGAAACGACAGTGGAATTTGAGTTCCTGCTTGCCGAAAGTATAATAGTAGGAGAAGTTCCCGAAAACGCACGGTATGCGTGGAGTGAATACTGACATCAAAAAGGACTGACATCTGCCAGTCCCTTTATTTTTTCTAATTATCACTTAAATCGTAAGAAACTTCTTCATTGGACAGCACAAAGTCAATTATCTTTCCGTAGAATCCGGCAGGATTAAGCATTATTTTTTCTCCGACAATTTTTGCCTGTTCAAGGTCGGGAGCAAAAAGTTTCATATCCATAAGGTCGTATTTTGCGTCGATGCACCTTATGTTTATATAACAACCGTGTTCGGAAGGAAGATAGTCAATTTTTATTTCCTGTTCATATTTGAGACGTGCAAAATATTTAAGTGCAACAAGCACAGCTTTGTCCCTGTATGACTTCGGAGCGTATGACTTAAGCTGTTCCGCACACGCCTTTCCCTTTGGCTGTACAACATAACACTGCTTTCCGTTGCTGTTCTTTTCAATGGTAAGAAGCTTGTTTGTAAGCAGATAGTTTATGGAATCCTGATAATAAAAATAATTGATTATTTCGGTTTCCATAGCGATTTCATAAAGCTGTTCCACTTCAACAGGTCTTTNGATTCTGTGGAGAAGATAACAGAGGAGTATATNAAGAGNGNGCANATCCTTNATTTCCGTATCTGCCATATGGGACATTTTTCTGATATTTTCATCATGCATTTTTTATCACCTTAACAAAAATTTGAATAGTCTATCATATGTGAAAGAAGTGCGATATTAGCCGCCGCCTCAACACACGGAACAGCTCTCATCACTGCACATGATTCACAGTCGTCAAGACTGAAAGTTTCTCTTGTCATACTATGCAAATCAACGGTTTCCTGCGGTTTTGCAATTGACGGATTCGGCTTGAAAGAAGTTCTGAACACAATAGGCATACCGGACGAAATACCACCTAAAATTCCACCATGATTATTTGTCTTGGTAAGGACGTGACCATGTTCGTCAACATAAAATTCATCATTGTTTTCACTTCCGGTCATTCTCGAAGCTCTGAAACCTGCCCCGAACTCAATACCCGAAACAAACGGAATACTGAAAATAAGCTGTGCAATTGTACTTTCAAGACCGTTGAAAATCGGTGAGCCTATACCTGCCGGAACGTTTATTGATGCACACTCAACAACACCACCGAGTGAATCACCGTTCTGATGAGCGTTCATTATATTCTGCGCCATAAGCCAGCCTTTGCGTTCGTTGATTACGGGGAAATCCTTTTCACGCATACTTATTATGTGGTCACGTTTAAGATTGACATAATCAAACGGATTGTCTTTTATATGGTGAATCTGTGCAATGTGCGAACCGGTATATATGCCACGTCTTTCAAGAATCTGTCCGCAGACTGCTCCGGCAAAACAAAGCGGAACTGTAAGGCGTTCCGAAAAATGACCGCCGTCCCTCACGTCATTGAAACCTTTGTAACGTACTGCTCCGGTATAGTCTGCATGACCGGGACGTGCAAGTCTGCCGAGACTTGAAAAGTCATCAGTTTCTGAAATATTATTGTGAATAAACGCACAGAGCGGAGCGCCTGTAGTACGTTCATTATAGATTCCGGACATAATGTGCGGTGTAGTATTTTCCGTACGTAAAAAATCCATATCACTTTTTTTACGGTTTATTCTCGACATGAATTTATTGATTTCATCTGCATCTATGTATTCACCGGCAGGAAGATTGTTTATAGTAACGCCTATTGCTGTACTATTAGCTTCCCCGAATACTGAAACAGAAATCCTGTTATTCCAGATTGATGACATTTATTTTACCTCCGAGATTTTTATAATCCTTAAAGAAATCAGGATAGGATTTTTCAACTGCCTCCGCACCTTTTATAATCACGTTATTGTCTGTTTTCGTTGCCGCAACTGCCGCCGCCATTACTATACGATGGTCGCCGTAACTGTCAACAGTACCGCCGTGCATTGTACCTGTGGGGCGTATAATAAGACCGTCGTCAGTAACTTCCGCATTTCCGCCGAGATTGTTTATAAGGGCGGCAGTAGTTTCAAGCCGGTTACTTTCCTTTATTTTAAGACGTTCAGCATTATAAATCACTGATTCTGCACTTCCGAATGCTGCAAGAACCGCAAGAACTGGTACAAGGTCAGGAATGTCCGAACAGTCTGCCCTAAAACTTCCGATATTCCCATTATAGCACATATTTTCAATAATATCAAGCACTTTTTTGTCGCCCTGTACACTGTCGGGGTTGAGGTTTCCAAGAGTTACGGACGAGCCGAGAGCGTTGGCAACATAGAAAAACGCCGCCTGAGAGTAGTCGCCCTCAATTTTTTCGCTGTGGGGTTTGTAGGTCTGATTACCTTTTATACGGAAACCGTTTTCCGTTTCGTCAATGGTTACGCCGAAACGTTTAAGCACGTCAATTGTAATATCTACATACGGACGTGATTCAAGATGTGAGGTCAGGACAATTTCTGAATCACCGTCGAGCATAGGCAGTGCAAAAAGAAGTCCCGTAATGAACTGTGATGAAACGTTGCCTTCTATTTCGTAAATACCGTTCTTAAGCTGTCCCGACATAGTAAAGGGCATTGTATTATTGTAGTCAAAAGTTATACCATGTTTTCCGAGTTCTCTTATGTAGATGTCAATAGGTCTCTGCGGAAGTCTGCCCCTGCCGTGAAATTCAGTCTCAATACCGAGTGCAGCCGCAACAGGTATTATAAATCTCAATGTAGAACCGCTTTCGTTGCAGTCGATAACGGCTTTTTCGGGTTTCTTTTTTAATCCAAAATGTTCGGAAAGATTGCTTTTGATACCCATTACGTGCTGTGTCATACTGTCATGCTGTCCGACAAGAAAACCGGCTCCAAGTGCGGACATAGCATCAATAGTAGCATCAATGTCCTTTGACCAGCTTATTCCACTAATCATTGATTCTTCATCTTTTCCACCGGCAAGTGCCGCACAAATCAACGCTCTGTGTGCCACGCTCTTTGACGACGGAATATCAACGTTTCCCTTGAGACGTGCAGGAGTAATTTTTATATCCATGTTCATTCCCCCATAATTTTTTCAAATTCACTGACTGTTGTCTTTCTTATTTCAGCCCTGCCGACCGTTCCACATACTATATAACTTATATTTCCGGATTCACGCTTTTTATCCTTTGAACAGTATGGGAGGAGTTCACTTATAGGTGCTTCCGTGTCTGTGGGAAGTTCATAGGCAAGAACACATTTTTTAAGTCTTTCGGAAAGCTGAGGTGCGAATTTGTCAGTAATAAGGCACATTCCGACTGCAACGCCCATACCGTGAGTGTAATCCGTATAATTGTGCCAGCCCTCAATTGCATGACCGAGAGTGTGACCAAAATTAAGAATCATTCTCTCACCTCTGTCAAATTCATCGCTTTCAACAACATCACGTTTTATGTCGATACAGGTATAAACGATTTCGTCCATTATTTCGTCAACATTTTCAAGCGTGTGACTTTCTACCAGTTCAAAAAGTTTTTCGTCACGAATCATTCCGTATTTTATTACTTCTGCCATACCGCAGGAAAGTATATCAGGGGTAAGGGTTTTAAGCGTGTCGCTGTCGCAGATTACAAGTGCAGGCTGTTTGAATGCACCGACAAGATTTTTTCCGTCGGGAATATCTATGGCTGTTTTTCCGCCCACAGATGAATCAACCTGAGCAAGCAAAGTTGTGGGAATCTGTACAAAGTCCACTCCCCTGAGAAAACAAGCCGCCGCAAATCCCGTGATGTCACCGACCACTCCACCACCGAGAGCAATAAGAATATCACTTCTTGTAATATTGCTGTCACAGAGAAAATGAAATATCTGTCCGAGAACCGAAAGGCTCTTTGACTGTTCACCGTTCGGGAAATCAAAAACAGAACATTCAAAACCGTTTTCCTCAAGAGACTTTATAACCGTATCCGCATAAAGTTCCTTTACTACATCATCAGTAATAATCGCTGCTTTTCTGGATTTCGTAACAGCAAAAATATACTCACCACATTTTTTAATTCCTCCACGTTCTACCAAAACTCCATAAGGACTGCTTGTTTTTATACTTATCTTTTTCATAACTACCTCCGAAAAAAAACAAAAAACACTGCTTAATTCACACTAAGCAGCGGTTTGATTTATATTTATATAAATTTCCTCGTGCCAAGCGAATTATTTCCGTGTTAAAAAATAAACCTGCATTGAGATAATAATACACCTGCACTCATATACGACCCTCCAAAAAATTTCCATAAATATCCTGTCTTTTTTATATTATATCATATGCTTTTTGCATTGTCAACATATTTTTATAAATATTTCAAAAGCTTTTAAATCTGTTTTCAACACTTTTTTATTAAACTATGGACAATTTAACAAAAATATGTTATAATCATATGGAAAGGAGAAATTTTATGATAAATCCAGAAAAAAATGTCATATTCTGTACATTGCCGGCTTTAAATATAATTTTATCTGCTCAGCCGTCAAAAACTGTCGTACTGATAGTTGTGCTTGTTTTATTTACCCTTACTTTCATAAGCTCGGCAGTTGTAACATATAAAATCCGCAAAAAGAAACTTTCGGAAAAGTCAGAACAGAATTTTCAGGATAAAAATTAGGAATAATTATCAGGAAGGTGATTTGTATGGCAAATGATATAGACTTGTATATAGATATGCAATACTGCGGCTTCCATTCCCTTACAACAATAGAAGAATATTTTGATGAATATTCCGAAAAAGCCACTGAAATGTCCAGTTATACAGACTGGGACGAAATTATACTTTATGCAATTTTTGCGTATGACCACTACACAGGAAGAATTTTATCCGCTGACTTCATGCTTCTGCGTATGCCATACGAAAAATACGTGAAACTTTGCAGGGTCGTTTCAGACGATTGCAGAATGTTTTTCAAGAAAAATGATAAAATAACCTAAAAACAGGAGGATAATATGAACAAAAAAATATCATCGTTACTCACTGCGTTTCTCACTCTTTCAATGATTCCGTTAAATGTTTATGCGGAAGAAAACATCACAGACACTACAGAACCAGACGAGACAAAATATACTCTTACTTTTACAGATTTTGACGGAAATGTAATGGAAACTATGGAAGTAAGTCCCGATGAAAAAATTGACTATTCCAAAATTGACACTTCATCTCTGCACAGTCATATTGATATATATACAGAACAGGACTTCTATATGTGGAGTTCAACTCCNGAATACATAAATTCNGANACNGNTATAAATGCNCTNTACAAAANAGCAACTATTTCAGTNGACNGNANNCCACGANAAAACAGAATACTATACAACAGAAGGAGAAGTTTCCCTTGAAGGTCTTTCCGTTCTGATTACCCTTGACATACAGACACCCGTCACCGACGAAAACGGAAACTACTATGTAAACACACAGACCGAAAATATCACATCAAGCTGTTACGCCGAAATATCTTCTCTTGAAGAACTCTTTGCAGACGGAAACACCGCATCTGTAAATGTATTCCCTCTCGGAGATGACAAACCGATTGTAACCTATGAAATAACTTTAATTGACGAACCCATATCCCCAAAGTATACCCTGACTTTTATCGACTTTGACGGAAATGTAATGGAAACTATGGAAGTAAGTCCAGATGAAAAAATCGACTATTCTAAAATTGACACTTCGTCCCTGCACAGCCATATTGACATATATACAGAACAGGACTTCTATATGTGGAGTTCAACTCCCGAATACATAAATTCCGACACTGCTATAAATGCTCTCTACAAAAGAGCAACTATTTCAGTTGACGGTATACCACGCAAAACAGAATACTATACAACAAACAGAAACGTTGACCTTGACGGTCTTTCCGTTTCTATCAGAACGGATACACAGACACCCGTTACTGACGAAAACGGAAACTACTGTGTAAACACACAGACCGAAAATATTACATCAAGCTGTTACGCCGAAATATCTTCTCTTGAAGAACTCTTTGCAGACGGAAAAACCGCCACTGTAAATATACTTCCACCCGGAGACGACAAGCCAATTGTAACATATGAAATAACTTTATTCGACGAACTCGGCGACATAAACAATGACGGTCTTGTTGATACCGTTGATGCAGCTTTTGTACTCCGTACATATGCCAATACATCAGCCCACGGAAATATGACACTTGACGAAAAACAAGTGAAAATATGTGATATAAACAGAGACGGTTTTGTTGACACAGTTGATGCGGAAGCTATACTTATGTACTACGCAAAAATATCTGCCGGCAATACTCCCGTATGGGAAGAAATTGTGCCTGCTCTCGCATAAAACTGATTTTTTTGAATTTTTTTGATTTTCCTATTGAAATTATACTGTGTTTGTTGTATAATTATATGGTAATATTTTACGCAGACTTTTTTAAGGAGTGTTTTTTAAAATGTACAATGATTTAATGGATTCAATCG
This sequence comes from Clostridia bacterium, assembly GCA_009177225.1. Taxonomy (GTDB): domain Bacteria; phylum Bacillota; class Clostridia; order Oscillospirales; family Ruminococcaceae; genus Ruminococcus. Next base: position 7,485 of record WFLZ01000002.1, read on the forward strand.
GCTTTGTGTCCGGTTACGACAGTGAAGTTGGCGAAGCTATGGCTCAGGAACTTGCTCGTCAGCAGAGAAATCTTGAACTTATCGCAAGTGAAAACATCGTTTCCCCTGCTGTAATGGCTGCAATGGGTTCTGTCCTCACAAACAAGTACGCTGAAGGTTATCCGGGAAAGCGTTATTACGGCGGCTGTCAGTGTGTTGACGTTGTTGAACAGATTGCCATTGAACGTGCTAAAGAGCTTTTCGGTGCTAAGTTCGCAAACGTTCAGGCACATTCAGGCGCACAGGCTAACACTGCCGCATATTTCGCAGTACTCAAGCCCGGTGACACAGTTCTCGGTATGAGCCTTGCAGACGGCGGTCATCTTACTCACGGTTCACCCGTAAACCTCTCAGGTAAATACTTCAACTTCGTTTCATATGGTCTCGACGACGAAACAGAAGTTATCAACTATGATACAGTTCAGAAGCTTGCAGAAGAACACAAGCCGAAACTTATCGTTGCAGGTGCAAGTGCTTATCCAAGAGCAATCGACTTCAAGAGACTTTCAGAAATCGCTAAGTCTGTTGACGCTCTCTTTATGGTAGATATGGCACACATTGCAGGTCTTGTTGCTGCCGGAGTTCACGAGTCACCTGTTCCCTATGCTGACATCACAACAACAACCACTCACAAAACTTTAAGAGGTCCTCGTGGTGGTCTTATCCTCACAAACGACGAGGCTCTTGCAAAGAAAATCAATTCCGCTATCTTCCCCGGAACTCAGGGTGGTCCTCTTATGCACACTATTGCTGCAAAGGCTGTATGTTTCGGTGAAGCTCTCAAACCGGAGTTCAAGGAATACCAGAAGAAAATTGTTGAAAACGCTAAGGCTCTTTCCGAAGGACTTCTCAAAAAAGGCTTCAACCTCGTTTCCGGCGGTACGGACAACCATCTCATGCTCGTTGACCTCCGTCCGTTCAACATCACAGGCAAAGAACTTGAACACCGTCTTGATGAAGTTTACATCACAGTAAACAAGAACGCTATCCACAATGACCCCGAAAAGCCTTTCGTAACAAGCGGTATCAGAATCGGTACACCGGCTGTTACAACAAGAGGTCTCGGCGTTGAGGAAATGGAAAAAATCGCTGAATACATTTATCTCTGTGCTACAGACTTCGAAAACAAGTCTGACGAAATCCGTGCAGGCGTAAACGCTATCTGTGAAAAATTCCCACTTTACAAGTAATTTTTGAATATCATGGGACGGATACTTTGTCCGTCCCTATATTTTCATTCTTAATTTTGTAATATAAATCAGAATTTGTAGAGGTGTATAATTATGAGCAATCAAGTTATAAAATATTATGAAAATTATAAAGAAGAAAATAGAATTACAACAAATAATGCAAGACGAATTGAATTTCTTACTACTGTTAATTTGTTTGATGAACTTTTTAAAGATAATCTTAATATTCTGGATTGTGCTGCCGGAACAGGAGCATATGCCTTTTATCTGGCTGATAAAGGACATAAAGTAACTGCAACTGATATAACACCAAGACATATAAAATATATAGATGAGCATTTAAAAGATAAATCATATGCAATGAACACATTCGTTTTAGATGCAACTGATATGAGTTGTTTTTCAGATGAAACATTTGATGTAGTTTTGAATATGGGACCTTTTTATCATCTGACCAATAAGGAATTAAGAAAGAAATGTTTTGAAGAATCATNAAGAATTNNAAAAAAAGACGGTTATCTGGTTACGGCATNTATTCNAANATTATATCTTAATCAAATGATTGTAATGTCCGATGACCAATATTTAGATAAAAATCTGCTTAATCAAATCAGGGATACGGGTATATTAAATCATGATGACCCTAATTGTTTTTGGACAGATACATATTATTCATCATATGATGAAATGCAGGACTTATATAAAAAATATAAACTGGAAATAAAAAAACATTTCGCACAAGATGGATTAGCACTATTATTTCATGAAAAAGTAGACAAATGGAATGATGAACAATTTGAATTATGGTTTAATTATCATTTATCGGTTTGTTCAAAGAAATCCATTATAGATATGAGCAATCATGTAATAATTGTGGGACAAAAGAAATAAACAAATTATGACTTATATCACCAAAGAAGATTAATCATGTCCGTATCATTAAGTTGACAGAATACTCCCGAAAAACCTTAATTATTGAAAAACATGGCTAAACATAAGAAAAATAAAAAAACTATTCCTTACNGAAGTTCTGGTATTGTAAAANACGGCTCGGACAAANATGCTGTAATGCTGGTTCTGNTGTACCCTGTTATACTTNNCCTGNTTAACGGAAAATATATTGGAAATGAAATATTCTTTATTATGTATCTTATATTTTTTCCATGGTCTGCTTTTACAATGTTCTGTTTCCGGTTCTTTGTGAAGTATGACTTTAAAACCCGTGAAATTCAGTACAGAAATTTTTTTAAATTCCGGACAATACGTTTCAACGATATTAAAAGAGTTTACAGAAAATCAGACGGCAGAACGACTTTTCTAATCATTAAAACCGACAGATGTAAAATCAGAATAAATATGCGTTCCTGCAACGGTGCAAGAGAGTTCAGCTTTTTTCTGAAACATCATCTGCCTAAAGTTTTTGAAGAATAATTTTAATATAATTATGGTGATAACATGAAGTATTTTATAACAGAAGAAGAAAGAAAAACTCTCCACAG
>WFLZ01000257.1 GCA_009177225.1 Clostridia bacterium
GCAGTTCCGGCAATGTCCGGAAATTCGTCATCAAAACCCACTCCGATACCCTGTGCGAGATATTTTCCGACGCTGTCACGCATAACTGTTGACGGTGAATGTATTCCGAAAACATCTCTGAAGCTTTCCGTTATTTCTCTGCCAAATTCGTATATTCTGTTTCTGAGCCAGTTTCCTGATTCTGAAATTCCGTTCCACAGACCTTCGACGAGATTTCTGCCGATTATATTCATTCCGGACGGTAACGAGGAAACTCCGTTGATAATTTTTGAAACAAGGTCAGAGGATATTTTAGTGCCACGATTTACAAGGGTTATTCCCCATGCTGTGAATCTTTCAGATGTTTCATTCAGGATTTTCAGTGAAATTTCAGGTAGTTTTTTAATATGAGACGTAATTGAATCAACAAATTTTTCGGCTGTACTTTTTCCACTGTCCGAAATCTCTGCACCCCACTGCTGTGCAATATCAAGAGAATTGTAAAGATATTCCGCAATTTTAGAGGGAAGATTTCCGAAAACCGAAACGGTATTTTCCGAAAACTGATTTGCCGATTCCTGTGATTTACGGGGAAGAAGTGAAGTCCATTCAGAAACAGCACCTGTAATCTGCTGTCCGATTTGGTCAGCATTTTCCACGAAACCTTCGCCGACACCCAAGGCAAGATATTTGCCGACTTCGTCCTTCATCACCTTCGACGGTGAGTGAATACCAAGAATATCTTTTATTCCAACAATCCAGTTATCGCCGAAATCACTAAGATAATCATCAAGAATAAAATCGCAGTCAAGCAGTCCCGAACAAATGCCCTCGACAATCGCAGTGCCAAGGCTTCCCCAGTCAATATCTCTTAATGTTTTACCAATTTCTTCAAACATCAATCCTGCAAAACCAAGCAGTTTACCGCTGATTTCACACAGCCCCACTATCAGTTTGCCGAGGAGTTCCGCACCTGTTTTAATGATTTTTTCGAGATTATCGGGTTTCAGAAGTTCATCACAGATTGTCACGATAATCTGTTCAGCAGCAAGCAGAATTTCATCAATATTGTCAACCACAGCGTCAGCCAGAGCAGTTAGAATTTCAACGGCTGTTTCAATCAGTGTAATTATGTTGTCGCCTGAAAGCAGTTCCGTACACAAAAAATCTATAATCTGAACCGCAATTCCAATGAGTTCCGGCAGACTGTCGATTATTATTCCGGTAATCGTTGTGAGAATTTCATAGCCTGCCGAAAACAGTTTTTCAAAATTTTCAGACGTTAAAAGCGTGTCGCAAAGCATCTGTATTATGCTGATTGCAGCGTTTACAAGCACCGGAAGATTGTCAAGAATAACAGTTCCCAAAGTTTCGACAATCTGTATTCCGGCGGTTACCAGTTCCGGAAAATTCTTGTTTATCGTTTCTGAAAACGATGTTATTATTTTTGATGCTGTCGCCGAAAGTTCGGGAAGTTTTTCTGAGATTCTGTCCGCAATGCCTGAAATGAGTTTTGTACCGATTTCCCATAACTTTGAACTTCCGTCGGTCAGAGCGGAAGCGAGTTCGGAAATTCCTGAAACTGCCGTGTCAATGAGTTCGGGAAGTGCCTCGGAAAAGCCGTCAAGCAGATTATAGAAAATGTCAGCACCGACGGTAAAAAGTTCGGGAATTATTTCAGAAATACCACTCAGAACCGCCGTTCCGACCTGTGACAGCGATTTTGCGATGCTCCTTGAATTTTTGGTTATTCCGCTTATAAACGACTTTATAACCGAAACTGCAATGTCTATGATTTTTGGAATATAGCTGGAAATGACGTTTACAGCGTCGGCAAGAACGTCCCCGAAAGTTTCGGCAAGACCTTCAAATCCACCTTCTTTAAGAACGTTGGTAAACTGCGAAACGTATTCACCGCCAAGCTGAACAATGTCACGAAGGGGCTGATTTATATTGTCATAAACAGCGATTCCGAACGCCTCAGCCTTTGATTCAAGGGACTTCATATCGCCGTCGAGCGTGTCATTCATGGTGTGAGCCATGTCAGCCATAGCACCATCACAGTTTGCAATTTCATTGTATAGGTTTTCGAAGGAAACTCCATTCAGCTGCGTCACAAATGCCGAATAAATCGCTCCTGCCGAGTCTGCCGAAACGCCGAAATCATTCATAACGCTTGACAAAAATTCGGTTTCGGACATTGTTCCATATACACCGTTCTCGAAATTTTCCAGAAATACGTTGAGATTTTCAGCCGGAACACCTGCGTAAAGAAAAGCGTTTCCAAGTTCTTCAGTAGAGGACGCACAGGCAGCAAGCATTGCGGAAGCGGATTTCAGGTCAACTTTATTGAAAATATCATTAAGAACGTCGGTTTTTTCCTGTGAAGTCATGCCTGAAATAGCTTTGTTGAGGTCTTTGAAAGTTTCATTCAAAGGTCTGAGATTTCCGTTTGCATCGTAGCTTTCGAGATTCAGACGTTCGAACGCATTAGCTGCCTTGTCGGTTGTCGGAGTCATGGCAAGCATGATATTTCTCAGAGCCGTACCGCCCTCGCTGCCCTTTATACCGACATTTGCAAGAACACCCAGAGCCGCATTAAGTTCTGTTGTACCGCCGGCAAGTTCTTTAGCCGTACCGCCGACCGTCAGAATTGCCTCGCCGAGCTGTGCAACACTGGTATTTGATTTACTGGCGGTTTTCGCCATTTCGTCACCGAATTTTTTCAGGTTCTCACCGTTTGCTGCAATACCGAGTGCCGCCATAGCGTCGGTTGCAAGGTCAGAAGCGTATGCAAGGTCAAGACCGCCAGCTGATGCAAGATTCAACACCTGCGGAAGTGCGTCTGCCGACTGTGTCGCCGTGTAGCCTGCAAGAGCAAGATAATTCAAAGCGTCTGCCGCTTCTGAAGCCGAAAATGTTGTGGATTCACCGGCATCTGCTGCCGCTTTTTTCAGCAAATCATAGCTGTTTACGCCGCTTTCAACTGTATCCTTGGTTATTCCCATCGTGGCAATAACCTGTGCCATACTGCTTTCAAAATTTCTGCCGACTTCCACAGCGTGACTGCCAAGTTCCGAAACCACAGACCCAGCCGCCGAAAAAGCTCCTTTGATAAGTGATAAGCCGTTTTGTGCTATACTTCCGAGACTGTCAATTCCCAGTTTGAAGCCTGTTTTGTCGATTGCCGTATCAAATTTCAGCGTACCGTCAAATGACAGAAAAATCCCTCCTTACATACCAAATGTTGCACCAATCATGTCCTCGTCGTATTCAAACGGAATAGCAATTGCCTGTTTTATACGCATAATTCTCCGGCGTTCCGACTCGTTTTTAATCTGATTTATATCAGTACTGCGATAAGCAATACGTTTCTGACACTGAGAATCGTCGGGAAGTGCCGAAAAAAGACAACGGAATTTCCACCAGTGCATATATTCTTCTGAAATCAAATCAATGCCGTAATACCGCCAAAAATCGCCGATAACATACTTTGAATCTGTTTTCCAGTCGAAAACAGGAGGAGTTACAGGCACTTCTTCAGAGGTTTCGTCATCATCACTATGACAATCAGACTTCGGGTCAAGATTTTCAGCCTTGTAAAAGTCAAAAACCGCCTTTACAAGTTCCTGTGTAACGTACTCCGGTGGTTTCAGAAGCCAGTCCGTAAGCAGCAGAATTTTTTCTTCTGAGGAAATTTCCTTGTCGCCCATCATATCTGCAAATTTCAGCCATTCCCGAAAATCAGTCACTACCGGATATTCATAACCGTCCGCCGAGACTGTTTCCGGAAACGGTTCATAAAGTGCGTTTATCACTTTTTAAACTCACGTCTCTGCTGACGATTAGGTCTGTATTTCGAGAGTTTTTCGGCTCTCTGCTTTGCCGAATTTACAGCCTGATTACGAACGAAATTCAGAAATTCAAAATAGATATCATCGTAAACGGCAGTATTCACAGGGCGGTTCGCAAAGATTTTTTCAGACGTTCCGTCACCGAAAATGCGGTCAAAAAGTCTTTCATAGAGTTTGCAGTAAGCCCTTATTCTTTCAGACTGCTTTCCGTCTTTCGGGATTTCGTTTTCCTCTGCCGACATTGCCTCGAAAGCATTTTCATAACGCTCCACAGAATCAGCGTCTTCAAGGTCAAAGCTGAGTTCACAGCCGTTTATTTCCCATATTTTAGAGTTCATTTAAAACATCTCCTTCGTTAATTTCCGGAACTTCGTCCGGCTGAATATCTGATATTCTGGAAACAGCTGCATTATCTGCCCTGTTTCCGTCATTCTAACTGTTTACATTGTCAGTTACGGTAATAGTCTGATAGTCGTCAGTGGTTGATACTGTAACTTTGATTTTTTCGCCTCTTGCTTTAAGACTTCCTGAATACGTGTAAATGTTGATGTTATCGCCCTCAGAGTTCGGAATAACGGCATAATCTCGCTTATAAGCCGTTGCTGAAGGGTCAGAAGTATCGACAATAACAATCGTTCTCACTGCATCTTCACCAATAAGCTCTCCGTCAGTGATTTTAATGATGTCGTCCTGAACCGCAAGGTTTTTGTGCTTGTCAAAAGCGTAATCATAGGATGGCGAAAATCCCATAACATCAGTCTGCTGAAAAGGCTCATCAACGTACTGACGGCTGTATTCAATAGGGTTTTTGCTGTGCGTGAACTGTGTGAATTTTTTCATTCTGTAATATTTTGTTACAGTTCCGGAATTACCCGGAACGCCGTAAAATGCAAGAATCCTGTGTCTTGCAATGATTTCAGGTTTTGTCGAATCAGACATAATTAATCCTCCTCATAAAGTAAACGTAGCTGTATCTGATAACGGGCAGTGTTCGTGTCAGCGTCGAAAACATATACGCCCGTAAGAACTTCAATGGAAACCGGACAGCGTGTGTCACCTAAATCCGGCAGTATACCGTTGAAATTCCGTTCTGTTATCCAGTCCTCGAAACGTTCATAGAACGAATTGTTTTCAAGACACCGGCTGACATCTTCGCTGTAAAATTCACGGCTTGCGAACACAAAAAGAAACTGTTTCATACAGCTTCCGTCCGTGTATTTTTTGTAAACAGGGTCGCAGGGGACTGTTTCAACGACATATTCAATCGGCTGATTTCCGAGAAAATCAACAAGAAAACAGCCGTCTTTAAGCTCAGGGAATTTCATTATGTAATTGCGGATACACTCAATAACTGATTTTTTCATTTGAAATTNTCCTTAGNTTNTNTCTCAATTTCNTCNTTNTGGTCGGNTTTNATTCGTTCAAACNACATNTTTCNACNCTNACCATTTNNGNNGTTTGTGTAGTACTGCCGTTTTCCGTAANGTGCAGTGTATTCAACGACTCCTGAACCTATTACAGTACCTGAAATGCCACTTTTTTTCAGCATACCGGTTTTCATCGGAACGTAAGGGTCTGAAAGTCTCAGAACCTCGCTGTCAATGAATTTCTGACACCTGTCGAAATTGGATTCTGTTTTCTGTTTGAAATTCGGGTCAAAAGTGATTCCTGTAAAAGTTATCATTCTGCGGTCACCTCCAGATGCCGTACCGACGGAGAACCATAACGGAAATTTTTTACAGTCATAATCGTCATGGCATTGTCGGGTGGATTGTCGTCGGGAATGATTTCCCCCACAATTTTATCGCTGACTTTCGGCAGATAATCCGTCAGGGAACTTTCGGGAATAAAAATAAGGGCTTCATTCTGTGAAGTCCTGTAACTGCCTCCCCGCGTACTGTTGATTTCCTGCGACTGCGTATCTTCCCAGTAAATGTTTTTTATCTCATGCCTTACAAAAGCAGGCGAACGGTTCTGCACTGTTTTTTCGTAAACGGTGCAGCCTTTTCTGTTTGTAAACATCAGTCGTACACCCCTCTGTAAAGCAGACCCGTATTGCCTAAATAGCGTAAAACCGTGCTTTTCAGAGATTTCCGGAAATCCTCGTCGGTCATGGAAATTTCCTGAACATAGTCATACGGATTTGCCATTGACACGGAATATGCACCTATACTTTCAGAAGTTTTCGGCATATTCTCTGAATCCGGAACACCACCCGAAAACGCTATATTTCGCCGGAAAAACTGTTCTGCCAAAGCACACACACATTTCTGAATTTTAATTTTATGACGGTTCAGAAGTTCTTCATCAGCGAGGCGGTCAAAAGTTGCTGTGTCGATAAATTCGGAGGCACGCTCCGAAAATGTCCGAAACGTATCCCCGTCTGTGATTAAAGTTCCCTTGAAAAAATCCTGATAAAACGGAAAATCAGCATATGCCAAGTCACTCACCGTCTTTCGTTTCAGGCTTCGGCTTGGGTTTTGACTTCGGTTTG
>WFLZ01000183.1 GCA_009177225.1 Clostridia bacterium
CTATCACAAAATGACTTTCGCAATGCTTTATTTCTATAATGAAAGATTTATACTTCCGCTTTCGCATGATGAAGTAGTTCACGGAAAAGCTACAATCACACAGAAAATGAGTGGTGATTATGAGGACAAATTCCCACAGGCAAGAACTTTCTATATGTTCATGATGACCCACCCCGGAAAAAAACTCAACTTTATGGGTAACGAAATAGGACAGCTTCGTGAATGGGACGAAAAGCGTGAACAGGACTGGGAAATGCTTAAATATCCCATGCACGATTCTTTCAGAGAATATATAAAGGCTCTTAATAAAATTTATCTTAAATACAATGCCCTCCATTACGACTATGACCCGACTAATTTCATGTGGGAGGACTGCAACTCAAGCGACAGATGTGTATACGCCATAAGACGAAAGAGTGCAGACGGTGATATACTTGCTGTGATGAATTTTTCCGACTGGTATCAGTCGAAATATTCGGTTACTGTGGGAGAGGGTTACAATGTCGAACTTCTTCTTGATTCCGATAATCAGATTTACAGCGGTCACACTCCCGACGGAAAAACCGATTTCACCTATAATGAAAATCACATTGACATGAATATACCACCGTACAGTGCAAGAATGTTTCTACTTAAAAAAATCAATAAAAAATAATCTATAAAAAACTGCCGATTATTTCCGGCAGTTTTTTTATTACTGTATTCTCAATAATATATACTACAACCATAAAAGTCCCCAAACAAGAACAGAAAATATTTCAAGAATAACTGTACTTATTATAACAGGGACTTTCTTTTCAAGCTGTCTGATTTTTCGGAACTGGTAACGTAAAACGAAAAAGGAAAATACAGCAAAGATAATTCCCATAAGTCCACAAAGCCACATTGCACTCAGGTCAACATAGTGAAGTTTTCCGCCGTGGTCGTCAGGGTCGTTATGATATTCAAGGTACTCCGACAAGCCACCTATAAACATAAAAATAAATATCAAAGCTCTTGCACTTAAAAATCCCGACAAAACAGTGGAAAGATATATATAAGTCTTTGCTACCATTTCTTTTATTTCTTTTTCGGTAATGTCCATAGCCATCATTCCTCAATCAGTTTTACAGAAATATCCCTGCACCACACTTCAAAATAAATATCCTGCTCAAAACTTGTAAACTCATAACGCCTGTAATCATAAAATTCATGATATACTATTTCCAAACCGCTAAAAAAACCATTACATATACTGAAACTCATCTCCCCCACAATATCAATCAACTTGATATTTATCTTATATTTACGTTCCCAGTCCGTCAGAACCATGTCTATACAATCCACATAGTCAAAAGATTTTTCATAGTCAAATTCTTTCCCATAGTTAAGACTTATAATTTTACTGAACTTATACCAGTACTGACAATTTTCGGGAAGTTTTTTCAATAGTTCGTCAATACCTTTTATGTACCTGCAACTTTTCATTATCTCACCTTCATTAAAAGTAATAAATAAATTTTGTAATTATTCACTGATTTTTGTAAAAACACATGACAAATCTTTTTCTGTCTGAATTATATCATTAAGAACAGAAATTATTATATCTTTTTTCATTTCAGAAATAAAAATAGGTTTGTCTGCTAAAAAATACTTGCCTGAAAGAAGTTCACCTGTTACTTGATTTTTCTTTGACAGGCTTAATAAATTCTGATATGTAAAAAATGTTGCACACCACTTTGTACTGTCACTTAGTTCAAAAACAACATCAGAGTTTTCATCATACTCATCATAGCCGTCTGCCCATTCTTCAAACTCATACCATATGCTTTTTATTTCCATAATGTTTCCCCCAATGATTAATTTTGTTCAAAACTGATTATACAAAGAAAACTNNNGGATAACTCNGGCAGNTCTCTTTTTAAAGGTGTNTGTAANTNCCTGCNTTNTGTGAGACNCAGAGGAAATTTTTTTATTTATCAACAGTGTTTATTATGTTGTGATTATATTATAATACTTATGGAAGAAAATTGCAATGACAAAAAAGCACCGATTTGCTTACGGAAATATTCCATTCAGTTACAGAAATATAACAAAAATGACAGATTGTAAGAATACCAGAAATTTCTTTGTTGCATTTCACAAATTTCTGCATAAAATAAAGTAAGCAGGGATTTTTGATATATGCTGTTTTGGAGTGGCTGATTTACGCCCGTGAATTGCTCCGGAACTCATGGCGTAAATCAGAACACTGTTTTTTATATAGATTAAAAGGACTGCCGTTTTAATGACAGTCCTTTTTTATTATTATTACTAATTTATACGGTCATATGGATAACCTTTAGAATCTTCTAATTTTAAATCATGTTCATAAACTTGTGAAACTTTTATACGCTGATGATTTTTATCAATTAATTCACCATATCTTCTGTCGTATCTATATTTATTTCCAAACATATCTTCATAAGTATCAAAATCAACTATTTCATCATCTTCTTTATTTGGTTTAGGGTATACACATACCCCAGGGTCTACATATGAATGTGAATGTGAATCAGGCAAATAATCTGATATAACATCACCAACTATATATAAAACTTTAATTAATAATATTCCACCAACAACAATTAAAACTACTGGTTCTAATGCAGATGCTAAAGACACAATCACAAGACCTATAAGAATAAATCTTGCAACTGAATGTTCTTCAAAAAATTCAAAAATTGCTCTGACCCCTAAAAATATTAAAATACCAACTACAGTTATTACTGCAAGAGTTATTAATACTACCAATACTTCCATAATTTTACACATCCTTCCAATAATATAATTTCTAAATATTTGTGCAATATTTTTATGCACTTATTATACACCCCCCGAATTTTGTCAAGCACTTTTTAACAAATTTGTGAAAAATATACAAAAAAATTAAAAAGACTGCCGTTATAATGACAGTCCTTTTTTACAAGCGGATTAGATTACAGAATCAATATATATCGAATCCCTTTTCTTTCATCAGTTCCCTTACTGCTGCTTTTTCAGCAGAATGTCTGATACCGTTATCATCTTCTAAATCAGACCAACGCTGTTTCAGTTCATAATCCTGTCTCCACTCCCATTCACGTAAGTAATACTGAAAGTCTCTGTCATAATCATGACCTGTAGCACTCCTGTAATTTCTTTTAGCAGCATCGTTAACCGCACTTACAAATGAATCAAATAAACCCATTTTATACACCTCCTTTACTATGATGATATAATATCATAAAATTATATAACAGTAAATACAAAACAGTTCCTAAAAAAATTTCGCTTTTTCGGAACTGTTTTATCTTGACAAATTATTTCNACATATTTTTTATAAAATATGCACAAAAAAAGACTGCCTATATATACAGACAGTCCTTTTTAGTCAATATTTATATTTCACCTTACGCTCCGCAATTTTTTCATACTTAAGCTTTGTTGCCATTCCACCTCTTATATGACGCTCCTGTTTGTTTATTTCAAGTATATCCTTAACCTGTGCATAAAGTGCAGGATTTTCCTTTTTAAGACGTTCACTCACGTCTTTATGCACCGTACTTTTTGAAATGCCGAATTTTTTGGCGGCAGCACGTACAGTGGACTTATTTTCAAGTATGTACTGCCCTAAGATTACAGCCCGTTGGTCAGGTAATTGTTTCAACATTATGTTATCCCTNCTTTGCTGTTTCAGNGGTCTGTAAATNTATATGCNNAAACGACGGTAAAAAGAAGAATTTCTGTAATATATTTTCTTATAAAATTGACAAAACGGAGATTTTATAATATAATTAGAATCAATCTTAAGCAAAGGACAGATAAACATGAATATAAACGAATTTTCAAATCCGACAAGTGAAAGAATATACATACTTATTGATTTGCTGAACGAAATAGAAACGTACAGTAATAAAGACAATGCTATAATATCTTCAGATTCAAAATCTGATAATCTTACAATAATAGAATCGTTTTTATATGATGCAATAGAATCAGTTGCAGAAAAAAGTGATATAACTCCGCACAAGGTCGAAAGGACTTTAAACGATGTTATTGTAAACGGCGATATGCGTTTTAATATAGTTACTTTCTGCAAAGAAATAACGGACTGGATTGAAACTTCTGACAAAACAGCCCTGAAAGAAACTCTGATTAAAAACATCTCCGCCGAAACTAATGACAGTGATTTGAAAGCTATAGAAAACTGGTTCAAAGAACAATACCAAACATAAAAGCAATACTTATACAAGAATTTTTAATTATAGCATTTCTATTGACATAATAGTTCTTTAGATGTATAATATCAGTAAGATAAATNTNAATTTATGGAGGGAATTGATNTGATTATNAGGGTAATGANAATTGNTGATTATGACANCGTATGTGATGTGTGGAAAGATCATNACGGCATAAATCNCNTTNATGANAGTATGGAGGGCTTCACAAATTATCTGAAACGCAATCCCACAACAAGCTTTGTTGCAGAGGATAACGGAAAAATAGTTGGCACGATTCTGGCAGGTCACGATGGACGCAGAGGTTTTTTTCACCATGTTGTTGTTCTACCCGAATACAGAAATCAGGGGATTGGCAGAAAAATTGTCGGTCATGCAATGGAAGCCCTTGAAAAAGAGGGGATAAACAAAGTTGCTCTTGTTGTTTTTCAAAATAATCAGCTCGGTAATGCTTTCTGGGAAAAACTTGAATTCACAGTACGAGAAGATTTAATTTATCGTAACAAATTTATTGCTGAAATGATTAGAATAGATACATAAATTCTGATTTACACGAATAAACAAATACTTAAAATAAGCCCGAAAGTAGTTTTTTTGAACACTTTCAGGCTTTACTTCTATATGTGTATTCATCTCAAGACAGCAATTTGTAAGCTATAAAAAGTTTTTCAAAAAATAATCTACAAAATTACTTTTAACTATTGAAAAAATTTGAATAACATTGTATAATATTATCAATAGAATATATTCAGGAGGTATTTCTTTATGAATGGTAANATCAAAAANCTGACTGCTNTTCTTACCGGACNTGTCACTGTATTTTCATCAGCAGGATTAATTATTCCGGCAGAAAAAAACGCTTTACAGGCAAAAGCTGATTCTAAGGTAATAGCGTTTCCGGGAGCTGTCGGTGGCGGTAAATATGCTACAGGCGGGCGTGGCGGTGAAGTTTATCATGTTACCAATCTTAACGACAGCGGATCAGGTTCTTTCCGTGACGCTGTAAGCAAATCAAATAGAATTGTCGTTTTTGATGTAAGCGGTACTATTGAGTTGCAAAGCAATATTCTTTGTCAAAGCAACATAACGATTGCCGGACAGACTGCCCCCGGCGGTTCGGGAATTACTCTTAAAAACTATAAAATGGGTATGTCTGGTGACAATATCATTTGCAGATATATAAGTTCACGTCCCGGACCTTACAAAGCCACAAGCTCCGGCAACGACGCATGGGGCGGTGCAAAGGGTTCAAGTTCCATTATCGACCATTGCTCTATGAGCTGGACAACTGACGAACAGTGGGGACTTTATTCCAACAACGAATACTACACTGTACAGTATTCAATTATAGGTCCTGCTGACTCGTGGGGAGGTCATAAAAAGGGACTTCACGGTTTCGGTCTTATGATGGGAAAAGGCTACAGCACTTTTGACCACAATCTTATTATACATAACGTTTCACGTAATTTCAGAGGAAAAGTTGAGGGTACTGAAACAGCCGATTTCACAAACAACGTCATCTATAACTGGGCTTATCAAACGGCTTACGGTACTATCGGTCATCTTAACTATGTAAACAATACTCTTAAAATGGGTAACGGTACAACAGGCGGAAAACATTATGTCAACGTTGACAGCAGTACAAAACCTCAGAATTTCAAAATATTCCTCAAGGGCAANCGTATGCTTAACAAGGACGATTNTGTATATGNCGAAGTTACTTATGATAACTGGAACNGTATAAGTATAAAGCAGAGTATTACAGACACATACGGCGTTACAAAAGATACTTTGAAAAGTGACATGTCATTTCAGACTATGGTAAACGGCGAGAATGTTTCAACTGCCGATACCTGTGAAAGTGCGGAAGCTTCCTATGAAAACGTTATAAATTTCGCCGGAAACGGTATCGCACCCGACAAGAGAACAGCTGTTGACCAGCAGTGTGCATGGGAAACAAGAAGCGGCACAGGAAATCTGTCTGGTACTGCGTCTTACGACGAAGCCACAGATGACAACAAGGCAAATATTGACAAGTATCATATTGAATGCGGTGTAACTTATACATACCCCGAAGCAATCACAACAAAAACCATAACTGACAAGGATAACGACGGTATGGACGACAACTGGGAACTTGCAAGAGGTCTTGACCCCAATGACCCGTCAGACACAAACGGTGACTACTGCGGTCAGGGTTACACAAATATTGAATACTATATAAATGACCTTACCGTTGACTCTTTCCCTGAGGGCGTTGTTACACTTTCTCCGGAAATACCTTCAGTTCCTGTCACAACTATATCGGCGTTTGAAACAATAGAAGCCGAAAGTTTTTCTGACCAGAACGGTATAATAGTTGAAGATACTGCAACAGGCGGTCAGAATATCGGATTTATTGAGAACGATGACTGGATTATGTTCCGCAAAGTAGATTTTGAGGACGGTGCAAAGAGTATCAATATACGTATTTCGGGCAATACTTCAAAAATCGAAATATGTCTCGACAGTCTGGATAATGTTGTTTCAGTTGTCAATTTTGCCGGAACTGCCGGTTTCAGTGACTATCAGGATTTGTCTTACAACATAAAAACCATTGAGGGCGTACACGACTTATATCTTAAATTCACAGGCGGTGACGGTTACCTGCTCAATACCGACAGCTTTGTTTTCAGTAAAAATCCCGCACCAATCAGCGGAAACTTATTTAAGAATGTAACTGTTGCAGATACCGCTTACCCGTCGGGCTGGTCAATCGGAACATCTGCCGGAAAAGGCTCGCTTATCTTCGGAGACCGTGACTTTACAATTACTGAACTTCCCGAAAGTTTAAACAACGCTGAAATTCTCATGACAGCCTGTGACGCTAAAAATTCCACTGAAAATATTGCTGACTTCACCGCCGGCGAGGATATTACGCTTTATGTCGCACTTGATAGCAGAGTTGAAAATCTCCCTGCATGGCTTTCTGGATATGATAAAACAAGTCTTGTTATAAATACTTCAAACGAGCTTACTATGGAAATTTACGCAAAGGACGTTAAAGCCGGCGAAAAAGTAACTCTCGGCAGTAACGGACAGTCCGCATATTGTGTAAATTATACAGTTCTTGCAACAAAACCAGCTACTATTAAAGAAATAAACGGAGATATCGACGGCGACGGAAAACTTGCTGTAAATGACCTTGTACTGATTAACAAACATCTCCTTGCTGTTTCTCCGCTTACTACCGAACAGTGCATAAAAGCAGACCTCAACGGTGACGGAATTATTGATGTGTTTGACCTTGTTCTGCTGAGAAAACTTTTCCTTAAATAATGAAAAATATTTATACTGGTGAAACAGTCAGTACATTCTACGAAGCTTTAGGATATAAGTGTTTTACGGACAACAGTAAAAAAATCTTAATCGAAATAACCATAAACAATTTCAGTCGTAAGTATATATTTGACTATAAGACAAATATTGAATTTTCCGCAGACATTATTCCAGAATGTAAATTTATAATTCTTTCAAAAGAAAAAAATCATGAACATATAATACTGACAAATCATTCCATGGTTAATAATCACGGACAACAATTACGGCAGTCATTTGGTGAAAACTGGACTTACTTCAAATCAGGTTATATGTTCACATCTGACGAAAAACTTTATCTTGAATATACTGACAAAAATAAAAATAAGACTATGCTGATTATTTCAGTTACAGAAACTATCTGACTTTAAAGAAAAGCCGTTCTGCCCGATAAAACAGAACGGCTTGTTTTTATCTTTTATTTTCTATCGGAAACTCAACGGTAAAAACAGACCCCTTTCCCAGTGTACTGTCAACACGTATCGTACCATTATGGTACATGACACCATGTTTTACAATAGAAAGTCCCAGACCTGTTCCGTTTATCTGACGGGAATGACTTTTGTCCACACGATAAAAGCGTTCAAAAATCCTGTTTATGTGTTCAGGCGGTATTCCCATACCGTTATCACTTACAGTAATGAGTGCTTTTGTCGGAATATGTGAAATTTTCACGTCAGCACGTCCACCGTCCCTGTTGTACTTCAGGGCATTGTCACACAGATTATATATTATTTCGTCAAGCACCGTTCTGTTTCCTATAATTGAAACGTGTTCACCGGTAACAGACAATTCAATATTTTTTTCAGACGCCTTGCGGTCAAGTCTGCATACAATTTCTTCTGCCAAATCATACAAATCAGTTTCAGTATCTTCATGTNNTATAGAATTTTCATCAAGCTTTGAANGCGAAACTATATCATTAATCAAAATAATANGACGTNCCGCCTCACTGCGTATATTCTTTCCAAACTGTTCCACGTCCTCCGGCTTTACAATACCGTTGGCAAGCATATCAGATATACCGTAAATAGTGGTAAGGGGAGTTTTAAGCTCGTGCGAAACATTTGACGTAAATTCACGACGCATAGTTTCAAGCTGTTGTTTTTCAGTAACGTCAAAAATAAACACAACAATGCCGNTAACTATGTCTGTACTGTTTGNCGGACTTGNNATAATTTCCCTGTCACCCTNTTNCGTCTTAAGNATACAACCAGAATTTCGTNCACCCATAGCGTCCTNAATACAACGNCGAAACATTTCAGAATCATTCAGTAAATATATGCTCTGTCCCTCACTGACGTTTTCCGCTCCGAGAAGTCTCAACGCTCCGGAATTACAGGCAAGTATATTTGTTTTCGGGTCGGCAATGACAATACCCTCGTTCATATTCTCTGTTATAAGGCTGAACTGTTCACGTCCATTGCGGACTTCATAATTCTGACGGCTGATTTTGCCTTTCTGAATACGTATCTTATTCAGAAGCGGTGAAAGTTCCTTATAAGTAATATTATGTTTAGGATTATCGGGATTTATTTCGATAACCGGACGAATTATTTTCTTTGATACCCTTAACGCAAAAATTACCGCTACAAGCAACGAAACTACAAATATTCCGGACTTTACAAGCCATGAACACTGTCCGGCTATAGTAGTAAGAGTTAGTGTCAGGGTTGTCGAAACTGCTGAAACACCGATTATACCGTTAAAAATTTTCTTAGTCACGTTCTGAGTCCTCCACCTTATAGCCTACGCCACGAATTGTCTTTATAATTTCGCCGCACTTTCCGAGCTTTGAACGCAATGTCCTTATATGAACGTCAACGGTACGGCTTTCACCCGAAAAATCATAACCCCATATTTTCTGCAAAAGTGTGTCACGGGAATAGACCTCGCCTTTGTTCTTCACAAGCCACAATAATAGTTCGTACTCTTTTAGGGTAAGACTGATTTTAGTGCCGTCCACAATAACCTCATGCTTTGACGGATAAATAACAAGACTTCCTACCAAAAGACTGTTTTTTTCCTGTACTGTGTCTGATGTACGTCGCAGAAGTGCTTTTATACGTGAAAGAAGTTCCATAATACCGAAAGGTTTTGAAACATAATCGTCCGCACCGCTGTCCAGTCCCTCAACCTTATCGTATTCCGTATCCTTTGCGGTAAGCATTATAACAGGAAGTTTTTCTGTTGCGGTGTCGGAACGGATTTTTTTTAATATAGAAAGTCCGTCTTCTTCGGGCAACATTATATCAAGCAGAATCAAATCAGGCTTGTTTTCCTGCATGGCTTTCCAGAACGCCGACGGAATTTNAAAACNNTCTGTATCAAATCNGGAATNANTAAGTGCATATGTANNGAAATTTNTTATTCNTNCATCATCTTCAAGCAGATATATCATATATTATTCCTCCTTTAAAAAACTCTACTTATATAGTATACGTTTTTTTGTCGGAAAATGCAAGACAGAAACAAAAAAACTGCCGCACACTATGTACGACAGTTTTGTTTTTTATTGTTCATTTACGGGTTGTTCTTCTTCAAAAGCTCCTGCTCTGCTTTCGTCGGCTTCACCTGTCTGCCAAACTCCATTTTTATGGTAATCCCATGTATCGTCAGCGTTTTCGTCAGAAACGGAAGTTTCTTCTGCTATATCCTCTGTATCATCAAAGAATGTGAAATCCTCGTCATCATCAAATCCGCCGAAATCGTCGAAATCATCATAGTCATATTCCCAATCAGTGTCATCATAATCCGAGTAAAGTTCTTCCGTCATATCGTNAGCACNGTCCTTTNCCACTTCGTNGCTGAAACCAAGCTTTACAAGAATATCATAGATAAACTTGTTCATAGTTTCAGACGGGATATAATCTTCAAGGNCAGGNTCTGAATCCATATATTCAGATATGATAAACGCACCGTCCTTGCTCGGAACAGAAACGTCTGCATTTTCGTCAGCGGACATTTTAAGAGTAACTGTGCCGTAATCCTTGCCGTTGAAATTAATATTGTATGAAATATCCTGTGAATTTCCGTCGGAATCAAAGTCAACTGTTATGGGGTCGACATCAGGAATAACAAGGGTAATACTTCCGTCCACATAACCCATATCTTCATTGACAACACCTAAATTATTAAATTCAATGCTGACTACTTTGTCAGTATCATCATAATAGTAAGCTGTGAAATCAATGTTTCCGCTGTACTTGCCGTTGTTTTCTTCCGCATAGAGTTCAACGCTGAAAGCCTTTTCATTTTCGTCTGCAAAGTACATTTCGCCACGAACGTTATCGCCGGATTTTCCTAAACCTATAAANAATTCTTNTGACNCANCATACATCTTTNTGCCACGGATATCGCCGTTAGGGTCAATATAAGTATCAAAAGTAACTTCAACCTCTGAATCGTCATAGTCATCTTCTTCGAGGTCTGTAATCATCTCGTCAATTTCAGATATCCATTCATCTTCTGTACAAACTTCCATTTTGTTTACAACAATATTTTTTATAATATCGTCGTTTTTGAGTTCTTCGAGGTAATCAATAGCGAGGTCTTTGAGGTCTGCCTCTGTAAATTCTACGGAAACAACCGTATAATCTACAGTGATATCACATATATCAACGGATTCTTTCTTTTCAAGCTCAATATCNTTGACTGATTCATTCCATACATTAGTNTATCTAATTATGATATCTTCNAGTNCGTCAGGANAAAGATATTCAGAANGATTTTCCATTACACCNTCTAAAGACGACATAAAANAATTATCATACATACTGTCGTCCGTTTCAACACAAAGCCNCTGCTCTGTGAGTTCGGGAACANGCAGGAAGTAATCATAATTTTCCATATCNATTGCATAATCAGCACTAATGAGATTTTCGCCGTTTAAAGAAGCGAAAATATTTCCTGCCATCAAAGTATCTTTTATGCTTGCATTAGAACCTATTGCAATTTCGTTTATATTATTGACTATATCAATAAACATCTTTGGCTCTTCCTCATCGTAACTTCTGTAATCGTCGCCAAGTATTTCACTGAGTGCATAGTCCTTGAAATCGTCAGTTGCTGTGTATTTGAGGGTCATATTAGCCTTTTGACCGTCGTTCATCTTTGAAAGGCTCTTGCTGTAGCTTTCTTTAACAGACTGTGCGAAATTTTTTGAATTTTCCTCAGTAACCCACGCATAGTACTTTTCGGGCTTCATAACACGGAGATTAACCTGATTCTTCACAAAATCAGAAAGATTATATGCAGCAGCTCCTCCCCCGACTATCGCAACGGCTGTTATACCGCTGATGAGTGCTATTTTTTTACCCTTTTTCTTTGTAACACGCTCAACGCCTGATACGGCATTGGTAAAATTATCGTTGTTGTTAATGTTGTTCAAGTTCTCTGACATAAGAACCCCTCCTTTTAAGGTAAGAAGCAAATGTTTATATAAAGCTATAAAGCCTTATTTTCCGTACAACATAATAATATCACAAAAATATATAGAAGTCAATAAAAAAATAATAATTTCACCATTTTGTATATAATATGTAATTTTTTCCATAACCAATATAATTTATTGAGAAAATATATTTTTTGTGATATAATAAATGTAATATTTTTCATAGGAGGAATATTATGAGAATAAATAAAATAAATCTTAACTGCCGTAAGAGCAGTGCAGCCGAAATTGAAAAAAATCCGTATTTCACTTTTTTTCTGTTCAGGTCACCCGTTGTATTTACATCGGGCGGTGAAAGTCAGGTATTCACGGGAAATTCCGCTGTGATATCCAGCAGCTTATACAGACATGAATTACGTTCGTTAAATAATACTCCTCTTAAATATGACTATGTGAATTTTCAGACATCTTCCACAGACCGACAGTACATAGCGTCAATGAATATTCCGGTTGACGTTCCTGTTGAAATTACAGACGACTTTATTATATCTTCTACACTGAAATCAATGAAATCCAAATTTATTCAGCAGGGAAAACATTACACCGAATTTATGGAACTTTCAATGAGAATAATTTTCATATCCCTAAGCGAAATGTTTTCCGTCCGACCCGATATACCAGATATTCCCAGATATGCTGAACTCAAAGCACTCAGAGACGAAATATTTGATGAACCTATGAAAGAATGGTCTGCTGACGACATATGCTATAATATGTCTATAAGCAAAACTTATTTCCACAGACTTTATTACACGGCTTTCGGCACGACATACCGTCAGGACGTAATTCACAGCCGTATACTATATGCCACTGAACTTCTGAAAAATACGGATTTGTCTATCAGTGAAATTGCTGAAAAATGCGGATATTACAATGATTCACATTTTATGAGACAGTTCCGGCAACACAAGAACTGTACTCCGTCCGAGTACAGAAAAATAATAAAAAACGAAAATTCATAAACAAAACAGGAACAGCAGATTATACTGTTCCTGTTTTTTATCAGCTGTAATTTTTAGCATACTTAAAATCAACTGCTTCTGTAAAAGGGTCATATAATATATCTTCATTATCGTTCTGCATAATCAGATAGGAATTTTTATAGAAAAGCGGTATGAAACCATAGCTGTCCAGTAGTTTGCTTTCCTCAGTACAGTAGCAGTCAACGAGTTCCGAAANANCAGAACATCTTTTTATCCGGTCTGTAATNTCACTGNCGTCTGTGACATATTTAAGACATTCTTTTTCTTCAAATTGTCTGATNNCTGAAAGTCCGCTGCAATAGTCCGCATTGAGAGGATAGAGAGCAATACTGTAATCCTTNTCAGCAAGACAACGACTGAACTCCGACAGTGTTACTNNCTCTATACCGATGTAAAAACCGAAAAGTTCCTGCCATTTCTCAGAAAGTCTGTGAAGATAACTGCNGTCAATCGTACCACTGCAAACAAGTATTTTTGCTCCGTCAAAAGATTCTGTCTGTAATTCAGCCTTTCCTNCTTCAAAACACCTTTTTGCTTCTTCAATGTTGTAAAATTCAAACTGTTCGTCTGCTACAAGTTCCCTGTAACTTCTTCCAAGCAGTTTCACAGCCGGAGGAATTATACCATAAGCTTCTTTAACATCACTGCTATCCGCATCTTTGACAAGTTCTTTTCTGTCAACTGAAAAAGCAAGCATTCTGCGGATATTTTCGTTTGAATAACATTCGTCGTCAGGGTTAAAAATAAGTCCGAGGGTTGTCGCACTTGCCGAAATAACATTATATTTCTTTAAATTAAGTCCACCTGTATTCATGGTAGTAAAACATTCAATCTGTTCTTCCTTGAACATATTGCGGATATCATCTTCACTTGATTCAATAGTAAAATTCAGAAACGACGGATATATTTCGTTTGTTTCACTGTTGTTTGCCTCGTTCCGTTTCATGTAAAGAATATTGTTGACTCCGTAAGGGTCATAAAACCACTGTCTTACGAAAAAAGCCCCGTTTGACATCACAGAACGGTCGTCAAGTCCGTAGCGACCTTTGGTAGAATAAAAAAACTCCCTGTTGCACGGAACTGCGGCATTTGTTGCAAGCAGACCGAGAAATTCCGCCGACGGATAATCAAGAGAAATATTCAGTGTATAATTATCAACGGCAATTACTCCGGCGGTTTCAGGAAGGGCTTTTCCCGAAATTATATTACTTCCGTTTCTTATACACGAAAAATCTTTCGCATACGGCGACTGCATAGCAGGGTCAAGAATACGACGGAAAGCAAATACGTAGTCACTTGCTGTAACGGGAAAATATTCATCATCATCAATTACATCATCATTATTTTTGTCAAAAAACCAGTAATTGTCCCGTTTCAGATTAAAAGTATATTCAAGACCGTCAGAAGAAATCGTGTAGCTTTCGGCGTTGCAGCAGAGAATATTTCCGTTGCTGTCGGTTGTCATAAGACCGCTGTAGAGATTTTTTATAATTGTATTTGACGCTGAATCGGTCGCATACTGAGGGTCAAGGCTTTCGGGATTTCCGAGAACAGAAACGTCATACATATGTCCCTTACCGTCGCCTCTGTCGTTATTTTCGCATGAAGAAAGATTTACTGCACATAATACTGTACAGATAAACATTGTCAGTTTTTTCACATTTATCTCCGTTCTGCCGCACTACAGACGAAAAAAACTCTGGCGGCGGTGAGTTTTTTCGTATTATCCCAGAAAAGAGCTAAGGAAAAAATTTTCCGAAGCTCTTTCTGTTTATCAGTTAACTCTGACGGTTACAATAAATCCGTCCTCATTATTTCCCGAAATTTCATATTTGCTGTTTGCAGGAACTCCGATATCCGTCATGTCGCCGTAATCAGATTCAACATAATAAACCTTGTAAAGACCTGTTCCCGAAGAAATTTCAAGAGGCTTGTTTATAGTATATGATTTAAGTTTCTCAATATACTCCTCAAGACAAAGGTTATTCTGTTTCATATATGTGGAATGCGGAACGCCGACATAACGATAAGTCTGTGTTCTTGCCTTTTCACCCGTAATATTTTCCTTGCCGTCTGGATATCGTACAACAAATCCGTAATCGGAAGCGTGTTCGTCAATCCATGAGTAAACACCGGTAGGCGAATAATATCCAGAACTTGAGCCGTCCTGTGGGAAAACACCCATGTCAAAACTTCTGCCTGTATGATAATCGGAAAATCCACCAATAGTATAAGAAGTGCCGTAACTGTATTTCTGATTCTGTTCTTCTGCCGAACGATAACCGCCTATAATGAATATATCGGTATTATGCTGAGTTTCCGCAAAGTNCTGCATAAGCTGGTTAAGATGTTCAANAACNTCAGCATCAAGANTTATAACCANATCACTTACGCCGTAATATTCAGTACTGATATGGTCATAAAGCGTCACAAGTTCAATGTCGTCCGTCGGGAACTGATAGATATGATTTGCATTGACCATTACAAGATTACCGCTGTACGCATTGTCACTGCTTACCGGAACAGTCTTATAACCTTCTGGAAGTTTCTCTTTCATATGGGTAACTGTAGTTGTCGTTGTTGTAGAAGTTGTAGTTTCGGTAGTANTTGTNGTNTGTGTAGTGGTAGTTGTCGTTACAGCGGNAGTAATTTCGGCAGTAGTTGTCNAAACGTNTAATGTTATTTCTGTATTTATTTCAGACGGACTTGTTGTTGTCTGGTCTTCTTCTGCCTGTCCGGACGTATCTGCTGCAATATCCGTATCGAGATTTTTCGGAACGGAATTATCATCTTTTCTCAGCATACCCTTGACACACGAGGTTACAACTAAAACCATAACAACAAGAGCAAGCAAAACAGCCGCTATTCTGTCATAACGAACTTTGTATTTTCTTTTTTTTCGTCGCTGACTTCCTTTGTTCATAAAATTTATCGCTCCTTTTCTCTGTAATTACTCTAAATTATATCATAATTTTCCGGTGATGTAAAGCATTTTCTGCGATTTTTCACTTTGCTTACATAATTCATTCTTTCTTTTATTATAAAGAAAAACAGGTCTGCATATAAAAGTAATACTTATATAGAAATTTTTAGCCATAGTATTTTTGATTATAAGTCATAAATACTATGGCGTTTCTATTGACATAACAATTTTTTAATGTATAATATTAGTAAAATAAATCGGAATTTATAGGAGGAATAAGATAATGAAAAAAATGCTGTTTTTTTCTTTAGTGCTTATTATGAGTTTGATATTGGTTGCCTGTGGAAAAAATAGTCAGGTAACATATTACCCTGACAGCAACGAAATGAAAGATAATCTTGAAAGTAAAAACTATAATGTTAGTGTATATACAATGGAACAGAATGATAGCACAATAACTGTTTTAACTGCAACAAAAGAGGATGAATATATTGATTTCTATTGGTTTGACAATGAAAAGGGGATTGACAATATAATAACGAGTCTGGAATCCAAACATAATGACTATGCCAAATTAGTCAGTATGAAAAATGACAATAAGTTTGGAAATATGGTTTTTTGTTCAACAGAAAAAGCAATGGAAGATTCAGGAATTGTTATTGTCGATGTAAAGGTCAATTTAAATTGAATGTGCCAATACGCTAAATTCTGATTTATGCGAATAAACAAATAATTAAAATAAGCCCGAAAGCAGTTGAACAACTACTTTCGGGCATTACTTCTATATGCGTATTCGTCTTAACAGCAAACCTGTTTTTTATTCAGTGAATCATTTCAGATACATATTTTCCGTTACGCTTATGTGCGTATATTACCGTGAATTTATCACCGATATCCGGAGGTCGTCTTTCAAAAACAGTTCTTCCTGTCTGACGGTTTCCGTCGTCGTCGGTATAGCTGTATTGTGCCGGATAAAAAAGTTTTCCTTTGTTATCCTTTTCCATAGTAACCTCAAATATTTCGCCCTCACAGCTTTTTCCGCTGTCTTTAAGCAGACGGTAGTTTGCAGACGAATAAAACGATGCCCATAGTATGAATATCCCAGCACCAAAAAAGAACAGAATAAGTGCATACATAATCACAATAAGCACAATATTTGATTCCTGATAAACTTTATGCGGATTGTCAGGCATGACATAACCGTCAAGTGTCTGATTCAGATGCGGAGGAAATCCACCCATGACCAGCTCTGCCTTAACAAATTCACCTGAATCGTCTTTATACTTTACCCTTATATCGTAATGTTTAAGAATATGCTGATACGAATAAACCGTACAATGAACTTTTTTCCCGTCTTTTTTATAGTCAATTTTATTGAATGTTGTANCGTTAAACATCANCAGGGAAATNNCANTAAGAAANAGACCAATAANAATACCTTTCAGTAATTCAGGTTTTTTAANATTCCAAGATCNGNNNATAAATTTACTTGAGTTTTACGGCTTCTTTTGTCTTATTTACGATATTTTCGGCAGAAAGTCCGAACTCTTTAAGCAGGTCAACAGCAGGACCGGAATGTCCGTATTCGTCGTTTACGCCAATTTTTACAACAGGTACGGGACAACATTCAGTAACCGCTTCTGCAACCGCTGAACCAAGTCCACCGATAACGCTGTGTTCCTCAGCCGTAACAATAACGCCCGTTTCCTTTGCACACTTACAGATAAGTTCCTTGTCAAGAGGTTTGATTGTGTGGATATTTACAACTCTTGCGGAAATTCCCTCTGTTTCAAGAACCTTTGCAGCTTCAAGTGCTTCGTTTACCATAAGACCAGTTGCAACAATAGTTACGTCGTTACCGTCTTTCATGACAACGCCCTTGCCGAGTTCAAACTTATAAGTTTCCCTGTCGTTGATTACCGGAACAGCAAGTCTGCCGAATCGCATATAAACAGGACCATTGAAGTCAACAGCAGCCTTTACAGCAGCCCTTGCCTCAACGTCGTCACAAGGATTGATAATTGTCATGCCGGGGATAGTTCTCATAAGTGCGATATCTTCATTGCACTGGTGAGTTGCACCGTCCTCACCCACTGAAATACCGGCGTGTGTTGCACCGATTTTTACATTGAGGNGCGGATAACCGATTGANTTTCTTACGATTTCNAAAGCACNTCCTGCCGCAAACATTGCAAAAGTACTTNCAAACGGAATTTTTCCGCAGGCAGCAAGTCCTGCCGCAACACCCATCATATTGGCTTCGGCAATACCGCAGTCAAAGAATCTTTCAGGACAGGCTTTCTTGAAAATACCTGTCTTTGTAGCGGCTGCAAGGTCAGCGTCAAGCACAACCAGATTTTTATATTCTTCAGCCAGTTCTTTGAGAGTTTCACCGTAGCTCTCTCTGGTAGCCTTTTTGATTACATCTGCCATATTATTAGCCCTCCAATTCCTTTAACTGTGCATTGAGTTCGGACATAGCCTGTTCATACTGTTCCTTGTTCGGAGCTGTACCGTGCCAGCCCACCTGATTTTCCATGAACGAAACGCCCTTGCCCTTGACGGATTTCTGAATAATAACAACAGGCTTGTCGGTTATTGTATCAGCTTCTGTGAATGCACGGTCAATGTCGTCAAAATCGTGTCCGTCAATAGTGATTACGTGCCAGCCGAAAGCAACAAATTTATCAGTAATCGGCTCAGGAGAGCAGACCTCTGTTATAGGTCCGTCAATCTGCAAACCGTTATTGTCAACAACAGCAACAATGTTTCCGAGATTATAGTGAGATGCAAACATTGCTGCCTCCCATACCTGACCTTCTTCAATTTCGCCGTCACCGAGAATTGCATAAACTTTATATGACTTGTTGTCAAGCTTTCCTGCAAGAGCCATTCCACAGGCTGTGGAAATTCCCTGTCCGAGAGAACCACTTGACATATCAATACCCGGAGTGTGAATACATGGATGTCCCTGTAACATTGCACCGATATGACGGAGTGATTTCAGTTCTTCTTCCGGAAAATATCCTTTCTGTGCAAGAACGGCATAAAGTGCCGGAGCAGTATGACCCTTGGAAAGCACAAGTCTGTCCCTGTCAGGATTTTCGGGGTCATTCGGGTCAACATTCATTTTGTTGTAATAGAGATAAGTGAGTGTATCGCTGATAGAAAGCGAACCGCCGGGGTGTCCCGATTTAGCGTTATAAGTACCCTCAATAACGCCCATTCTTACTTTGCAGGCTTTTTTCTGCAAGTCCTTTTTGATAGATACGTCCATAGTAACCTCCATGCGTTATTTATTTTTAACGGCATTGCCGTATTCAGCATTTACATTTTTCAATTATATATTCAATAAGTTCCGCAACAGCACCGTTTTCACAGGTTTCCGAAAGCACAATATCTGCGCTTCTTTTTACGGATTCTTCTGCATTTGCGGGACAAGCTCCCAAATCGGCAGACTGAATCATTTCAATATCGTTGTCGAAATCGCCTATTGCAACAAATGTGAAATCTTTCATTCCATCAAGCTTTCTGTATTCTTCAAGTGCAGAACCCTTGCTTATATTATGCGGAAGCATTTCTATAAAAATTCCGGAAGATTTTACAAAATCAACCGTACTGTAATTTTTTTCAGCTATAATTTTTTCTATTTTCGGAATATCTTCCGGCGACATCGCAAACAAAACTTTCAGCCAGCCCTCGTCGGAAATTTCAGAAAGTTCGGCATATTCCGGAGATATTCCGCACAACGTAGTATGAACTTTCTGATAATAAGTATTTCTGAAAACATAGGTTTTGTCGATTTTGAGAACTTCACCGCCGACTTCCTGCATAGCGTCCGCAAGTTCTTCGGTTATCGACCTCGCATCGTCCGGCAGATATTCAGTATACATGATTTTTTCTGAATTATAGTCATAAATCACTCCACCGTTATACAGGACTACGGGCATTTTCAGTTCAAGCAAGGGACGATACTGTTCAAATGCCTCCATAGTGCGACCTGTGGAAACCGTAAATTTTCCACCAAGTGATATGAATTTTTCTATTGCCATACGGTCTTTGTCGGTTATCTTTTTATCGGAATTAAGCAATGTGCCGTCCATATCGCTCATAATAATAATTTTTGATATATCTTCAAACAAAATTTCCACC
>WFLZ01000288.1 GCA_009177225.1 Clostridia bacterium
AAAATAAAAATAATTGAAAAAACCCAAAAAGCAACAAATATGATAGAGAAAAATCTATGTTGGTGCTTTAATTTTTATGAATTTTTACAACATAAATAGAACACACGTATTTCACACAGTCCAACGATATTGACAAATTATTAGAAATAGGGTATAATGCATAACAAAAGTGATAGTATATAAATGCTGTCATAAACAAAAGAGTATCTGCCAACTTTGCAAGGATTGCAGATATTCTTTTTTGTATACTTTTTATTATATCACATTTTAATTAAAAAAATTGTTGTATTTTTAAATCAATTATGATATAATATATTAAAAAATATTATTGGTTTATGTATAAAAAAATGAATGCTATTATGCCAAGAGTATTGAAGTACGAAATTTTTATCAACTGTAAAATTTGTAATGAAATTACTGAACGTCTTAATGAATAAACTAAAAAGATTATAATTTTCCAAACAGCAGTTGTTGAAAGAACACTTAAAGAATATGCCAATAAAATAATACCAAAAGAATGGAAGCGAAAGAATAAAAGGATTTATAATGTTTTAAATATTTGATAAAATACGTAAATTATCTATTACTTTTATTGATAAAAGTTTTGGAATTTTTTATTTTAAATATGGTGGAAAATCACTTAAAGAAAGGATAATAAAGATTAATATGAGTTCTCATAATGTAATTATTGGCATTAATGATTTAAAAACTTGGTGCGTAAATCATAATGCTATGTCTCTTCTTGAAGAATTAGATATAGAAAAAAACGGTGAACTAACTTCTGAAAATATTGCCTACGCATCTAATAAAAAGATGTGGTGGCTATGTCCTAAAAATCACAGCTATTCTGCAAAAGTCAGTAACAGAACATTGTTGGAGCGAGGATGTCCTTATTGTTCAGGAAGTAAAACTCTTGAAGGTTTTAATGATTTTAAGACTTGGTGTATTGAAAATCATAGAGAAGATTTGTTAAACGAATGGTATTATGCGAAGAATACATACAGTCCTTCTCAAATATCTGCACATAACAATAGAAAAGTATGGTGGAAGTGTATATTGGGTCACGAATGGGATTGTACCATAGGGAGCAGAACATCAAAAAAAGACCATCAGGATGCCCATATTGCAGTAATCCACCGAAAAGAATACTTCTAGGTTTTAATGACTTTGAATCTTGGTGTAAGCACAATAACAAAGAATATTTGTTGAAGGAATGGAATAGTGAAAGAAATGCTGATATTCTTCCAACAAGTATCTCTTACGGCACCTCTACTAAAATTTGGTGGAAATGTAACAGAGGTCACGAATGGTTCGTTTCAGTAGCAAATCGTATTCAAGGAACTGGTTGTCCTATTTGTTCAAGAACGCAAACTTCATTTCCTGAACAAGCAATGGCTTTTTATCTGTCAAAAACATTTAATATATTACAAAGATACCGTATAAAAGGTTATGAACTTGATATATATTTAGAAGATTATTCTATAGGTATAGAATATGATGGATTATTTTTTCATTCTAAAAAAGAAAATGAGAAAAGAGAACAAAGAAAAAATGAATTCTATAAAAAACAAGGTATTAAAATTATTCATATAAAAGAAAATAAGAAAAAAATAGGTATTGAAGATAATTCAATTTTCTTCATTCCGCAAAAATCAAATTATCTTGATAATAGTTTCAATAAAGTAATACAAACATTACTGTCCCTATTGGAAAATCTTATAGGAATAAGAATTGATTCTAATATAGATATCATTAGGGATGAATTGAAAATACGAGAATGTTACGCTTCAATCATTAAAAACAATAGCGTGGCCGCAATTTCTCCAGAACTTGTTCCAGAATGGGATATTGAAAAAAATAATGGTATGACACCTGATAATTTTGCAGCAAATGCTCATACAAAAATCTGGTGGAAGTGTGAAAAAGGACATAGTTGGAAAGCTGATATTTCAAGTCGTAACAGAGGACTTGGTTGCCCCTATTGTGCTGGTCAAAGAATTATTGTTGGTGAGAATGATTTAGAATCTTGGTGTGCCGAAAATGCACCTGAATTACTTATAGAATGGAACTATGCTAAAAATACAATTAGACCATCTGAAATAGCCAAAACAAGCAATAAAAAAGTATGGTGGAAATGTACTGCAAATCATGAGTGGGAAGCAGTTATTGCGAACAGAGTTCATGGTACACGCTGTCCTTATTGCTTTACAGGTAATACTGGCATTAGACGTGGAGTATCTCTTGCTGCTTGGTGCATAGACAATCATCAAAAACAACTACTTAGTGAATGGAATTATGATAAGAATGACTCTTTAACACCTGAATCCGTATCAAAGGCAAGCCATCAAAAAGTATGGTGGAAATGCTCGAAAGGACACGAATGGGAAGCACAAATAAAAAGTCGAACATATAATCATGGATGTCCCTACTGTTCTGGTACATATAAGAAAGTTCTGATAGGCGAAAATGATTTAGTGACTTGGTGCAAGGCAAATGACAAACAGTATATCCTTGATGAATGGGATTTTGATTCTAATGATGATTTAACCCCTGAAATGTTTACTTTTGGTAGTCATAAGCGAATCAACTGGAAATGCTGCAAAGGTCATAAATGGAGTGCTGTAATTAAGGAGCGTACCAAATTTAAGGGTAATGTGTGTCCTGAATGTAAAATGGAATAGAATATATGATTTGTAACAATAGACAATCACTTAATTTGTTATTATGATTTTGCACAATATTATATCAACAACACTTTTTGTTACAATTTCCACTTAAAAATAATTTTATAATCTGGGAAATGAAATTATTCTGTTTTCTGTTATTAAGGACTTAACTTAATGACATTGGCTTAACTGCTTCGCCCAATTCTATTTTTTCAATAATTCTGTAAATTATGCCAAAACAGCTTTTTTCAGATATCCTTCCCTTACAGCAATTTCCAATCCATAGCTTGCAGTTTTTCCATTGTTATATTCTACTTTTACTGTATAATAGTCACCCACAGATGAATTTTTTATCTCTATTATTTCTGTTATTCTGCCATTACCAAGAACAGAATGACAAACATCTGTGCCAACTGAATATTCTTCTTCATATACTACAGCTTTATCAACCACTATCTTTACAATCCCTTTTTTATAACCTGATAAAGATTTCTGAATATTAATATCAGACTGTTCATGTTTCTTTATTGGCAGAACTTCGTCTGCAAACGATGTTATCCTATTCTCTATACCAAATACAAACAATTTATTTTTTGCTCTTGTCATTGCTACATAAAACAATCTTCGTTCTTCCTGATACAAATTCATATTCTCCTCAGATTCCATTGCCTCTTCTCTGCTTACAGCAGGAAACATTCCGTCATATGTATCCATTATATAAACAGTATCATATTCAAGCCCCTTGCTTGAATGAACAGTTGATAATATGACTGCNTTTTNANTGTTAGAACTGTATTTTTCAATGAATAANGGTAATTCATCAAGTCTGTTAAGAAAACCTGATATTGTTGTTTCTAATTTTGCAAGTGACTTTATAATATCAATTTTTCCGTAATCAAGATTATTATTCAGAAGATATTTTTTATACATCTTATCATATATGAAATCGATTGCATCAACCGTTTTCATTTTTGAAATACACTCCATATTAAAGGCAAAAGTTTCAGCTCTTTTCAATAGTTTATCCCACTTTCTAAGCTGTTCTTTCAATGCACTGCATACAGTAATATTCTGCCGTCTGCTTCTGTTACAAGTCCACTGTGCTGTATCCTTATTGAATCCCAGACTGCACTTGTAGTATATCTGTATAAATGATTCTGTATCAAAAGGATTCAGAGCAAGTTTCAAGAACGCACAAATATCGGATGTTACCCTGTTGGTGAAAAAAGTGAATTTTGTTTTATAGCAGTTATATATGATATTATTTCTCAGAAATAAGTCAAGTAAAGGCACAGCACAATCATTATCCCTGTATAGAACAGTTATAGNGTTGCCTTTCTGCTTTATTGTATTTATAAGAAAACTATACTGTTCAAACCTGTCCCCTACAGGAATTCTTACAACTTTTTCACCTTGTCCACGTNCTGCAATGACGGATTTTTTATAACGATTCTGANTCTTGTCAATNAAATCTGCTGAAATCCTTACTATTTCTTCAGCAGAACGGTAATTTTTTTCCATAAGAAGAACATTTGCATTATGATAATCGTTTCTGAAATTCATCAAAGCCTGCGGAAAAGCACCTCTGAATCCGTAAATACTCTGGTCTTCATCACCAACCATAAAGATATTATTATACTTTTTTGCAAGAAGTCTGATTATTTCATGCTGTAATTTAGACGTATCCTGAGCTTCATCCACACATATATACCTATATTTCTGCTGATAATACAAAAGTCTGTCAGGACATTTTTTCAAAATTCTCCAGGCATAAAGCATCTGGTCATCATAGTCCATATAATTACTGTTTTCTAATTGTGATTTATATTCAGTCATAAGATTAATAANGTCAACAGATGAATCAATATTTTTGATTTGCTTATTTTCAAGAATCATATTTTTAACATAAGTAATATTTTTTTCTGCCTCAATCACATCACTGTCAGTTGGATAATCCTCCATTAGTCCTTTGAGTATATTTCTGATTATCTGCTTTTTATTTTCATCATTAATTATTTCCTTAATCTTATTTCCACAACAGTCACGGTATATCTTATATGACAAAGCATTAATAGTACAGAATTGTAGCTGTTCCGATAACGATTTTCCGAAATATCTGGCAAATCTGTCTTTCATATCATATATCGCAGCTTTTGTATACGTTATAGCTAATATTTGATTTGCAGGGATATTTCTGCAAAGTATCATATACCCAAGTCTTGCAACAAGAACAGTCGTTTTTCCGCTTCCAGGAACAGCGAGAATCAGGTTTGCCCCGTCCACAGCCTGTACTGCTTCAGCCTGCTGTTCATTAAGATTAATATTATATTTGTTACAAAAGCGTTCAAATTCCTCTGCCACGTTCAGTTCCCCTTTACTCAAGCTCTTTTTTACGCCTGTGATATTCCATTATCATTAATTGCGTAAGTTGATAATACTCACAATCAAAATAGTCACATATATCTTTCATTTCCTTCTCTGATTTTAATCCAAAATTAATCACTGTTTCAATCACAGGGTCAAGATAGTCAGGATTAGATTTATAATCAATTATTATATCAAAACAAGCATTAAGCATATAACTGAACGGA
>WFLZ01000090.1 GCA_009177225.1 Clostridia bacterium
ACATTGGGGTATCAGAGGAAGAATCTACTGAAAAATACGGCAGTAACAGCAATACAATCAGGAGTTACGTTTACAGTGAACGAGGATAAGTCAGTAACTTTAAATGGCACAGCAACAAGCTCGACTTGGTTTAAGTTATCAACTGACAATAAAATATCTGCTGGAATGTATAAAATAACATCAGGAATTGATGGATATGGAACGAGTATCAGGGTTTGTATCTCCCCTACAACAGTCGTTGGAGATATAGTATTGGATTCTACTCAGGGTGCTAAAGAACTCAACAGTATGGACGGACTAATCTACGCAATCAGAATCCAGAGCGGATATACATTTGATAATGTTACTGTTTACCCAATGCTCCGCTACGCCGAAATCACCGACGACACCTATGAACCGTACAGACCGTCCGTTGCGGAATATATCGCAAGTCTCGAAGAAAGAATTGCTGCTCTTGAGGGCAGAACATAATGGAGGACTAATTTATGAATTTTGAAAAATATATTGGTACAAAACAGATTGAAGCAAAGCCTATGACTCGAGGAGAATACAATCAGTATCGTGGCTGGAGTATTCCTGCTGACGAGAATCCTGATGATGAGGGTTATCTTGTGAAGTACAACGACGGATACATTTCATGGTCTCCTAAAAAGCAGTTTGAAGAAGCTTACAGAGAATCTGGAAGCATGAATTTTGGTCATGCTCTGGAAATGCTGAAGCTCGGCTATAGAGTTGCAAGAACCGGCTGGAACAGCAGGAATATGTTTCTGTTTCTTGCAAAAGGCGAAGACCTTACAAACTGTATTTGCAGCGAGAATATGCCTCCGTGTGTTGATAGTATCTGCATGAAAACAGCATATGATAAAATATGTGTCGGTTGGCTTGCAAGTCAGACTGATATGCTTGCGGAAGATTGGGAGGTAATTGAATAATGACAAATACTTACAGGTCAACCGACAAAACTCAGCTTACCGAACACTTCAATGTATCGGAATTTTGCTGTAAATGTGGAAAGAACCACGATACAATACTTAACCCTGAACTTCCGGACAAGCTTGAAAAGCTCTACAAAGCTCTGAACTGCTCAAAAATCATCATCAACTCAGGTTATCGCTGTCAGGCACACGACAAAGCTGTAGGCGGTTCAGGGTCCGGACACCACGTCTACGGAAACGCCGCTGACATAGTATGCTATGACCAGTCTGGAAATAAAATCTCATCAAAGAAAGTTTCCTGTGTTGCTCAAGATATCGGCTTCGGCGGTATCGCAAACATTGACGGAACGTACACAGCTACCCACGTCGATGTCCGCACATCTAACTTCTGGAAGGGCGACGAGGTAAAAACCTCATCTTATTCATTAACTGACGACTTCTATAAGTATTACAATCTCAGCAAGTCAGACGTTTATCCGTCAACTACCAAAAAGACTATGAATGTTACGATTTCTGCCGATGGCGTGACATACTCCGGTACTCTTACAGAAAAATAATGTTGAAAAAATCTGTCAATCGTTTAATACTATTGACAGATTTTTACATTTTATTTTTTAAATCGTTGAAAATCACTATAACAATTTCCTATTTTTTTGAATATTCTTAATAAATTATTGACAAATCGTTACAAACATGTTATAATAAAACCCCATAAAAAAGCGACAACCAAAAATGGAACTTGGCCGGACCTCTTTTGGTTGTCACACTTTTCTTTGTTTCATTTCATATACACACAAACAACTGCTATGTCGTTTTTTGTGATACAAAATGTTGAAAACAGTGTTTATTATATCATACATACTGCATTTTGTCAAGAGGTTTTAGAAAAATTTTTCAAAAATTTTTTAATGATAATTTAAAGAAAACGACATAGCCAAATTCTTCTATTAGGAGGTTTCGACTA
>WFLZ01000245.1 GCA_009177225.1 Clostridia bacterium
TTTCTGTCATATGCGTCTGCAACGAATGTCACTGTTGACTGCCTGAAGCTGAACCGTCTTGGTGCAACCCATGCAAGATTTACGGCAAGTATCGGCTCGAATATAATCTATCCTGACAACATGAAGGAAACAAAAAGTTACTATTATTATATTGTCCAGATAAACGTCAACGGAACAGTTGTAAACTGGTATTACAGCAACGACCGGCTTACACACGAAGAAATGCCCGACGCTCCGGAAAAGGCAATGACAAAGCCATATCCCAAAGCTTTATGGAGAACTGATACCAGTATTCCGTATCATGAACTTTTTCCGCTTCCCAAAGCTGTTCATGTAAAGCCCGTTGCACAATATGGCTACATAACAATATATGATATGCGTACAGAACAAAATAATTTTGACAACAACGGTCTTGCGGTTCTTGACCCGATTTCATGTACCGTCACAGAAAATTTCAATGCCAGCTGGACTGTCAATCTTGAACACCCTGTTGATAAAGATGAAAAATGGAAATACATAGTTGAGTTTAACATTCTCAAAGTTCTCGGACAACTTTTTGTCATAAAGAAAATTGAACATTCGTGGACAGGAAACAGCGGAAAAGTCACGGCTTATGCAGAACACGTTTTTTATCAGCTTAATGATTCATGGATTAAAAAAGGCGTTAATATCATAGGTCCGAATGGTCAAAGGCTTATACTTAATGCACTCGCAAATGCTACTCTTGAACTGCGTGAAAATGACATACACTACCGTTTCAATTCAGATTCAGACCTGACAAACGAAAACACTGATGTTGATATGGGAACTATCTCCATGAATAAATGGTATCCGATACAGAGTGCTATGACACCGCTTGAATTTCTTCTTGGCAGTGACGGTTTTACGGCTAATTTCGGCGGAGATTTATACCGTGACAATTTTTATTTTTCGATTAATAAAGTAATGGAAAACGGCAGACTTGATTCGTTTGACATACGTGTTGGAATGAATCTGAAAGGCATAACACGAACAGTTGACACATCATCACTGTGTACACATTTTACAGCTTATGACAAATTCGGTTCATGGTCTTCATACTTCTGGGAAGTACAAGGCAACATTCCGCATCACATAGTAAGGTCGCAGGAATTTTCTTTCGGAGAAAATTATACAACAACAGATTTAGCAGTATTAAGACATGAATCAAAAAAATATTTTGGTCAGCACTGGAAACCGCTGATATCATATGTAATTAATCTTGAAGATACAAGAAACAATCCAGACTACATGGAATTTTCTAACCACCCACGCTATAATGTCGGTGACAGAGGAAGAATTTTTGATGAAAGACTGAATATGAGTATTGACGCATTTGTTTTAGGAACTGTAAAAGACGGTATAACCGGAAAAACACTGGAAATCAAAATCAGTAATCAGAATGAATTTTTGCGTGATGGCAACTATAATATCGGCTTTGAAGAAACACTTGCACCGTCTCCGCCTGATATTCCTGACGAAAATTCTGATGAAAATGATGAAGATAAAGAGGTGACAGAATGAGCAATAGGATAATTGTAGCATTGATTTCGCTTGTCGGAACAATTGTGGGTTCACTCGGTGGTATTGTTGTAAGTTCAAAACTTACTAACTACCGCATTGAACAGCTTGAAAAAAAGGTTGACAAGCATAATAATTTTGCTGAAAAAATACCTATTTTAACCACTAAAATTGATATGCTAAGCCAACGTATAGAGGAACTTGAACATGAAAGAACGCATATATAAATTGATTGATGTAAAGTCGGTTGTAACGCTGTTTCTGACGGCTGTTTTCGGTATTCAGACATTGAAAGGACAGGTTTCCACAGAACAATTTCAGACGATTTTTACAACCGTTATCGCCTTTTATTTCGGCACACAGTATGCAAAAAAGGGGTGAAAATATTGCTTAACATAACAAAAAAAGATTTTATTAAATACTCGGTAAAATCATCTGAAAGGAGTCATATTATCGCCGAAATGTATGCCGATGACGTGACAGAGCTTCCGTCAGCGGACGGTATTGACGGCTATGAACTTGCACAGGGAAGTGTTGCTTACGTTATAAAGTCGGGCGGAATATACATACTTGGAAGCAACGGGAAATGGTATGATACCGACGGCAAACAGGCGTAAAGGAGTGATGAAAATGGATTTGCATGAAATATTTTTAGCGTCTCAACTGACAGGAAAAAACAATGGAAACACTGAAAGTGTCGATTTATCTGACTACTACACAAAATCGCAGACTGACAGCTTAATTTCGGGAAAAGTGGATAAAGCTGACGGTATGGGGCTTTCGACTAATGACTTTACAACAGAGCTGAAGACGAAACTTGACGGACTTGAAAATTATGATGATACTGAGGTAAAGGCGGATATAGCAAGTGTCTTATCAGGGATAGCAATTAACAAAACCACATTGGGGTATCAGAGGAAGAATCTACTGAAAAATACGGCAGTAACAGCAATACAATCAGGAGTTACGTTTACAGTGAACGAGGATAAGTCAGTAACTTTAAATGGCACAGCAACAAGCTCGACTTGGTTTAAGTTATCAACTGACAATAAAATATCTGCTGGAATGTATAAAATAACATCAGGAATTGATGGATATGGAACGAGTATCAGGGTTTGTATCTCCCCTACAACAGTCGTTGGAGATATAGTATTGGATTCTACTCAGGGTGCTAAAGAACTCAACAGTATGGACGGACTAATCTACGCAATCAGAATCCAGAGCGGATATACATTTGATAATGTTACTGTTTACCCAATGCTCCGCTACGCCGAAATCACCGACGACACCTATGAACCGTACAGACCGTCCGTTGCGGAATATATCGCAAGTCTCGAAGAAAGAATTGCTGCTCTTGAGGGCAGAACATAATGGAGGACTAATTTATGAATTTT
>WFLZ01000133.1 GCA_009177225.1 Clostridia bacterium
TTGTTCAAATAGCTTTTTATAGCAATATTTTTAAGGTTTTCGTTCACGGAGAAGGAGAGGTTGGCTACACTGAATCCGGCTGTTGAGTTGTAGTAATATGCAATCTGTTCCTGACCGTCCGAAGTGTACCAGAGATTTGAACTTGATTTCATATCTTCCGGAAGTTTTACGGTAAATTCGGAGGTTCCAGTTTGCGACCATTCAGAAGGATTTGTCATTTTCTTGTCCATAGTGTAGTCATAACCGAAATATCCGGCTGTTGTAAGAACAGCGATTATAATTACTGTTATTATTTTTTTCATAAAAACTCCTGTGAATTTAAAGACGTAAAGGCAGAGGGGCATAAAAAACCCGTCTGCCTTGAATACAGAATTACTTACGAAGTCCGAGCTTTTCGATTACAGCACGGTATCTGTTAATATCTTTCTTCTTGAGGTAAGCAAGGAGATTACGTCTGTGACCAACCATCTTTAAAAGACCTCTCCTTGAGTGGTGGTCATTCTTGTGAGTCTTAAGGTGACCAGTAAGGTCGTTAATTCTCTTTGTGAGAATAGCAATCTGAACTTCAGGTGAACCTGTATCAGTTTCGTGTGTTCTGTTAGCCTCGATAACGGCTGTTTTTTCTTCTTTCAGTAACATTGAAAGCACCTCTTAAATTTAAAATATTCCGTTGACTAAGGCAAGGGTGAAAGTGAGGACAAGCCCTTGTCCGAGTACACGGTGAGAATATTATACCACATAAAATCCTGATTGTAAAGGGGTTTTTATAAAAAATTTCAGAAAAATTATTTTTTATTAGATAAAAGAAAAAAACAATTCAGGCATATTGACGACAGACAATAAATATTATATAATTAAAAAAGGATAAGGAATAAATGGATTGATGAGTACAAATTCAGGATTGATTTTTTGACAGAAGTGTGTTATGAAAATGTTAAAAAAANGAAAGAAGTGGATAAAATGNGAAATTTTGTGTCAGCGNCTGTACTGAGTGCGGATATGCTCAGTCTTGGTGACGAAATCAGAAAACTTGAAAAAAGCAGAGTTGAAATGCTGCATTTTGACGTTATGGACGGTATATTTGTAAATAATATAACGTTTGGTCTGCCTGTTCTCGAAAAAATCAGCAAGGAAACCGAACTTGTTCTTGACGTGCATCTTATGATTGCAGACCCGTTGAAGTATGTAAAACGTTTTGCCGAAAGTGGTGCGGATATTATTTCGTTCCATCTTGAAAGTGAAAGCGATACAATGGAGACAATCAGAGCTATCGGGGAAAGCGGTGCAAAAACTGCACTTGCCATAAAACCGGCAACCCCTGCCGAAGCGGTATATGAATATCTTCCGTATCTTGACATGGTTCTTGTAATGACCGTAGANCCGGGATTCGGCGGACAGAGTTTNATTCCGGACTGTGCAGACAANGTGTGTCTTATACGTGAGAAAATAAATNAAACAGGTTTTGATGTTGATTTACAGGTTGACGGTGGAATAAACGCTGATACTGCTGATATTGTGAAAAAAGCAGGTGCAAACGTGCTTGTGTCGGGAAGTTACCTGTTTAAAGCTGAAAATATGAAAGAGGCTGCAAATAGACTCAGGGCTGAAGTATGCTGAAAAAGAAAAGGTCTGAAAGACTGGTGTTTCCGGACATAATGCTCACCCTGCTTACTTTGGAGCTTATGTCTTACTTTTATTATGGGATTCGTGCCGTTGTTCTTGCCGGAGTGTGCGTCGGGTGTTCGCTTATGGCAGAAATCATTTCTGTACGCCTTATGGGAAGAAATTTTAAAGCGGACGATTTGACCTGTATTTCAGACGCTCTTATAATTTCACTTATGATGCCGACAACCGCTGATTTCGGCATTGCCGGAGTGGCTGGTGTGTTTGCGGTCGTAATTGCAAAAAACGTATTCGGTGGACGGTTCAACATGATTTTTTCACCTGCGGCGGTAGCATACGTATTTATGCTGTCCTCGTGGAAAAACGAACTTTTACAGTTCCCCGAACCTCATGTTAAGACGGGAATTTTTGAAACTCCGGAAAAACTCGTTGATTCCGCATCACATATATATAATGTTTCCGGAAAAATGAATTATACTGATTTTGAGATTCTTCTCGGAAACTTTGCAGGAGCGACCGGTGCAGTGAGCATACTTCTGTTGATTGTGACGGCTGTTATTCTGATTTTTCGCAAAGATATTTCCGCAGGTGCATTTATCGGAACAATTTCCGGTACAGTGATTTTTTCATTGATTTCGGCTGTTCCAGTAAAATACTCACTTGTAACTAATATGGTGTTATTCTCTGCTGTCTATATAATATCAGACCGCAGAATAGCTCCGGCAAGAAATTTCTTTGCTTTTTTCTATGGTTTTTTCATAGCGGTATTTTCATACATTCTTGTGATTACGTCCGCAAAGGAAAATGCAGTTGTTCTTGTGTCAGTTCTGTTTACTCCGGTATCACTTGGATTCAGGAATCTTGAAAAGAAAATAGAACTTGCTGGAACTTCTGAAAAGGCAGGTGACGGCGTTGAATAACAGAAAACACAGTGTTTTCAGCGGACTTTTTTCAGATAATACCGTTCTTTCGGCTTTTATGGTGATTTCACCTGTAATAGTGTGTGCGGATACCCTGAAAAACGCATTTGCTATGATATACGCTTTTTCAGCGGTAACATTTCTTTCGGTGCTGATTTCTTCATTTGTTCCGAAAAAAATACCGTATGCAATGAAAATTATAATTTATACCGTTATATCTTCGTTTGTGTACATTCCGGTAAAAATGACGGCAGAAGCGTTTTATCCGGAATCAATAACAGCAATCGGCATATATTATCCTCTGATTGCTGTAAACTCACTGATAGTCTTACAGACGGAAGTGAAGTTTTTNCGAATAGANAANGTCTNNAATGATGTTNTCGCTTATTTCATATATACTTGGGTTTGATATTGTCATGCTGATAACGGCGTTCATACGTGAATTGCTTGCTTATGGAACTTTAAANAGCAGAATGACGGATATTCCTCTTGCAATAAGCGGAGCAGGTCAGACGTTCGGGGGATTTATATGTCTGGGACTGCNCTGCGGATNATACAGAAAAATAAAATCATATGCGGAGAGTGAAAAAAATGTTTCTGATAAATGAGATTGTTTCATTTCTTGCTGTCAATCTGATTCTTACGCAGGCACTCGGCACGAGTACGCTTTTTATAGCGGCTGACAGCAGAAAAAAACTTATATGCACATCTGTTGTAATTACGTTTTTTACGTCATTCGGGTCTGTGATGACATACTTTGCAGACAGACTTCTGCCGGAAAAATTTTCTGATTTAAAACTGCTTTTCTATACCCTTTCAGTCGGGATTTTATACGTTCTTTTTCTGTATATTCTTCAACTTACAGGAACGGAAAATTTTTCAGAGTACAAAAAATATATTCATATTTCAGCTTTCAACTGTGCTGTTATGGGAACTCTCCTTACAGCCGGCGAAAAAGCTGATACACTGACGGAATACCTGTTTTATGGTATTGAATCCGGACTGGGTTTTATTACAGCGTCGCTAATTCTCACATCAGCGTACAGGAAACTCAGTTCTGCAAAAGTTCCCGAATCTTTCAGGGGATTTCCGGCAATGCTTGTGTATCTGGGAATAATATCGATGGCAGTTTATACATTAAAATAAAAAGAGATAAAGAAAAATGGATTTCTGAATTAGGAGAGAATCTGATGAAAATAAAGAACAAGGGAAGGAAAATTTACAAGACAAAGGAAAAAAACTATTACGGAAAAAGTCCGGCAGGAAAATTTTTTTCTGCACTTCTTTCCGTTCTGCTTATCGGAGGAATAGGTTTTATAGGGTACAGTGTAGCCGGACCTCTGATTAACTATACAAGAAAACAGGGTGACGAAGAACCGCCGGAATCTGAAACCGTACCGGAGGAAGAACAGACTTCCGGAGAGATACAGACCGAAGATGCAGATGATGCAGTTTTGCCGGTAGTACAAAGTGAAAACGACGTATACAGAGCGGTTTTTCTCAGTGAGTACGATATGGTAAGTACCGAATCCATAAAAATTGCAGTAGGACGAATACCGCAGGAACAGGGAATTGAATATATTGAAGTTCCGCTTAAACTTAAAAACGGTAGGCTTACTTATGAATCGTCATCACCAGTATTAACTGATTCGGATATTGTTCAGCCGGAAATTACTTTGCAGGAAATCGCACGTACAATAAAAAAAGAGGGATATACGCCGTCCGCACATATAAGTGTTTTTGCAGACAGTACAATCCCGAAAATATATCCACAGTACAGTTATATGATTAAAGAAACTCTTTCCGTATGGCAGGACAGCAATTCAAATTTATGGGCATCGCCTTTTTCGTCTGATTATACTGATTATCTGACGTTTCTTGCAGATGAGATTTCAGGTGCGGGTTTTGAAAAAATAATCTGTTCGGACTTGT
Source organism: Clostridia bacterium (assembly GCA_009177225.1). GTDB lineage: Bacteria > Bacillota > Clostridia > Oscillospirales > Ruminococcaceae > Ruminococcus. Next base: position 4,476 of record WFLZ01000133.1, read on the forward strand.
CATTTCCGGAGTTCAGTGACAGGGATATTGAAGAACTCAATGACCCCCGTATTGAAAACGACGGCAGGTATACGGCTCTTACCGATACTGCAAATGTCCTGTATGAAAAAATAACTGCGGATAATTCGGAAATGCTGATTGAAGTTTCCGCTTCTGACGTTATAAGCGGAAAATCAGAGGTTCTGAAACCGCTGTTTCTTAACTCTGATACTATAGTTCTTAACATAAATCTTGACGAAATCAGCAGGGGAGTCAATACCGGAGATACTGTATATGAATTTAACGGAACTGTTTCAGAAAATGTGCTGAAAATGCTTGACCTCGCAAAAGACAGACTTTCTGATTTCAATGTTACAGTCCGCATATCAGGAGGTTCAGGCAATACGTCTGATATACTCAGGGCAAAGGACGATATGGCTGAAAATGGCTATACATCTTTTATATTAGGATAAAAAATAAATCCGGATTTTTTTCGGAGAAACGGAGAATTAAATGGCTGAANATTTTAANGTATCACTCCAGAAAGTNATAGACGAGTTCAAANTNGANANANTCTATANACNNAAAGATNCTANAGATGNCANGATTGANGNNAACNACNTAANCAGACCCNGANTTCAGTTAATGGGTTTCTATGAGTACTTCAATCCCGAAAGAATACAGATTATCGGAAAAATGGAGTTTGCGTACCTCTCGACAATCGACGAAAAAACAAGACGTGAAAGACTTCAGCTTCTTTTTGCACAGAGAATCCCTGCTCTTATCATAACAAGAGAACTGCCGTATTTTGCGGAAATGCTTGAACTTGCAAAGGAGTATGAAGTTCCTCTCCTCAGAAGTAAGGAAAGTACTTCAAATTTCATGTCGGGACTTATTGCTTTCCTCAACCTTACACTTGCACCCAGAATTACACGTCATGGTGTACTTATTGAAATTTATGGTGAAGGTGTATTTATTACAGGTGAAAGCGGTGTGGGAAAGAGTGAAACTGCTATTGAACTTGTAAAGCGTGGACACAGACTTGTTGCCGACGACGCTGTTGAAATTAGAAAAGTTTCCAATATAAGTCTTGTCGGAAGTTCGCCGGATAATATACGTCACTTCCTTGAACTCAGGGGTATCGGCATTATAAACGCACGCCGTCTGTTCGGTATCGGTGCGGTAAAGATGACCGAAAAACTTGACCTTGTTGTTGAACTTGAACAGTGGAACTCCGAAAAGCTCTATGACAGAATGGGCGTTGATACGGAGTATGTTTCACTTCTCGGCGTAAAAGTTCCGTCACTTACAATTCCGGTAAAACCAGGACGTAATCTGGCAGTAATACTTGAAGTTGCCGCTATGAACAACAGACAGAAGAAAATGGGCTATAATGCAGCAGCGGAACTTCTTCACAGACTTGGCATGGAATCGGAATCCAAAGAAGTTGTCCGTGACTATGAAACATTTTAATCAAATAAGTTTCGGGGGAAAACTATGATAAATATTAATGAACTGACCAATCTTTGCGACAGGCTTGGCTGTCGTATAACTCCGGAGTGTTCTCTCAGCGAGTACGTGACTTTTCGTTTCGGTGGAGTCTGTCGTGCATTGATAAGCGTAAATTCTGCGGATTCCGTTGTAGAAATTTTATGCTATCTCAGGGAAAAAAATATAAAATACTTTATTCTCGGCAGGGGAAGCAATGTAATTGTTTCTGACGAGGGTTTTGACGGTGTTATTCTTCTGTTCGGAAGTGATTTTGCAAAAATTGAAGTGAACGGAAATAGTATAAAATGCGACGCAGGAGCTTTGCTTGCATCTGCGTGTGTTCATGCACAGCAGTCGTCGCTTACAGGCATGGAGAATCTTTTTGGTATTCCCGGAACAGTCGGGGGTGCTTTGTATATGAATGCCGGAGCATATGGCAGTGAGATGTCCGATATAGTCGTTTCTGCCGAGTATATAGACAAAAACTGTGAAAGACGATTTATCAGCCGTGAAAATATGGAATTTTCATACAGACACAGCGTTTTTTCCGGAACACCTCTTGTCATTACGTCCGTTACAATGGAACTTTCAGCAGGCAATGCCGACGATATAAAAAAGGCAATGAATGACTGTATGTGGAAAAGAAGTTCAAAACAGCCACTGGAGTTTCCCAGTGCCGGAAGTACTTTCAAGAGACCGGAGGGAAGTTATGCGTCTTTGCTTATTGAACAGTGTGGTCTTAAGGGACTTTCGTGCGGAGGTGCGGAAGTAAGTGAGAAACACAGCGGTTTCGTTGTCAATAAAGGCTATGCGACTTGTGCCGACGTACTTGAACTTTGTAGCATAGTTCAGAAAACTGTAAAGGAAAAAACCGGTTTTACCCTTGAACTTGAACCGATAATATTGAAGTAAATAATTTTATGATATCAAAATTCCTATAATCAGGGGAGGTATTTTATGCAGCTTTTAATTATTACAGGAATGTCCGGCTCAGGCAAATCCTGCGTTATGGACGTTATGGAGGATATAGGCTATTACTGTATTGATAATATTCCTCCGAAACTCATCTCACGCTTCGTTGACATATGCCGTAAATCAGACAGCGGAATAAATAAAATTGCCGTGGCGGTAGATATAAGGACAGGAGATATGTTTGCGGAAATTTTCCGTTCGTGGCAGTATCTTAAAAGTGACGAAACTCTTGAAGTGAAAGTCATTTTTATTGAGGCAAGCGACGAAGTAATTATAAAGCGTTACAAGGAAACACGTCGCCGTCACCCTCTTGACGAAAAATTCAGCGGAAATCTGCACAAGGCTATAAAATATGAACGTATGCAACTTTCACAGTTAAGGGAAATTTCTGATTATTATATTGAAACGTCCGAACTTTCTGCGGGACAGCTTAAGGAACAGGTCAAGGAAATTTTCCTTAACCGCAGTTCAGATTCACTTACCATAAAAATAATGTCATTTGGTTTCAAGTATGGAGTATCTACAGAATCAGACCTTGTATTTGATGTGAGGTGTCTGCCTAATCCCTATTATATCGAGGAATTGCGTAATCATACCGGCTGTGACGAATGTGTGAGGGACTATGTAATGAGTTTTGAACAGTCGCAGGAACTTTTCAATAAGCTTACAGACCTTATTGACTATCTTATTCCGCTTTATGTACATGAGGGAAAAAGTCAGCTTGTCATAGCGTTCGGCTGTACGGGCGGTAAACACCGTTCAATTACGTTTGCGGAACTTATGTCACGTCACCTGACAGAAAATAATTACAAGGTGCAGAAATATCACCGTGACATAACAAAAGATAAAAAATTCTAATATTTTGTCCGTATGTGCCGGATATTACATATTCAGGCGTATGCGGACAATTTTCGGAAAGGACTGATTTTTGAATGTCTTTCTCAAATGACGTAAGAAGTGAAATATGTTCGGCGGTCTGTGACAATGACAAGCGTTTTGCGTGTCTTTACGGAATGCTGCTTTTCTGCCGTACTCTCACTCCCGAACATATATGTTTTCAGAGTGAAAGCAGTGTTTCGTCTGAACTTTTCGCAAAACTCTTTAAAAACGTTTTTAAAGTACGTCCGGAATGTCATGAAAATGCCCGAAAGGACGGCAGTGTGCTGTATACTTATGATATTTATGATGTGAATCTTATCAGTGAGGTTTACCGGACGTATAAATTCATAAATTCTGTAAGGACTATTAATTCAGAAATTATTGTGACGAACAGTATAGGTATTTTTACGGCAGGAATTTTTCTTGCGTGTGGAAGCGTCAACGACCCTGCGAAAGAGTATCATCTTGAATTTGCCGTACCTACTGAAGTTCTTGCAGAGGAGCTTACTGTACTTCTCGGCGATATAGGCGTGAACGCAAAAACGGCAGTCCGTCGGGGACAGTATATTGTATATATAAAGGACAGCGAGTCAATTGAAGATACACTGACTTTTATCGGTGCTCAAAACTGTACACTTGAAATAATGAATGTCAAGATTTACAAGGACGTTCGCAACAAGGCAAACAGGCTTGCAAACTGTGATGCCGCCAATATAGACAAAGTTGTGAATGCCGCCATGAAACAGACCGAAGATATACGTCTTATCGAATCGACTGACGGGCTTGAAAGTCTTTCGGGTGAACTGCGTGAAGTTGCAGAAATACGTCTTGAAAATATTGACATGAGTTTGCAGGAAATAGGAGATATTCTGTCTATAAGCCGTTCCGGAGTAAACCACCGTTTCAGGAGGATTGCAAAAATTGCCGGAGATATAAGAAACAGAGGTAATGAAAATGAAAAATGATGAATTTGTGAATCTTCATGTCCATACTGAATACAGTCTGCTTGACGGTGCTTGCCGTATAAAGAAACTTATTGAACGTGTTAAGGAACTTGGACAGACTGCCGTTGCAATAACAGACCACGGAAATATGTACGGTGCGGTTGAGTTCTGGAACGAGGCAAAAAAAGCAGGAATAAAAGCTGTTATCGGCTGTGAGGTTTACGTTGCACCGAGAAGCCGACACGATAAGGACGGAAGAATAGATTTATCTCCGTTTCACCTTATACTGCTCTGTGAGAACAATGAGGGTTACAGAAATCTTGTGAAACTTGTATCTGCTGCTGGAATAGAAGGATTTTACAACCGTCCGAGAGTTGATATTGAACTGCTTAAAAAATATCATTCGGGACTTATATGTCTTTCAGCTTGTCTTGCTGGTGAAATTTCAAGACTGCTTGTTAATGGGAACTATGATGAAGCAAAGTCCAAAGCTCTTGAATACCGTGATATTTTCGGTGAGGGGAATTATTTCATAGAAGTGCAGAATCACGGCATACGTGATGAAATCAGAATACTTCCGTTGCTTTACAGGCTTTCGGCAGAAACCGGAATACCTCTTGCCGCTACAAATGACTGTCACTATATAAACCGTAATGACGCTGAAATGCAGAATGTTCTTCTTTGTATACAGACTAATAAAATTCTCGGTGAACCTAACGGAATGAGTTTTGAAACGGAAGAATTTTATGTAAAGTCGGTGGACGAAATGTCACGGCTTTTCAGCGGACATGAAGAAGCTATTACAAATACATCTCGGATTGCGGAACGCTGTAATGTTTCTTTTGAGTTCGGAAATATAAAACTGCCGAAGTTCACAGCTGACGGCGTGACGGATAATGAAGTTTATTTCCGTGAACTCTGTTACAGGGGAATGTATGATAAATACGGTTCAAATCCACCTGTAAACGTAACAGAGAGAATGGAATATGAACTTTCTGTAATCATAAAAATGGGATATACTGATTACTTTCTTATAGTATGGGACTTTATCAGATATGCAAAAGAAAATAAAATACCTGTTGGACTGGGCAGAGGTTCGGGAGCAGGAAGCCTTTGTGCGTACTGTATAGGAATAACCGGAGTTGACCCTATTAAATACGGTCTGCTTTTTGAACGTTTTCTTAATCCTGAACGTGTCAGTATGCCGGACTTTGATATTGATTTCTGTATTGAGGGACGACAGAAAGTAAAGGATTATGTAGTGCAGAAGTACGGAAGTGACAGAGTTTCCGAAATAATAGCATTCGATACGCTGAAAGCAAAAGCGGCTGTGCGTGATGTCGGGCGTGTAATCGGTCTACCGTATCAACTTTGCGACAAGGTTGCGAAACAGATTGATTTCGGAAACACCCTTGAAAAGTCACTGAAAGAATCCACCGAACTTCATTCAATGTATGTTTCGGACAGTTCTGTAAAAAGGTTGATTGACCTTGCGTCGAAAATAGAGGGTATGCCCAGACATTCCTCAACTCATGCGGCAGGTGTGGTAATTTCCGCTGTACCTCTGAGCGACGTTGTACCACTACAGAAAAACGATGGTACAATTGTAACACAGTATACCATGAATATTCTTGAATCACTGGGACTGCTTAAAATGGACTTTCTCGGTCTGCGTAACCTTACTATAATCCGTGACACATTAAACGAAATTCACCGCACAGAGCCGGATTTTGATATTGATAAAATACCTCTTGACGATAAGGCAGTATACAAAATGCTTGCGGAGGGTGATACGGGGGGAGTGTTCCAGTTTGAAAGTGAGGGTATAACCAAGTGCCTTACAGAACTTAAACCCGAACGTATAGAAGATTTAATAGTAATGTTGTCGCTTTACCGTCCCGGACCTATGAAGTCCATACCTCTTTATATAGAAAATAAAAATAATCNCNNCAAGGTGCGGTNTAAGCATCATNTGCTGAAAGATANTCTTGAAGNAACATACGGCTGTATNATATATCAGGAGCAGGTAATGGAAATATGCCGTAAACTTGCCGGATATTCATACAGTCATGCGGATATAGTAAGACGTGCAATGGCAAAGAAAAAACATGATGTCATGATGCGTGAACGTGCAAGCTTTGTAAAAGGTGCAGAGGAAAACGGTGTTTCCGAAAAAATAGCAAACGAGATTTTTGACGAAATGACAAGTTTTGCGTCTTATGCTTTCAACAAGTCACACGCAACAGCATACGCCTGTCTTTCATATCAGACGGCTTATCTGAAATATCACTACAGGGGCGTATATATGGCGGCTCTCATGTCAAGCGTCATGTCTGTTACAGGAAAACTTGCTGAATATATCAATATGTGTCGTTCAAGCGGTATAGAAATAGTCCGCCCTGATGTGAATAAAAGTATGAAAGTTTTTTCATATCGTGACGGAAAAATGTATTTCGGACTTCTTGCACTGAAAAATGTCGGTGTCGGACTTGCTGAAAGAATTATTGCAGAAAGACAGTTAAAGGGGAATTTCAGGAGTTTGCAGGATTTCTGTGAACGTCTTGAGGGGCGTGACCTTAATAAAAAGTCTCTTGAAAGTATGATTATGTCAGGAGCTTTTGACGGTCTTGGACTTAACCGCCGTCAGATGCTTGAAAATTATGAAATGATTCTCGATATGGCAGGTTCGGACAACAATGGAATAATAGACGGACAGCTTAATTTCCTTGACAGTATAGATACACAGGATATGAATATAAAAATTCCGTCTGTTCCGGAATACAGTCATAAAAAGTTACTTTCAATGGAAAAGGAATCCACAGGTATATATTTAAGTGGCAGTCCACTTTCCGAGTACGAATATATTTCGGAACTTCTGAAAATCAGAAAAATAAATGTTATTTCAGATTCGGAAATCAAAGACGGTTATAATGTGAAACTCCTGTGTCTGATACAGAGCAGGAAAAATCATGTAACCAAAAAGGGAGACAAAATGTGCTTTCTTACTCTTTCAGACGAGACAGGAGAAATTGACGCAGTTGTTTTTCCGGAACTTTATAGTATGTGCAAGTCATATCTTAATGAGGATAATATAATTATTGTGAACGGAAAAATATCCGTAAAAGACGAAAGTATTTCTGTTATATGCAGTTCAGTTACACAGGAACAGGAATTTTCACGCATGACAGGTAATATGAAACTCTGTATAAAAATAAACTCGGCTGAATTATCCGTAAATAATGAATTGATGAGCATTTGCAGGGAATTTTCCGGAAGCACTCAGGTGGTATTTTATCTTACGGACATGAGGAAAATGATTTCTCCGAAACCAAAAATGACCCTTGATATCGGCAGTGAGAGTTATTTGAGACTTAAAGAAATTTATCCACCGTCGTCGGTCGGACTTATTGAGTGAAAAATATGAAAAATACTTCAAATACTCTTGACAATTTCCATATAAAGTAGTAAAATATGAATGTATGGAATTTAACTGCATGATTGCAGGTTATAAAATATGCCGACGGCAGATTGGAGAAAATTTTTATGATTAAAAAAATTGCTGTATTAACAAGCGGTGGCGACGCACCGGGAATGAATGCGGCTGTAAGAGCAGTTGTAAGAACAGCTCTCAGCAAGGGTATGGAAGTTTACGGTGTACGCAGAGGTTATGTCGGACTTCTTACAGGTGATATTTTCCCGATGGACGAAAGAAGTGTTACAGATATTATCCACAGAGGCGGTACTATCCTTTATACTGCAAGATGTCCCGAATTCAGAACTGAAGAAGGCGTTGCAAAGGCAAGAGCAAAGTGTGAGGAACTTGGAATAGAGGGTCTCGTTGTTATCGGCGGTGACGGTTCATTCAGAGGTGCTGCTGACCTTTCCGCAAAGGGTATGCTTTGTATCGGTATCCCCGGAACTATTGACAATGATATATCATGCACAGATTATACTATNGGCTTTGATACCGCTATNAATACTGCTNTGGAACTCGTTGANAAGCTCCGTGATACTTCACAGTCACATGACNGAATTTCNGTAGNTGAGGTAATGGGCAGAGGTGCAGGACACATTGCAGTAAATACCGCTGTTGCCTGTGGTGCTACTGATATTATCACACAGGAAGTTCCTTACGACCTCGACACTATCGCTAAGGTTATGCTTGAAAAGCAGTCCAAGGGCAAGAAGAATTTCGTTGTTGTTGTTGCCGAGGGTATCGGTCATTCACAGGAAATCGCCGCTATCTTACAGGAAAAGACAGGCATTGAGGCACGTGCTACTATTCTCGGTCACGTTCAGAGAGGCGGTAATCCTACTCTTAGGGACAGAGTTGAAGCTACAAGAATGGGCAACTACGCCGTTGAACTTCTTGAGCAGGGTATAGGCAACCGTGTTGTTGCTCTCAAGGACAACGCTCTTGTTGACTATGATATTCAGGAAGCTCTTTCAATGAAAAAGCCTTATGACGAAAATNTTCACCGTATGNCTNAAACAATTGCATTCTGATAATACATNAAAGGGANACGCNTAGAACGGTTCTCAAAAAGANANTTTAGCCATAGNACTTTTGATTTGCAGTCAAAAGTGCTATGGCTTTTCTATTGACAAAATGGATGTGATAAGATATAATAGTTACTAAGATAAATCGGAATTTATAGATCGTAGGGTGAATCCATAATGTTTTTCTTAAAATCAGCATTTGATAATATAAGACATGAAAATGATAATTACAACAGAGAAGAATTGATTGCTTGTACTGCAAAAATCTTCGGAGAAACTGTCTCTCGCAGGGAATTAAAGAAAAGAGCAAGACTTTGGTATGCTGCGGATCACCTTATAAACGCTGATTTATTGGATAAACTATCCCATTCTCCATATATCGAAGTTCGAGAAAGCGTTGCGGAAAATATACACACATCGCCGGAAACTCTTGAGGTATTACTTCAAGATACGGATTTTGAAGTTAGAGAAACAGCTATTTTAAATCCAAATTCGNCATTANCAAAGATACATGAATTGCTTAATGGTGANGATGAAGTTGTTCGTAATGCAGCAAAGCTACGACTTCAATCAGATTAACTGACAAATTCTGATTTATATTAATAGCATAATAGTAAACCCAAACCCCGAAGCAGTCATATCAAACTGCTTCAGGGTTTTACTTCTTTATGAGAACTTGCCTTTATGTGTCCCTTTTTTATTATGAAAATACGGTTTCTATTTTTTTGTGTGATTCTTCTGTTGAATAACACCATTGTCCGATTTTTCCGGAATCGTAGTAATATTTTATTTTCCGTGACTGTTCGCAGTCCTCACAGGTGTCCACAATAATCAGCTTGACTTTCATTTTTTCGGGAATAAGAGCCTTTATGTATACGCTCACGTTCTGACCTGCGTGAATATCGTCTCTCGGTTCTGCAAGACCGGCAAGGTTCGGAGCGAGTTCTACAAAAATTCCGTAATCCTCAACGGAGCGGACAATTCCGGAAACCGTTTCACCCGATTCAAAAAGTTCGGCGTTTTCTTTCCACGTACCGAGAAGTTCCTTGTGAGTGAGGAAAATCCGTCCGTTCTCGTTTGACTTGACAACAGCGTGAATGAAGTCACCGTTTTTAAACCGGTCGGACGGGTGTGATATTCGTGAAACAGAAATTGCGTCAATCGGTATAAGAGACGGTATTCCACAGCCTATATCAACAAAACAGCCGAACTGTTCAAGATGTGTAATTCTTGCGTCTATAATATCACCTGAGGACAGGGAATTTATGTAGTTTTCAATACATTCCTCCTGTGCGGATTTTCTTGAAAGCTGTGCGGAAATCCTGCCGTTTTCACCATATGATATATTTACTACCTTGAAACATACAATTTTGTTTACTCTTGATATAAGTGCTATGTCACGAGTAGAACCGTCCTCAATGCCCACAGCACCGTCTTTGCGGAAAATAATCCCGTCCGCACACGGCAGGTCAATTATAAGATTGTGGGAACTGTCACAGACTGCGGCTCTTGCTTCAAGGATAATACCTTTTTCCATAGCTTCTGAAAGACCCTCGGCAGAAGATATATACTTTTGGTTTTCGGCTGTTTTAAAAAGACAGCCTTCGGGTTTGTAAATCATATTTTTACCTCCGTCATTATTAATGCTTGAATAGTCAATTTTATGCACGGACTTAAAATATTATGACATAAATTGCAATTTCTTTAAATCGGGATATCATTTAAAAAATGTGCCGGACTACCAACCGGCTTATATTGTGTTTTTATCTCTGCTCACTTAAATTATACCATATTTCCATAAGAATGTCAATCAGAAAACGCCCGAGAATATTTTATCTCAGGCGTTTGTTGTTACTGACGTATTCTGATATTAAGACCTCCCAGAGCGTTAAGGACGGATTTAACATTGTCAATATTTTCGTCGTCGCACATTATATATACAGTAGTATTGCGACGGCGTTCGTGTTCGGGTATCATTTCTTCTGTTGTAGGGTGTTCAATTGAAGCGGTATAATAATTATAGCTTGTGACGGCGGTCGGCAGGAGAGTCCACATAGTACCGTTACGAAGTCTAACAGCCTCGTCGGAAGTCTTGTTATATNCCNTGTTGGCGGAACGTATGGAAGTACTTTCTTTTATTCGTCCTATTGCTGTTTCAGCGAGTTCCGGAGTTTCAAATTCGGCAGAAATTCTTGTAATCATATTAAATTTTTCCTTTCATTTGTCAACTTCTGTATATTTGAATTGAGGTTTTTATTATTTTTACACAAAAACAAAAAAATATACTTCTTACATATTGATTTGGAAACGATTTTGGGGTATAATGAAAAATATACGATTTTTTAAGGTGGTGCTGATTTTGGATATTAGAGCAGGCGATATTCTTACTATGAAAAAAAATCACCCCTGCGGTTCTGATAAAATGTACGTAATTCGTGCAGGTATGGATTTCAGACTCAGATGTGTGAAGTGTTCAAGGGAATTTATGGTTGCCAGAAACAAAATAGAGAAAAATATCAGAAAAGTTCAGCATGAAGAAGATAAGGGAGATTGAAAAATGTTTGAAAAACTTGAAGCGATGGAAGAAAAATATGAGGATATAAGCAATAAGCTTTCCGAGCCGGATATTGTGAGTGACAATAAGCTGTATACCCAGCTTATGCGTGAATTTAAAAATATGACCCCTGTTATTGAAAAATACCGTGAATATAAAAATGCTCAAAATTCATTCAATGAAGCTAAGGAAATTCTTGACGAGGGCGGTCTTGAAAAGGATTTCAGGGAAATGGCACAGGCGGAGTTTGAGGAATCTAAGGAAGCTATGGAGAATATTTCTCAGGAACTTAAAGTCCTGCTTCTGCCCAAAGACCCTAATGACGACAAAAACGTTATTATCGAAATCAGAGGAGGTGCAGGCGGTGAAGAAGCATCACTTTTTGCAAATTCACTTTACCGTATGTATACCATGTACGCCGAAACAAAAGGCTGGAAGCAGGAAATTCTCAATGCAAACCCTACTGAATTGGGAGGTTTCAAGGAAATAAGTTTTTCCATTGAGGGTGAAGGTGCATATTCACGTCTGAAATACGAGAGCGGTGTACNCCGTGTGCAGAGAGTTCCGGAAACCGAATCACAGGGNCGTATTCACACAAGTACGGTAACGGTTGCCGTGCTTGTAGAGGCTGACGAAGTGGAACTTGAAATAAATCCCACAGACCTCAAAATTGACTATTTCCGTGCGAGCGGAGCAGGTGGACAGCATATAAATAAAACTGAATCCGCTGTCCGTATAACATATCTGCCGACAAATGTCGTTGTTGAGTGTCAGGACGAAAGAAGTCAGCACAAGAACAAGGACAAGGCTATGAAAATTCTGCGTTCGAGGATTTACGAAGCATTACAGGAAGAACAGAATGAAAAAATTGCATCGGAAAGAAAAATGCAGGTCGGCACGGGTGACCGTTCTGAAAGAATAAGAACTTACAACTATCCGCAGGGCAGACTTACAGACCACAGAATAAATCTTACTATATACAGGCTTGAAGACATTCTCAACGGAAATCTTGACGAGGTTTTTGACTCCCTTGCAACCGCTGACCAAGCCGCAAAACTTGCAAATCAGGAAATATAACTTTATGGAAACTTTATTACTTAGCGAAAAACAACTTGAAATTGCCGCACAGATGATAAAAAACGGCGAGGTTGTCGGAATCCCGACGGAAACGGTCTACGGACTTGGTGCAGACGCTTCAGATGAAAATGCAGTCAGAAAAATTTTTGAAGCAAAGGGCAGACCTGCCGATAATCCGCTTATCGTACATCNTGCNNACTTTTCCGAGACTGAAAAATNTACATCGTATATTCCNGAACTCGCTTGCAGACTTGCAGACAANTTCTGTCCCGGACCTCTTACTATTGTACTGCCGAAAAATGATAGTATACCGCTTGTTACTTCGGGCGGTCTTGATACGGTCGGTATAAGAATCCCGTCGCACCCTTTAATGCACAGACTTATTGAACTTTCGGGAAAACCAATAGCCGCACCGTCTGCGAATATATCGGGCTATCCAAGTCCGACTTCTGCCGGACACGTTATGCGTGATATGAACGGCAGAATTTCAGCAGTCGTTGACGGTGGACAGTCACAGTTCGGCGTTGAATCAACTGTAGTATCTGTAGAAAACGGCGACACAGTAAGAATATTGCGTCCCGGTTGTGTGACAAAGGAAATGATGCTTGAAATCTGTAAAAATGTCATAGTAGACAAAGCAGTTATCAGTGGTCTTGAAAAGGACGGAAAAGCAGCGTCACCGGGTATGAAATACAAGCATTATTCACCGAGTGCGGATATTGTCATGATAGATTCAGACTTGGAAAAATTTACGGAATATGTCGGAAATCACTACGGCGACAATGTTTATGCACTTATTTTTGACGGTGATGAAAAAAATTTCCCTTACAGATATATGACTTACGGCAGTGACAGTTCAGAACAGGCTCATCTGATTTTTCAGCGACTTCGTGAGTTTGACGAAATTCACGCCGGAAAAGTCTATGTGCGCACACCCTCTTTAGACGGTGTGGGACTGGCGGTTTATAACCGTCTTATAAGGGCGGCAGAATTTGAGGTGATAAGGATATGAATACTCTTAGTGGTATAACGATTGTCGGTCTTACCGGACAGACCGGAGCGGGAAAAAGTACAGTTTCAAAGGTTTTTGCATNAAACGNTTTNGCGGTAATAAATGCTGNTNTTGTTGNAANACAGGTGGTCGGAAAGGGGACAAAATGTCTTGCCGAGATAGAGGAATTTTTCGGAAACGGTGTTATAGACCATGACGGAAATCTTGACCGGAAAAAACTTGCAGGTATAGTTTTTTCTGATAAGGCAAAGCTTGAAACGCTTAACACAATAACATATCCCTATATTACGGGTGAAATTCTCCGACAGATAAACGGGTTTGCCGAACGTGACGAAAAACTTATACTTCTTGACGCTCCCACACTTTTTGAAAGCAGGGCAGACGATTTCTGTGAAATTATAATATCCGTGCTTGCAGACGAGGATATAAGGGAAAAAAGAATAATTCAGCGTGACGGTTTAACGTCTGAACAGGCAAGAAAGAGAATGGGGTCACAGCTTGACGAAAATTTTTTCGCAACTCATTCTGACTATATAATACATAACAACAGTAATATTGAAACAGTCAACGGAATAGCAAAGGAACTTTCCGACAAAATCCGTGACTGTTATCAGAATAAATAAAAAGGGAGTGTTTTTTATGGAAANATCAAAAGTACTTAAAGAAAAGCTTTTCATGANAAGAAAAAATGCCGTTCTCAGAATGAGCGAGACAGAAATTGCTGAATGTGACAGTTTCTGTGAAAGCTATAAGGACTTTATGGATACGGCAAAAATTGAGCGTGAAGCAGTTGCCTACACAATTGAACTGCTTAAAAACAACGGTNATGTGGAGTATACCGCAGGTATGCAGTTAAACGCCGNNGACAAGANTTACCGCAACAACAGGGACAAGGCAATTATTATGGCAATAATCGGAACTGCTCCGATTGAGNAAGGTGTGAGACTTTGTGCCGCACATATCGACTCGCCACGTCTTGACCTCAAACAGAATCCGCTTTATGAGGACAACGAAATTGCCCTTTTCAAAACGCATTACTATGGCGGTATCAAAAAATATCAGTGGACTACAATTCCGCTTGCGCTTCATGGTGTTATTATAAAAGCGGACGGTGAAAAAGTTACCGTTAATATCGGTGAGGACGAAAATGACCCTGTTTTCTGTGTTACTGACCTTCTTCCGCACCTCGCAACAGAACAGATGACAAGAACTGTTTCAAAGGCTATTACCGGCGAACAGCTTAATTTAATTATCGGTTCAAGACCTTTCCGAGACGACGAGGCAAGCGAAGCTGTAAAACTCAACATTATGAACATTCTTTTTGAAAAGTACGGTATTACTGAGGCTGATTTCATTTCCTCCGAACTTGAGGCAGTACCTGCTTTCAAGGCTAAGGACGTTGGTTTTGACAGAAGTATGATAGGTGCATACGGTCATGACGACAAGGTTTGTGCCTATACTGCACTTATGGCAACGGTTGACTGTAATAATCCTGTTCATACTGTTGTAACCGTTCTCACAGACAAGGAAGAAACAGGTTCAGACGGTAACACGGGACTTTGTTCCGCATATCTTGAATACTTTATTTCAGATATTGCTGAAACTCTTGGTTCAGACGGCAGGACAGTCCTTTCAGCATCAGAGTGTCTTTCTGCTGACGTTAATGCGGCTTTTGACCCGACTTTCCCCGAAGTGAACGAGCGTAATAACTGTGCATATATCAACAAGGGCGTATGTATTACAAAGTATACAGGTGCAAGAGGAAAGTCCGGCACGTCCGACGCTTCCGCAGAGTTCACGGGCAGAATCCGCCGACTTATGGACAGTCATAATGTTATATGGCAGACAGGCGAACTCGGTAAGGTTGACGCAGGCGGTGGCGGTACTGTTGCGGCATATATCGCAAACCTCAACGTTGATACTATTGATATGGGCGTACCGGTTCTTTCAATNCACNCACCTTTTGAAATTGTTTCAAAAATTGATACCTATATGGCTTACAAAGCTTTTTCAGTGTTCATAAACGATTAATNAAATTGCCCACACCTCTTGAGGTGTGGGCTTTGTAAGCGGATTTGCATTTATTGACATTACTGAAAATGACCATTGCAAATATTTTCCTGATGCAGAATAGAGGTGAAAACTATGATTCTATACAGACCTGTCGGCACTGCTGAACTTGAACTCATCGAACAAAACAATTACAGAAGTTTTCCACCCAGACTTCCGGAACAGCCGATTTTCTATCCAGTGTTAAACCGTGAATATGCCTGTGAAATAGCTGAAAAATGGAACACTAAAACCGCTGACAGAAAAGGTTATGTAACGGAATTTGAAGTTGACGACGAATATATTAAAAATTTTGAAGTGCATACGGTCGGAAAAAATCATCATAGAGAATTATGGATACCTGCGGAAGAACTGGAAAAATTCAATCGTAAAATTATCGGAAAAATAAAAGTAATTGATAAATTTTCAGACAATAAAATAATAACTGTAAGCACAACTCATGGAGATATAGTATGTCAAAGAAAAAGTGAGGTTAAAAAAATTATTCTAAACAGTTCAACTGACGATATATGGATAAGTACAGGCACAGAATATCCATGTCTTGCAATACTTGTCAACGGGAAATATGCCTGTATTCATTATTTTGAGAACGAAAACGGTACAGTGTTCCAGTCTCACGGAGATTGTGAAAAGCAAATCACTTTCATTGCAGGCAGTACGGAATGGACTGCACCTCCGGAAGCTGNTATCACTCTTGATACAGCTATAAGATGTANTGAAGAATTTTGCGATATACTGAAACGTCCGGCGTGCATAGNATGGACGGAATTTTAAAAGGAGGTTATTATGGTTAAATNTTCGGANTATATCGGTNCACAGTTTGGCAATCCTCATGGAGTTGTCGGAAAAATATGCTGTTTAATAATGAATGTCATCAACAATATGATGTATAGGAGTATTGTTGATGACGTAAAAGCAGACAAAGACAGTCGCATTCTTGACATAGGTTGCGGAAACGGCTTTTTAATCCACAAACTCTATAAAAAAAATAAGTCCCGTTTATATGGGATTGATATTTCAGAGGATATGATACGTGCAACAACTAAACGCAACAAAAAAGCTGTTGACAGTGGTGCGGTAACGCTTTCAGTCGGAAACTGCTGTAATCTGCCTTTTGAAAACAAGACTTTCGATACAGTCACAACCATAAACACAATTTATTTCTGGGACGATACACTCAAAGGACTTTCTGAAATCCACAGAGTTCTTAAAGATAAAGGAGTGTTCTATAATGCAGTATACTCAAAGGAATGGCTCGGAAAATATTCATATACGCGTAAAGGCTTTAAACTCTTTGAAAAAACGGACTACATAAAGCTCGGAAAAAGGGCTGGTTTTTCGTCTGTTGCAATAAAGGAAATTGTTGCAGGAAAAAGCTATATAATCAGATATACAAAATAGGAGTAATTTTTTATGTCATACTCTCTTTACTATACAGCAAAAAGAAACACTCCCCTGACTGATACAGAAAATTCGTCTGTAAAAAATATTGTTGAAAAATACAATTCAGAATATCCGTTCAAGGAAAAAGCAGAGGATTTCTGTGTGTATGAATTTGCATCGAAAAATGATATTATATTTAACGGTTCAACAAAACTTCCGGGTTCAGACGTTGAATTATTATATGAAGTCTCTGTCTACTGGCTGAAATGTCTCACGGAGATTACAGTGTTGCTTCATGACTGTCAGTGGACGGTAACATTTGATGATATCAATATCATTTACGACAAAGACACGGGCTGGAGATTTTCCACAGATGAGGAATACAGCAAATCAACAGTACCATTCAAAGAAAATAACTCAGCTATGGAAAAGCTGATTTACAAATACTGTAACAAAGAATATACAATTGATGGTGTTAAAACATATATAATTCCGAAAGAACGCTATGACGAACTGTATCACGACATAGAAATTTCGGATATGCCCCTGAAAGAACGTCATCTTTCTTTTATTAAATACCTAAAAGAGATAAATATTCCAGAAATCTATCTGTCAATCGTATTTGCATACGGGGGACATCTATATGATTTAATACCTTGTTATAAATATGATAGAAAATTATATCATGTCTCACTCAAAAACGGCTGGGTCTGCCTTGAATGTCGTCAGCCGAACACATTCAACAATATAACTCTCATGCCCATGTATGAAAGTGACGTTGATTTTCTACCGTTGGACGTAACACCCGAAATACCTCCGGTTTTTAAGAAAATCCCATGTCAGAAATGCGGAAAGCTGTTAAACAGAAGATTTCTTATAGTAGGTATCTTGCCAAATTAAGAAAAAAGTGATAAAATAATGTGAGTTCGACAGATAATATTTAAGGTAATTACTGTGTTGAATATACATTGTTACTCATGTAAATCTGCTTCTTTCTCCGATAATTATAACATATAATGATATATTTGGCAAATCATTTTTTCTATTGATTGACAAATCGTAAATAAAATAGTATAATAAAAATATGNTAAAATCAGGTNTTAAANGAGGGATAAAANGNAAAATCAACATACACCTAAACAGGTAAAAAGGGGATTTGTACCGACTGATGCCAAAGAGTTCGGAACATCGGAAAATCTTGAAAAACTCTGTAAATCTGCTGAGGAGGTATATTTTCTTGTTAACAGGGGGTACGCAATGAAAAATGCCATAACGTTTGTGGGAAATCATCATCTGATTTCGGAAAGGCAGAGAACTGCTGTAGCACGTTCGGTATCGCCTGCTGAAAGTATAAAAATCAGAAAGAGCAAGGAACTTTCTGACAGTGACGTTGCAGGAAAAACACTTTATATAGACGGTTTCAATGCTGTAATTACACTGGAAATCGCATATTCTGATTCTATGCTTTTTAAGTGTATGGACGGTACAATCCGTGATATTGCAGNACTCAGAGGCACATATCGTNNGATAGNCAAGACCGACATGGCAGTTAATGCGATTGCTGAAACACTTACAAGTNTTGGTATTGGCAAANCCATATTCTANCTGNACGCACCTGTTTCAAATTNCGGCAGACTGAAANAGAAAATTNTTGAAATTATGAAAGACAGACCGTTTGAAACGGAAGTATATACGGAAAATGCAGTTGATTCCATTCTTGAAAGTAAAAGCTGTGTTGTCACCGCAGACGCTGTGATTCTTGACAGGTGTGAAAGCTGGTACAATCTCACTGATACGGTTATAAAAAATCACATAGGAAATTACAGATATATTGATATTATGGGAAATACAACCAAGTAAATTATTTAATTTTAAGAAAAGCGTGACAAAAGGAAAAAAATAGTGTATAATAAAACTGCATGACTGCAAATATAATGCGATTGGAGCGATTTATTATGTCAGATAAAACTTTTTACATTACTACACCAATATATTACCCGTCAGGAAATCCACATATCGGTCACTGCTATACAACTGTTGCGTGTGATTCTATAGCACGTTACAAGAGAATGCAGGGCTATGACGTAAAGTTTCTTACGGGAACTGACGAACACGGTCTTAAAATCGAACAGAAAGCCGCTNAAAAAGGCGTTACANNGAAAGAATATGTTGACGAAATTGTAGGTACTTTCAAGAATCTCTGGAAATACATGAACGTAAATTATGACCAGTTTATCAGAACTACAGACGATTACCACGTCGAAAGTGTTCAGAAGATTTTCAAAGACCTGTATGACAAGGGTTATATCTATAAGGGAGAATATTCCGGTAAATACTGTACTCCGTGTGAAAGTTTCTGGACAGATTCACAGCTTGATGAAAACGGTTGTTGTCCTGAATGTCACCGTGCAGTGACTTTTGCAAAGGAAGAAGCTTATTTCTTTAAGATGTCGCCGTTTGCAGACAGAATTGAAAAACTTCTCACCGAAACAGACTATCTTCAGCCAAAAACAAGAGCCGTTGAACTTGTAAACAACTTTATCAAACCCGGACTTGAGGACTTGTGCGTTTCCCGTACAACTTTCAAGTGGGGTATTCCCGTGACTTTTGACGAGGGTCATGTTGTTTACGTATGGATTGATGCACTTTCAAACTATATTTCTGCTCTTGGTTATCAAAATTCAAGNTCCGACGAANTNAATAAANNCTGGCNTGCTGATATTCATATGGTTGCAANNNATATTANGCGTTTCCACGCAATTATATGGCCTGCTATGCTCATGGCTCTTGACCTGCCGTTGCCGAAACACCTCGCTGTACATGGCTGGATTACTTTCAACGGTGAAAAAATGTCGAAATCTCTCGGAAATGTTGTTGACCCGTTTGTGCTGGGAGAACGTTATGGCTGTGACGCTATAAGATATCACATTTTAAGAGAGATGGCTCTCGGTTCGGACAGTTCATTCTCCAATGAAATAATGATTAACCGCATAAATTCCGACCTTGCCAACGGNTTCGGCAATCTTGTTTNACGTACTGTTGCANTGNCTGAGAAGTATTNCGGNGGAACACNCCCGACAGAGCGTGANGAAGCNGAAATTNATACAGAATTTAAAAATACTGTTCTGAAAACAGTTCCGGACGTTGACGAAGCTATGTCAGGTACAAAAATCAAGAACGCTCTTGAAGTGATATTCAAAACAGTGGACAGGNCAAATAAGTACATTGATGAGACTGAACCGTGGAAACTCNGCAAGNNTGAGNAAAACAAGGCAAGACTTGCGTCTGTGCTTTATAACCTGCTTGACACGGTGAGANTTATTTCATCACTTCTTTCCCCGTTCATGCCCTCGACCATGCCGAAAGTATGGGAACAGATTGGTGCGTCTGCCGACGATGTGAAGTATGAAAAGCTTTCTGAATTTGGTGTACTTCCGTCAAATGTAACAGTTCATAAGGGTGAAATACTTTTCCCGAGAATCGACGTTGAAAAGGAAATTGAAGCTCTTAACTCAATTATAAAGAAGAATATGGAAGAAGCACAGTCTAATCTTTCCGAATCCGAAAAGCCTGCTGAAAAGATTGAGCTTGTTCCGGAAATTACAATTGATGACTTTGCAAAGGTTGAAATACGTGTTGCAAAAGTTCTTTCATGCGAAAAGGTCAAAAAGTCCGACAAACTTCTTTGTTTACAGCTTGATGACGGTATGGGAGGACGACAGGTTGTCTCAGGAATTGCACAGTATTACAAGCCGAAGGATTTGGTCGGCAAGAAAATACAGCTTATCGCAAATCTCAAACCTGTCAAGCTTCGTGGCGTTGAAAGTAATGGCATGATTTGTGCGGCAGACCTTGTGGACGGCGGTTGTCAGGTAATTTTTGTTGATGACAATATTCCCGTTGGTGCTAAAATAAGATAAATTATAAGAGGACGGTTTTCGGGCTGTCCTCGTTTTTGATAAAATACTTTACAGGAGAAAATTATGTCAAAGATAATTGAAATAGACAATCTTGAATCGGAAGATTTAAGACCGTATACCATTACTTCGGAAATTCAGCTCAGACGCTATTTTGAACCTGATAAACTCGGTATTTTTATAGCCGAAAGTCCGAAAGTGATATGTCTTGCGTTGAATGACGGCTATGAACCGATTTCAGTTCTTTCGGAAAGAAAATACATAGATGGACAGGTAAGGGATATAATTGAACGTTGTGGAGATATTCCGGTTTACACAGCCGACAGTAACATTCTTACTCGGATTACGGGCTTTAAACTTACTCAGGGTGTACTTTGTGCCATGAGACGCAGACAGAACCCGTCTGCCGAGTATATTTTAGAACATTCTTCAAGAATTGCCGTTCTTGAGGACATTATGAATCAGACGAATGTCGGAGCAATTATACGTTCTGCCGCCGCTATGAATATTGATGCCGTACTGCTTACACCAGCGTGCAGTGACCCTCTTTACAGACGTTCAGTGCGTGTAAGTATGGGGACGGTTTTCAAAATGCCGTGGACTTATTTTGATGATAATACCAGTTATGTTGAATGTCTAAAAAAACACGGTTTTTCTACTGTAGCAATGGCACTCCATGATAACACACTTGACATTGATGACCCTGTACTTAAATCAGAAAAAAAGATTGCTGTTATACTCGGTACGGAGGGCGAGGGACTTAAACAGTCCACAATTGAAAAATGTGATTATACAGTTAAAATTCCTATGGCTGACGGTGTTGACTCTTTGAACGTTGCTGCTGCGAGTGCGGTGGCTTTCTGGGAACTGGGAAAAAATAATTTACTGAAATATTGACATATACCAAAAAAAATAAAATTCACATTATCGGGAGAATATTCTGTTTCTCCCGATTTTTTTATTTCATTGATTTTATATGACAAATCTGTTATAATTGTATTATACCTATAATTAATGGAGGTTTTGTCTGTGCATAGTAATATTCCAAAGAAAACACTTACAAGACTTAAAAAAGAAAGCTCAGGAAATCCGGAGTTTGATGATATAGTAAGATGTCTTGAACTTGCTAAGGAATCGGGCGACGATATGTGGAAAGAATTGATTTTTACTGTTCTTGAAGAAATGGAATTATATCAGTCCGAAGAAATGAAAAATATGAAAGAGCAGATAATCAGGAGGCTACATAATGGATTATGATGTTGAATATCAGATTTTTCAGTATATATGCAGTGAGGCGGACAATTATGTGCCGATACAGAAACTTCTGTTTAATAATAATCTGACTTTTAAACAGGCTCTCTGTGGAGTGTCTGCTTACCGGAAAAATTATTCTGATATGCTTGCAAAGTATGGTATAAACGGACGGAATACTGTACTGATTTGATAAGACTTTTAGAGGAAAATCCGGAAGATACCGGTTTGCAGTTTATTTATTTCGCAACTGTGACGGATATCGGTTTGTTACTTGACTGCAATCAGAACGAACGTTCAGAAGAACAGAATATACGCAACTGGCTTGAACAGAAAAAGCGTACTGACGAACTTATGGAATTTCAGAAAGAAAATATGAAAATGAAAAAGCGTCTGAAAGAATTTTTGCGTAACCTGAAAGTATCAGATAAAAATTCTGAAAATTATCCTGAAGAACAGAGTGCAGTTTACAGATTGTCATTGAAGCACGAATTTTTATATTCCGGAAGAAAAAATGAAGTTTATTTTGAGAATATCGGTGAACTTGTAAGAGCCTGTTCAGTATCTTTTTAAAATAATACGAATAAAAGCAATAGTAATCATCTGAAAAGAGTTTTGTAATTTTCGTTCACAATTTTTCCAGAGACGACGGTATTTATCAAGCCAGCCAAAAGAACGTTCCACAATCCAGCGTTTTGGAAGAACAACAAAAGTATGCAGTTCATTTCGCTTGACAACTTCAACTTCAGCATTTGAAATTTCTTTTACAGCATCTGCAAAATTATCACCAGTGTAGCCGCCATCAACGAGAACTTTCTTTA
>WFLZ01000169.1 GCA_009177225.1 Clostridia bacterium
TGAGGTTGGTGACCTCCGTTTTCACTTCGTTTTTCCTCTCTTTTCAAGAATTACTCTTTGTTTTTAATTTTACTCAAAACTTCAACCCCGATTTCTATTCCGAAATCGGGGTTTTTCGACCGACTGAGGATCTGATAAATTCAGAACCTGATAAATTTTATTGATTTGCAAGAATATTTATAATTCCCTGATAGAGATATGCGGATTCGCTTGAAAAATTGAATCCGTAGTCATTGGGATTCTGCATCTGCATTACAACTATGTAAGAACCGTTTTGATGATAATTGCTGTAGTCCGTATAAACGGGATTTTGGTACGTCTGGTCGTTAACGTTTTTCATGCAGCCCGTGATATAGAGTATATCAGAACCGCCTGTTTCGGCAGTACCGGTTTTTGCATAGAAATTATAGTTTTCTCCTGCATATATTCCGATATTAGAGCCTACTCCTAACATACCGTCAAGTATACCCTGTCTGCAATTTTCCGGAACAGACGCAATTACCTGATAAGGTTCAGTACCATTAAGAAGTGCCGCCTGTGCTCCGCTTGAGTCAATAACGTTCTTTAACATGAACGGTTTTACCATGTCACCGAAAATAGCTTCACGGCAGAGGGCTGCAAGAAACATAGGACTTGTGCGGACATGAGCCTGTCCGAAAGCACTTCTTCTCAAATCGTCCATACAGGTTATCTCCATACTGCTTGAAATCGTACCGAAATCACATTCTATATCGCAGCCGTCACCGAAATGGAAAATTTCTCTAAGGTCATTCCGTGCAGTTTCCTCGCCTATTTCGTCAAAGACTTTGGCAAAGAAGATATTACTTGAATTTATGAAAGCTGAATACAGACTTCTTTCCATAGGATAGTAAGAATTTTTGTCGTGGTCCCAGTCAACAATAACGCCCTCGTCGGAATACCATGTACCCTCGTCGTAAAGAGAATATATCTCATGTTTGTCGGCTATAATTTCGGTCATGATTTTGAAGCATGAACCCGGAGGCTGTTTTGCCATTGACTTGTTTTCAAGTACGCCGTAGCCTACCATATCGATGTAATTCGGGTCGCTGTTGTATTCGTCGGGGTCGAATGACGGATAGGAAACGTCTGCCATAACAGAGCCGTCAGTACGCATTACGACTACCGAACCGACCATATTTATACTTTGCATATAGTCATAAATTGCCTGCTGGATTTCAGCGTCAAGAGTTAGCTGAATCGATTTTCCCATATTTTGGGAATGGTCAGGGGAGAACGGGTCTGGCGCACTAAGAATGTCATTGAAAGATGCTTCAATACCGTTTGAAAATTCACTGATAATATTTCCGAAAGATACTTTATATCTTTGTGAATACTTTCTGTTTCCGTTTTCGTCGTTTTTTGCAAGGATTACGCCATTAATATCATAAATGTTACCACGTCCCGACTGTGAAATGTCAACCAGTCCAAAAGCTGTAGACGTTGTGGTTGTAGTTACGGAGTTTTCCGAAGTTTCCGTAGCTGATGTAGTAGTAACAGTTGTTGTGGTTGTCTGTCCGGTTTCCCCGTTAGAATCAGATTTTGCTTTGTTCTGCCCCCTTTTATTTTCTGCTTTGAGGATTCCGCCGTCTGCAACGTCGCCGAAATCGCCTTCTCTGACGGTCATAATGACCGGTTCTGCTTCAGGTTCAGATTTGGATTCGGAAATATCATCAACGATTTCATTTGAACCGCATGAAACAGCAGATGCCAGTACAATACCGGCAAGAAAAATTGAAGCAAAATATTTTTTCCCCAGCTTCATAGTTATATTACCGCCTTTTGTTGTCTTTCTGCATACCGTATGTATCTTATACGGATTACTATTTTATTATACTATTTTTTTCCTCTGCCGTCAACTGCATTTTTCATTTTTTATGAATGAAACTGTTTTCAGTGAATTTCCGTGATGTACTGTGAACTTGCATATCCGTAATATGTAATATTATTTTGCTTATAGCTTACATAGTACCATTCACTGTTGTATCCATATATACGGATAGGTGAATCTTTTGGCATTTCAAGGATTATTTCGCAGTTTAAATTGGGCGCTGTTCTGAGATTAAGAGGTCCGATATCTGTAGATACTGTTCCGTCGTTGCAGGTCTGGTTGAAATGAAAATCTGAACCTGCTTTATCTGTATTATAATAAGTATATGACAGTTTAATCAGTACTGATGTATTGCTCCAGTCATAAGACTGAATATTCGTTCCGTATTCTATATAGGTTTCGGACTGTTCCTTTTCGTATACATTTTCTGTTGAAACTGATTTACCGTCAAAGCTGATTAAATCTACCGACTGATTTCCCATTTGTGTATAATTTTTATAAAGTTTTCCGTCCTTTTCAGTAAGAACGCTGTGACCTGCTCCTATATCTCCGGCAAATATCATTTCATTGCCTTTGATGCTGTAAACGGAATATTTGTTGTCTGCCTCACAAGTACCCATTTCTGTTATAAGTTCATAAACGCCGTCATCATTTATATCATAGATGTAATAATTGTGATATAAAAGACTATCTGTTTCTCCTGCCATGCTTTTTACTGCATCAGAATACCATGAATAATCAATATATGTAGCAGTTGTGTTAACCGATGCAGTAGTTGTAGTGGTAGTAGTGGTTGACGAAACGGTTGTTGTCGTTGTTGAAGATATGGACGTTGACTTTGATGATGAAAATGTTGAAACAGTTGTTTTGGGTGTTGTGTTAGTAGTCGTCGTTGTGGATTGTTTAGTAGAAGATACTGAGGTAGTTGTGGTTGTTGAATGCGGAACGGTTGTTGTTGTCGTTTTATTTTCTTCATTAGGCCATGTAGCATGACCGAGTGCAGAAAGCTTTGCATAGTACTGCTGAATCTGTGTAGCGTCTACTGCATCAACCAAATCATCATTATTTACATCGGCTGCAAGCAGCTGTCGTTCATTGAAAGTGCTTTCACCGGTTGCGGAAAGTTTTGCATAGTACTGCTGAATTTGTGTAGCATCTACCGCATCAGTCAGATTATCACCGTTTACATCGCCTTTCAGGTAATGACTCATATGAAGTGAGATATTTTTTTGTGTTTTAGTTTCAGACGAAATATCCCATTTATTGCCTGTATATTCGTTGTCTATAGTGAAACTGTATGTTATATTTTTGAAACTGTCGGGATTGTCGTTGCCATCGGGAATTGTAAATGTATCTGTATAAACAATGGTATCATTGTAATCTCCGCTTGTAACTGCAACACTGAGAGTGTAATTGCGGTAATCGTCGTCAGTGGTGTCTCTGCCCTCGATATCGAATGAGTACGAATTTCCACCGTCTGCGTCTGTTATATAATATTGTTCGTCTGTTACTTCGGGAGAAGTGAAGTTTATTTTTATTTCCGCAGAAGCTTTTTCCGGAATTTCAACGGTTATTTTACCATTTACATCGTTTGCGTTGAAATCCTCATAAACAGGAGTAATATTTTTCGCAAATACATTTTCCATTGGAGACAAGACCGTTACAGCCGATAATATAAAAGCTGAAATAACAGTCGGTATTACTGATTTTTTCATAAAAATTTTCCTTTCTTTATTTTCTATTGTGAAGAAACTGCACTGCCGTCGTCGTTTACAGCTATTATTGTTATATCTTTTGTATTTACTACTGAATCTTTTGGAATGTAGAGTGAAAAACCGTTGTCACTCGTTTCTCCCTCACGTTCAAGGAGCTTATCCTCAAAGGCATTGAAAGCCCTGTAAGTAATTCCGTTTGCAGTTACAAAAATTTTCGTGTTGTTGCCTGTAANAAATTCGTTNNCGAGNTCTCCGANTATATGGATATAATTTCCGCTTTCCTCGCTATGTACTGTCAGATTACTGCATACTTCAAGATTTTTGAAGTTCAGACCGTCGGCAACGGGTGCAGACATTAGGGGAGCGTATTTCTGCAAATTCGGTATATTACGTTCAACTATTTCAAGTATGACCGTATCTGCACCGTTTTCGCCGATTCCGTCCATTCTGTATGGAACTGTCCTTGTGAACTCTGCCGAGCCGAAACATTCAGCCATGAACGGAATTATTGCCTCTCCGTAAGAATCACGGTANATCAANAGATTTCCGTTTTTTCCCTCNCNGAAAGTCTTTATAGNCATATCGTCAAACGCCATANANCGTCNGANATNCTGATATTTATATTCATAGTCACTGTATATCTGGGTATCGTCCGGTTTTTCAGACGGATAAATCATATTTGCCAAATCGCCCTGACGGTCGTTTCTGACTGTCCAGTTTCCCGACGGACATTTTTCCCTGCCGAGCATTTCCATAAGACGTGCATGACCTGCATATGCACCAAGATTGTTCCAGTGGGTATCTTTTTTGTGATAAAGCGGAATGTTTGACTTTGTATTCAGAATCACTTCTTTCATGTCGCAGTAAGGGAAATCCTCGTCAAAGCTTTCCGAAAGCTTTTCATAGTTTCCCTTATTATCAGCAGGGGAGTAATTTGACGGCATATACTCCGGATAAACAGAGTTTTTATTCGGAGCTATTGTAAATATAAACCGTGCATTATTCTGATTACAATAGTCATTCATTATTTCAAGATTGTTTTTTATATTATTTATTCCTCTGTCACTGAGAGTATTTATATTCAGAAAATCATTTACTGTTTCGCCGTAATATAGCCAGCCTTTTTTACCGGTGATTACGTCCTTGTTCGGAGAAGTTCCGAAAACAGTTGATTTCAGCCGTCCGTCAAGCGTTACAAGCTGTTGACGGAAAGCGAAATGTTCCGAAAAATAGGTTTCAAATTCGTCAAAATATTCAAAGTTAAGTTTTCCGGTGTCGTCCTTTATTTTCGGAGCGTCTGAAAGCTTGCGTTTTTCGCCCGAACTGTCGGCTTTGACGAACGGCATAAGTACGGACGGTACAAGGCATATTCCTATAAATACAGCAGAATAAATTCTATATGATATGTTTTTGTTCATGAATACCTCCGTCAGAATCTGAAATAAATAAACGGATTGTATGAAGCTGATGAAAGTGTCAGTATACAGACAATAAGAAGTATAAGCGATACGCCGTATGAACACGCTTCACCTGCTGAAAGTAATTTCTGAGAGGTTATTTTTCTGCGTACCGTCTGCCATACCGGCATTGAAAATATACACGCAAGCAAAAGCATGATAATAAACATAGGTGTAAGCTGTTGTCTGAATACTGATATGCTTTCTGCACTGCTGTGTGACGGACTGAACATTTTTCCGATAAAACCACACGCCGACGAAATATTTTCCGCTCTGAANAACACNAATGNCGTGACAGTTATTAGGAGTGTATATATATGTCTAAGCGGTTTGAACCATTTTTTCGTATTAATGATTTTGTATGATTCAATCATCATAAAAGCACCGTTTATANGTCCCCACACTATGAAGTTGAGACTTGCACCGTGCNACNGTCCCGTACAGAAAAAAACANACAGTTTGTTTAATGCCGTGNGTACTCTGCCTTTTCTGTTTCCCCCTAATGGTATGTATAAATATTCCTTGAACCATGTGGAGACGGATATATGCCATCTTCTCCAGAACTCCTGCATACTTCCGGAAATATACGGATAATTGAAGTTTTCCTTAAAATCGAAGCCAAACATTGCACCAAGTCCTATAGCCATATCACTGTAACCGCTGAAATCAAAGTAAATCTGTAACATATATGAAACCGCACCCAGCCATGCAAGAGGAAACGTAAGTTTGTTTATTTCAATTCCGTATACATAGTCTGCGGTGATAGCCATAGTGTTGGCGATAAGTAATTTTTTTGAAAGTCCGGTTATGAATCTTCTGATACCCTGAGCTGTTTTTTCGGGNGTGATTTTNCTGTNGTCAATCTGTTCTGCAAANTCGTAGTACTTGACANTAGGACCTGCCACAAGCTGAGGGAAAAACGTTATATACAGAGCAAGTTTATATAGACTTTTCTGAATGTATTTAGGTTCTTTGTAAGCGTCGATGACGTATGACATTGCCTGAAACGTATAGAAAGATATTCCTATGGGCAGGGCAATATTCGGTATATTCATACTCATGAACGGCAGACGGTCAAGCAGTTCCGCACCGAATCCCGCATACTTGAAAATTCCAAGCATGAGGAGATTTGACGTTATACTTATTATAAGTACAGTTTTTCTTGATTTGTTTGTTTTTTTCATGGAAAGCCCGAAAACATAGTTCATGATGATAGAAATTATCATCAGAACTATTGCTTTCGGTTCTCCGTAGGTGTAGAATGCTATGCTGAAAATCAGCAGAAGAATGTTTTTAGCTGTAATTGTCGGAATTATACGATAGAGTATATAGACCGACGTTAAAAATATAAACAGAAATACGGGACTGCTGAATACCAAAACAGTTCCCCCTTTCTTATACGGGCGTATAGAATAAAATTGAAATGACAGTATCGCCGTTATACTGTATGTCCATTTCGTTATTACCGGAAGAATAAATTATATAGTTACCGCTTTCTGTGCCTGTTCCGTAGGCGGATTCAACTTCTGAGCGTGTACTTCCTACTTTTATACCCTTGTCGGTCTGATATTTATCTTCTGTTATTTCAATCTGGAAAATATATTCCCTGTCTCCGTCAATATAGCACTGTATTGAAAGTCCTGAATACTGATAAATCTTTACATCATTTCCGTTGTTGGTACAAGCATCACTCTGTCCGGAATAATCAGGATTGCCGAGGTCGGAAATTATACCGGACGCATCACTGAGCAGATTGTCCATGCTGAATCTTACTTCTTTCTGCTGAGGTTCGTCCTGCTGATTGTCGTTTCCGTTGTTGTCATTATTGTTGTTATCCTGCTGTTGATTGTTATTTGAATCGTCCTGATTGTCATTATTGTTGTTGTCAGACTGNTCGTTCNGTTCCTGCTGAGGTGTTTCTTCCGGCTGTGAAGTTTCTGCGNACGTTGTAGTAGTAGCTGTATCTGTTGCTGTGGTTGAAACGTCAGTTGTTTCCGTGCCGTTTTCTGNNGNNACAGACGAAACTGTAGTAGCTGCTTCTGTTGTTTCAGCGGNTTCCTCTGTTGAATCTTCTGTTGCGGATTCAGTTGTTTTGTTTTCGCTCAGTGACATACTCACAGAATTTTCTATGTCGTCTTTTCCGCATGAAACTGCTGACATAGTGAGAACAGCCATAACTGTCAGTAATAAAGCTTTTGAATTCATAATATTTTTTCCTCCATGTAATAAGATTGATTTTTTATGTGAATGACATTAATTGTATGTCGGGTAGACGTAGTTATAGAAAGTATAATTTTTACTTTGCAGATAGCTGAAACTTACCTGGAAAAATCCGTTGCAGGTATCTGTGCAGTACCATGTGCCGTTAAGTTTGATTTCGTTCCAGTAGTGTTCACCTGTACCTGTACCTGTACCGTGAACTATTCTTGTCTCATATCCTGCCTGTTTATAAAGAAGGTCTGTAATAGCTGCAAAATAGTAACATACTACAAAACGGTTATTGAAGGCATAGTTCGCAAAATATGACCAGCCGATAGCTTCAATCTGTGCCTGAGTCTTTGTGGCTTCCATAAGGCTGTATCTGTTGTTGTTTCTCACAAAGTTATATATAGCCTCTGTACTTGTGCCTATCTGTGAGATAACAGTGTTTGCTTTTTCCTGTACAGCAGAAATCTTCTGTACTTTTCCATCAGCTCCTAAAGTTTTACCGTCGATAGTAGTGTTTGTTTCCATTATTCCATGATTATTGAAAAAATATTCATCGCCGTCAATAGTTTGCCAGCCGAAAACCATTTTTCCGCTTTGAGTATTGAAATAACACTGATGATTGTTTACTTTTATCCAGCCTGTCTGTTTACTTCCGTCGTCACCAAGAAAATAAGTGCCGTCGTCGGTTATGGTTACAAGACCGTGAGAAAGCGAGAAGTCCTCTGAAAAATAGTATTCGGATTCGTTGATAGTCTGCCAGCCTGAGAGCATTTTTCCGTCACTGCCACAGTAATATTTCTTTTCTCCGTCCTTAACCCAGCCGGTCACCATTACGCCGTCTGCATAGAAATAGTATGTGTAACCGTCAATTGTAAGTTTTCCGGTTGACATAATACCTTCACCGGAAAAATAGTATGTATATCCGTTAATAGTCTGCCAACCTGTAAGCATTATACCGTTATTGTCAAAATAATATGTGTTTCCGTCAATTTTGGTTATTCCGGAAACCATAGTTCCGTTTTCCGAAAAATAATATCTGTGATTATTAATTGTCTGCCAGCCCGTAAGCATTATACCGTCATTGTCAAAATAATATGTATTTCCGTCAATTTTGGCTATTCCGGAAACCATAGCTCNGTTTTCCGNAAAATAATANCTGTTGTTATCAATAGTCTGCCAGNCGAAANACATTTTTCCGTCATCTGCAANAAAATATGTATTGTCATCTGTTACAACTTTACCTGTTCCGGCTTTTCCGTCCGAATTTACATAATAGGTATCTTCACCTACTTCCGTAAATCCCTCTTTCGTTACAGCAGAACCTTTTTCGGAAAGAATATATGCGTCGCCGTTGTTTTCCTTGAAATATCCTGTGATTTTGCCGTTGTCTGTATCTACATAGTATTTTTTACCGCAGTATTCAAGCCAGCCGGACATAGGTTTTCCGGTTTCAGGGTCAAAATAGAATCTTTGTCCGTCTATTGTTCTCCAGCCTGTTTTAAGTACGCCGTTTGCGGAGAAAAGATATTTTTCCCCGTCAATCTTCTGTACGCCTGTAAGATAGTTTCCGTCTGTATCATAATAGAAGATACGTCCGTTTTCGTCTGTGAACCATTCTGAATGTGCGGAATTATCAGCATATACAGCCACCGGAACGGCAGACATAATACTAAGTGCAGCCGTAAATGCACATATTGTTAATTTTTTGTTCAGTTTCATAGCTTTTTCCTTTCTTTTGGGTTTTATAATAATACATTCNATGANTTATATCANAAAAGNACATTTTTATTATTTNTTGTCAGAAATTTCAAAATTAATTACTTCATCACGGGAAAATTTTGTTTCATCGCAGTCACATATCATGAATGAAACTGCTTTCTGACAATTTGAAATCACGCATTGCATTGCGTCACCGCCGTACTCGCCGTCCCTTGTCCATGTAGCGGGTTCGTCGTCAAGACAGGTAAATGTTATTCTGTCTGTACGGAAGAATTTGATATAATCCCTGTCAATTTCCTCCTTTATATTAAGGAGTGAGTGGACTATACGCTGTAACTGTACGAGATTGGCAGGTTTTTTTATAAGAACGACTTCAAAAACGCCGTCGTCAAGCATAAAGTCATTCATTGAAAGCAGACCTGCAACAGACGCTGTATTTGTTACCATTCCGAAAATAAAATCATCTTCAATCACATTGTCGTTATACTCAATTTTCATACGCTTTGAACGTATATTTGTAATCTGCATAAGTCCGTTTAGAATATAGGCAGAATGACCGAGTATATTCTTTACCTGCTGCGGANTTTCATACGTTATATTNNTGAACNCTCCGAAAGCCGCTANATACATGAAGTAAGAGTCGTTGAAACNGCCTACGTCACAGTCAGCAGGGTGTCCGTTTATAATCCAGTTAACAGCGTCCATAATTCCCTTTGGAATGTCAAGACTTCTGGCAAAGTCGTTTGTCGAACCAGCCGGTATATATCCTACAGGAATTTTCCGGTTGCTTTTCATTATACCCTGTAAACACTGACTGAGAGTTCCGTCTCCTCCTGCACAGACAAGAACGTCAAAATTGTTCTCACAGGCATAATATGAATATTCCGAAGCATCTTCACTGCTCTGGGTAGGGTGTACGGTAACTTCATAGCCTGTTTTTGTAAATTCATTTATTATATCGCCGAGACAGTCGCTTATCATGGCTTTTCCGGCAACGAGATTTACTATAAGATACATTTTTGTCATAATCAAATCCTCCTGTTACAATATATTATATAATGATTTTCTGTATTTTTCAAGGTTATATATATAATTAAAATAAAAAAATATTTCCTGACGTATTGACTTTTTTTGAAAAGCGTGCTATAATATAAAAGCTGAAACGAATGTAGCAAAAATGAAATACTGGGGTGTCGCCAAGCGGTAAGGCAACGGACTCTGACTCCGTCACTTCCGGGGTTCGAATCCCTGCACCCCAACCAATTCTGAAAAGTCCGGTTTTTCGGACTTTTTCTTTTTATCCATAAAATAACATCAAGAGGGATTATCTATGAGTATGGGAATAGGCGGAAGTGCAGAAATTCTTTCCGAAAATGAAAACGAAATAATTTATCAATACTATAATTATGATTTAAGTGTTATTGAACATCGCAACGACCAAAAAATAATGGANGGCAGAATCANTATAAACAAAAATAAAATAAGTGNGGAAGAAAATGATATTGTTTTTTTTGCAGGAACAGGGGATAATTACCATAGAAAACAGTAAAAACAGTTGGTGTATTATTGGCGAAAAATATGACCGTATTGCGTTGAGTTTGATTATAAGAATATTCAGATACTATGAAAAGGAAAAGTCTTTTCCGGAAAAAATCGGGTATCACGTTTAATTAAAGGAGTAATGAAATGACAGAAAATTATAATATTCCGTTAAATTACAAAGAGGGTACATATAAGCCGGAGGAAATGGAAAATTTCAGCGGTGAAGTAATTAATATTGAATATATCGGCTTTGATATGTTTCGTTATATAGTACNGAAATATGACAGGGAAGTCCGTATATATGGAACACCGAAAAATCCTGTTTTTACAGCAACTTATGACAGCGACGGAGTTATTAAACACATAGAGTTGCATCGTGAAAACAGAACAGAATTAGTATATATAAATTTTAAGGACAATGAACACGCCAAGGAAAATATATGGCAGTATTCGTGTTTCTGGGGCGACAAAATTTCTGAAAAGCTCCTTGAACATAAAGAAAAAGTTTCAAGATTATTCATTGACTATTTCTATGACGGTCAGTCAGTGAATTTTTTGGTAAATATATACACTCATGAAGATGTTCAGCAGGTACTTGATGATTACCATAAATATATAGAATCAAAGGGCAAAAATTATAAGCGTCGTGATTATCCTGTTGCGGACAGCAGTGCGAACTACCGCAATTATCCGAATAACAGCATAGTACCTGATATTGATACCCTCAGAATAATGCTTTTGTGTACTGATAACGGTTTTGACTGTGAACTCTATGGTTTTTCTATACACGTCATGACGCAAAGAATTAAAAATAACGTTCTTGACAAACTCGACAAGACAGACGATTTTAAGTTTATAGCCGAAGAATACGACTGATAAAATAATATTTTCAATCTCTCTGCATACGTGGAGAGATTTTTTTATTTTTTTCGGAAAACCTCTTGACAAATGACAAAATCTGTGTTATACTACTTATGAACTTAAAGTTACTAACTAAATATTACTATCATGGAGGTGATAAAATGTATTCAATAGAAAATTTTGAAAGACCTTCAGTGGCAGCGGACTGCGTTGTGTTCGGAATAGACAGCATTGAGCCTGATTCTCCCCGAAGTCTCCGACAGCGTAAGCTTAAAATCCTGCTTGTAAAAAGAGGTGAAGAACCTTTTATTAACCGTTATTCACTGGCAGGCGGATTTCTGCGAAAAGGTGAGNNAATTGAAGNAACTGCCGTCCNTNAACNNAGGGANGAGGCANGTGTTTCCGNNCCGAAAATAATAAATATTGGAGTTTACAGCAGGGCAGACCGTGACCCGAGAGGCTGGATTATCTCATGTTCTTTTCTTGCACTTACAAGGACGGTTGCTCTTTCTACTGCCGACGATTCCGACGCTCTTGATGCACACTGGCTTGATTTTGAGTACGACGATTCCGACGGCGAAAAAATTACTCTGTCCGACGGTAATAATGAAATTGTTATCCATTACAATGACGGAATATCGTCAAAAAATCCCCTTGCATTTGACCATGCAGAAATTATTTATGATGCTTTTATGAGACTGCGTGATGAAGTCGCAAATCATGACCTTATATTTGACCTTATGCCGCCGCTTTTTGCAATTTCTGACTTACAGCAACCGTATGAGATTATTATAGGGAGGAAAACTTCTCCGCAGAATTTCCGTAAAAAAATGGCTTCAAAGATACGTGAGACGGAATATTTTGACGAAACAGCCGCACACCGTACCTCAAAACTTTACCAAAAATTATAAAGGGTGGTTTATATGAAAGTTTTAATAGTNATTGATATGCAGAACGATNTTACAACNGGCGTTCTTGGCAATCCCGAAACAGCGTCTGTTNTGNGAAAGGNTNCAGAATATATAAAGAAATTCCGTNAGACAGAACCCGNCGGAAAAATAATTGCAACTCTTGATACCCATGACGAAAACTACNTGAATACTCAGGAGGGGAAATATTTACCTGTTCCGCACTGTATCAGGGGGACGGACGGCTGGAAACTTGTTCCGGAAATAGAATCTGCTGTAGGTGACTGCATAAGACTTGAAAAAATAACTTTCGGAGCGTTTGACCTGCCGTTTGCCGTAGGACGTGACGAAAAAATTGAAGAAATTCAGATTATAGGCGTATGTACAGATATATGTGTGATTTCAAACGCCATGATTATAAAGTCTGCATTTCCGGAAGTTCCTGTCAGAATTATTGCGGACTGCTGTGCAGGAGTTACACCGGAAAGCCACAAAACAGCTCTTGATGCTATGAGAGCCTGTCAGATTATTATTGAGGAGTGAAATTATGATTAATATAAAATATAAGAAAACTTATGTTCCGAAAGTACAACGCTATCCGGACGGGGCTTTTAAAATAGACATTCCCGAAATTCCGATAACAGATAGTTCACCGCTTGAAATAGAATACAGGGATTCATTCGNTGATTTAACGCTTTTANTTTATATAACTGAAAACCTCAAAGAGAATTACAGCAATCCCATAAACTTATATATTCCTTATCTTCCTAACGCACGTATGGACAGAGTTTATGACAAAAGCGAGGTCTTTACACTGAAATACTTCTGTAAGATTATAAATTTTCTTGGCTTCAATAAAGTAACTGTTCTTGATGCACATTCACCTGTTTCAGTGGCATTGCTTGACCGCTGTGAAAACCTTTCCCCTGAAAAATATATACATTCTGCTATTGAACTTTCCGGAATTGACAGGGAAAATGATTATATATTTTTTCCGGACGAGGGAAGCGGT
>WFLZ01000204.1 GCA_009177225.1 Clostridia bacterium
TATTCCTTTTGACTAAATCAATAAGAAAACGATAGCTTTCAGACAGCAAAAAAATGCACCCCCTGTCAATTCAGAGGGTGCATTGTATCAAAATTGCAGTCTTTAGCCATATTTGCACTCTNATTTTNATACAATCAGANTTATTNAACAAATCATTCTATGAATGNAANCATATCCAAAATACTATTTATGCTTTTTATTTTATCTATAAACTNAGAAATATTAAATGTTAGAATATCAACATGATATTGNCNTTTTGAAAATTTAGCCATATAANCAGTATCAGTATGAATAGTCGGAGCTACAAAAACAGTAANCACTTTTATNCCATGATATTTTTCAATTGCTTCATTCAAATGTCTAGTTATAGCTGGAATTTCATTGGTAGCTTGTGTTCTTCCGTTCATCAATGTAACCTCAACCAACGGATTACAGTCTAAATCGAAACACTCTATATCAGCCATTCCACCAGCAGCTGTGAAGGTTGGTATTCCCTCGTCATCAGCTTTATAATTAGGCTTAACAATCAAATTCTCAAACTGCTGTTTTAATGCGATACTTACAAGAAACTCAAATCTTGTAGGCTTATCTATAATTTTAAGAACAGAATCTTTACTTTCGTTACGACTACAAGCTATATTCAGTTCATTATATATGTACTCTTTGCTGTGATTCTTAGCCCATTCGATTATAGTTTTTTCTTTAATCTCATCAGTACTTACAGGCTCGCTATGAGCAATTGACAAGATATTAGCATCTATTTGGCTTATGTATTCAAAATACTCCACTTTGCTGGAATATTCTTTTATAGATGAGTAGTTCGCAAGAATATATTCAATCCTTTTATTTTCAAATGAATTGAAGTCAATAAATCTTCCATTCCCTCTAAGAGAAATAACACCAGCAATACGCATTTTTCTGATGAATTCATCAACAGATTCTGTAATAATCTGAGACATCTTAAAACGTTTTTTCTTTGATTCATCAGCATTAAGTATTTTAAGGCATATTTCATATATGGTTTCATCACTGTATGTGAACTTATACTTTTTACGAAGCGACTTTATTTCCTTATAAAGTGCTTCTGAATCATTATCTTTCCAACATATTACAAGTGGTAACTCTTTTCTGAAAATTCCTGCTCCATTCTCTTCTTTATCATCTTTCAGCCTTTTTATAACGTTTAACAAAAGTGGCAGTGGTACGTTAGTATTGGCATTTTTTCTGAATGGATTATTTGTCTGATATTTCATAAGAGCATTCAAAAAAACACTCTGAAATTTTTCATAATCATAAGGAATTTCTCTCATTGCATCTATAAGCATATGCCCTGTAGTTGAAATTTGGATAGGCTTATTCATTTCGTAATAAATAAAACCAAACTCCATTGCAAGCTTATACCATGTATCAAAACGAGAAGCCCAACCTTTTTCAAATCCAGCTTCTTTATGGTTTTGTGGACTATTTTCGATTATATATTCTGCTTCTTCTACAGAAAAACCGTTCTCACTGTTATATATTTCTTTTAACTTTAATTCTTTGCCTACAATATTCGGTTTATAGAGTTTATTCATAATAATACTTAAAGTTACTTTATGTATTATTTCGTCTGTTAAAATCTGTCCCTCAAATGGCAATATACATTTTAAGAAATCAACTATTCTGGCTGGATTCCTCATTGTTGTTGAAAACGATAGCGGCTTATACTCTTTCTCTCTTTCATTCGACATAAAAATTCTCCTCAATAATTTTTTACTAAAACTTCATATGAATCTTTTTGAGTATTATCATGATAGCTTATATAATTGCTGTTTATTCGTATAACATCATATTTTTTTGCCCAGCTACAAAATAACTCATTAACTCGTTCTTTATGTCTTATAACATTAGATACTGCAAACCTAATGCCATTTGTATTAAGTTCATCAAGAAGATTAATCAATCTGATTTCACATTCTTCATTCCACAACTTATTATATTCACTTGATGTAATCAGATAAGGAGGGTCTAAGTAAATAAAATCTTTGTTTGTTGGACTGATTTTATCAATAAAATCTTGAAAATTCATATTGAAGAAGCTGATTTCTTTATCCACAACATACTCAAAATACTCATTCAACGCATTAACAACATTGTTATTAAAATCAACATTGCCAACTGGTAAATTAAAATCTCCATTTCTGTTGAATCTAAGCATTCTGTTAAACCCATAAATCAACAAAAGATACAGCTTAATCAATTCATTTTTATTACTGTTAAAATCATTTCTGAGGTTAATATAAGAATTTTTATTGTACTTTGCATAATAAGTTTTTACATATGCTTTTTTATACTCATCAGGAACACAATATCCTAAAAAAGACGCTGAAAGATTATATTTTTCAATAGTAGACTGAATATCGCTCCAAAACTTATCTGTATCCTTACTACATAACAATAAAAATTTATGAAGTTCAATCATATAGTAATTAATATCATTGAGAAGATATTCATCAGCAGAAATATTCATAAACACACTTCCGCCGCCACAAAACGGTTCTATAAATCTTTCAATGTTATCTGGGAAGTATTTTTTTAATTGTGAAACTAGTTTAAATTTATCCCCAACATAAAAAAACGGAGACCGTCTTATCTGTTCAGCAGTTTTAACGGACACGTCACTTCACCTCAACTATAAAAATTAATTCCTTGTGGTCATCAAATTCTGTTTTTCCTGCATTGAAGAAATTATGTTTTTTCTCAAACTTTTTAACTTCTCCACGAGCCGATAGAATACTCTCAATATCCGAAAGTGTCATCTTATTCTTTGAAGAACCGCTTTTTGAGTTATACGTATTATTATATGAAACCACAATATACTTACATTGAAGATTATTTATCAACTCGGCAAAAAAAATCTTTGCTGAACTCTTGCAATATTCACTCATATTTTCTGGAGCAGGTTTCAATGCAACTCCAAAAAGTTTTGGTTTCTTCCAACAAGCAATATTTTCAAGGACATGATAAAAACGACTGTATTGTCTTGAATTATATGGGGGGTCAATATAAACTATATCTGCATTGATTTTCTTTGCAAGTTCATTTGCATCTTCACGATAAATATGAATATCAGATTTTGTGGAATATGGATAAATCAAGTCAAACTGAAATCTGTCGGGAATATCATGACCCTTTATATAGGCATCATAATGTCCAACAGTATTAGCCGACTTATCTGCTGAATACAAAAGTGAAGCAATTAAAATTGCTTTCTCCCTATGATTAAATAACAGAGAGTTTTCTTCTATGTATTCTCTTATATATCCTATTTTCTTGGCATCATTCACAGAGAAAAATTTATTGCCGAAATTAACAGAAACATAATTTTCTTCTATATCGTCGCTGTCAATATTTTTAAATATCAATTTATAATGCTCTATTTTATTGGTATCATATTTTTCATTACTAAAAAAAGCTCTGTATATTATTTCATTTGAATAAAGGAAATCATTTATAGCAATATTTTTCATATCATTAATCATTGTATATGATATAACGCCTGTACCAGCAAAAATATCACAAAATGAATCTCCATGACAATTTTCAATAATTAAATCATGTATNNATTTAGATAACNTATACTTGCTNNCTGTATATNTTCTGTTCCAAATATCAAACATTCTGTACCTCTACTTAAAATTTCAAATATATCTAAATACTCACATTANTTATAGCATATTCAGATGTAGAAGTCAAGATAAAATTAAATAATTAATTTATAACTACACACTAAAAATTAAGGAGCAGGTTTTATTCCTGCTCCTGCTTTTAATAAAAATCAATATAACTGGAATCTACCCAGCCGTAATAGTCACCGTCGTCTGAATCCCATAATTCGTACCAT
>WFLZ01000020.1 GCA_009177225.1 Clostridia bacterium
GAGGAATAATTACAAGGTAGGAAAGAAGATCAAATACGTCCTTTGTCGGAAGCCATCGTATATTAAGAGGCAGTTCACCAACGGTACATATGCAGCCAGAAAAAGAGAACACCAAAAATCATCTGTCCGTTGTAAAGTGGAACACGTTTTCGCAGTTGTGAAGAAATTGTTTGGCTATCGGAAAACCCGATACCGAGGTCTGCGAAAACAGACTGCCAAAAATTATATCATGTTCGCATTGGCGAATCTGTATTTGGCTGATAGAATTTCTCTGTCAGTCTGATTAAGTGCGCCCTGTGAACATAAAATTGAACATTCCTCTATGCACTCAACTTTCGGCTGGGTGCTTTTTCATATTCTGTTAGTTTGATATGGATATATGCGGTGGTGCCTCAAATTTCGAAGAAACAGTAGATGATGTTATACAGAAAATACTGGAATTAAGCCGTTCCTCTGTGAGCGATGATACTGTGAGTGAGAAAATACCACAGTACGACAAACTTTTGTTGCGTGAAAGTTATTATATTGATTATGAGAATGTTTTTGAGTTGCCTTATGATAGAAAATACTCTGAGGGAAGTAAATTCTTGATTGAAACTTTAAATGGATGGCTTAAAGAATGTAAAGAGTTATCACATTTTGATGAAAAGGCAATATATGTTTTTGAACGAATCGGTTTTCTTCCGATTTTCGGAAACATACAGGAGGCATCTGAGTGGTTAGATGATGTAGCAAGACTTCTTGGAAATTACGCTGTGTCAGATATTGAGTATTACAATGATAAAGCTCTTTTGGATTTTGTGAAGAATCTTGTTCGTTGTATTATCGAATATACTCAAATAAAAAGCAATCCGGAACATATTGACTATTCCAAATATAAAAGGCTGATAAATGTTTTTCAGCGCAAAGGCATTCCAACCACATTAGTAATTAATCCTCTAATCAGCGTTGTTTACTATGATTATCTTGGTCTTACATATATGAAGCTGTATAATGGCTATGGTGACAATGAGTACATTATAAAAGCTCAAGAAGCATTTGAAACGGCACTTTTGTTCTCTGATAAAGTAGACTGGGGAATTGAAATTTGGCATGGTTTTATTGTATATAACTTGGCGAGAGCTTATGCTGCTCAAGGTAAATTTGATGATGCTGATAAAAAGTATCTTGATGCAATTGATATGCGTGAAGATTGGCTGAGAACAGAAAATTATAATGTTATCGTTCGTAATGCATTGTCTTCAGAGTATTTTATTGCCAAGATTGATCACATATCAATGTGTAGGCAGACTAATAGATTATCAATGGATGAAGTTCTTCGTGAATTCAATAATATTGAAATTGAACTTAACACGTATTGCGATGTTGAGGATACATTGGAGCAGTTATTGTATGTACGCAGATTACTTAACAAGCGCAAAAGTGATGAAGAAACTGATGATAAAAAATGAAAACCAAATAAAATGGTTGTGTTTTATTATGAATGATTATTTAAATGTAAGAAAAGCCCAAAAAGAGGATATATCAAGGATTTCGGAAATATACATTTTTAACAATAGACAGGTATACTATCCTATTTTCAAAAATGATATGTTTTCTTTTAAGCAACTTCAGGTTTTTTCATATGCTTTGAAGTTTAATGAAGAGACGTTAGATAACGTTTATGTGTATGATGATGGTATTATAAAAGGATTCGTAATAATAGAAGGTAAAGAAATTTGTAAGTTACATGTGGAGAGTTTTTTTAGCAATAATGGTGTCGGAGGAACTCTCCTTGAGTACGCAGTCTTAATTAAAGGAGCAAGTTACCTTTGGACTTTGGAAAAAAACAATAATGCAATTGCTTTCTATAAAAAACACGGATTTATTATTACAGGTGAAAAAAAGAAAATATATGGTGTGAATAACAATTATGAATACTGTATTAAATTAAAGAAGGTATAAGTTATGATTTTTGATTGTTTTATAAGTCATCAACATGAAGATTTGGAATATGTAAAAGCACTTTCTTGTGAATTGGAGAAAAGAGGAATTAAGTGTTGGTATGCACCTCGAAATATTAATGGAAGATATGCTAAAGCAATTGCTGAGGGAATAAGCCATTCAAAAATATTTCTTATTATATTGAATAGCAAATCGGTAATATCAGATGCAGTTTTAGATGAGGTTGAGTTAGCACATAATGTTGCCAAAACCAGCAAATATGCATCAATTCAACCTGTATGTATTGAAAGTTTGGATTTTGATAATCCTGATTATCAGGAGATGATGTTGTTTATTAGAAGATTCCAATTTTTAGATGTTAAAGGAATG
Organism: Clostridia bacterium; assembly: GCA_009177225.1. Lineage (GTDB taxonomy): Bacteria > Bacillota > Clostridia > Oscillospirales > Ruminococcaceae > Ruminococcus. The sequence goes on from WFLZ01000020.1 coordinate 2,314, forward strand.
ACCGATTTTAAGGAAATTGCAGATAGAGTAATTAATTCTCAACCGCAATTGATAAATCAATCAAAAGAAAGAACTGAAAGCAGTTATGTAGTTCAAGAAAAAGAAGATAAAAGACTTGGAATACAAAATGAACTATTAGATTTATTTGACCATGATATATATTTGTCACTTATTTCCAAATATAATGAACCTTTTATACTAGATGTTGGTTGTGGAACAGGGGGAATGTTTCAAGAAAAAATAAGCAATAAAAAAATATCTGCTTACGTTGGTATCGACAGAAGTTCTAAGCAAATAGAGAAAGCAAAATTAAGTGGATTTATCGATTCGTATTTTTTTATAAATGATGTAGAATCAGTAAATTTTGAAGAGAATTTTGAAATTGAATTACATCAACTTGGCATTAGAAAGTTTAATATAATAAATATATCCATGGTTCTTCTTCATTTAAAAGCTCCTATTAAGTTGTTAACAATTTTAAAAAAGTATTTAACTGAGAATGGAACTATCATTATTAGAGATATAGATGATGGATTGAATTTTGCTTATCCAGACGAAGAAAATTCGTTTGAAAGAATTTATAAAATGTGTGCGCATGACGATCAATCAGGAAATAGAAGAAATGGTAGAAGAATATATAATGATTTGCTTAAAGCAGGTTATTCAAATATAAAATTAGAACGTCAAGGACTATCTTCAATCGGAATGAGTAATTCTCAAAAAGAAGCCTTTTTTAATATGTATTTTCCGTTTGCTTTGGAAAACGCTAAGATAATGTTAGATAAGAACCCTTGGAACATAGAATTCAAGGAAGATTATTTATGGTACAAGGATAAATTCTATTTTCTTAAGAACACGTTTATTAATGAAGATTTTGTTTTTTCACTTGGTTTTATGCTTTTTACGGCAACTATGTAAAAAAATTATTCTGTGCTCTGAAAGGAAATATTATGAGGAAATTAATTTACCTATTCGAACTTGATTCAGTTCGAAAAACCGACAAAGAAATAGGTCAAAAGACATTGTATGAGAAAATCATAGCCAACGGCAATATTGTCGTATTAACGTATAATCAATTGGTTGATTCAAGATGTTTTTTTAGCCTTCTTGAAATTCCTGAATATTATGAGAATTTCATTTTTCTTTTTGAAAATNGTTCAATCCGTATTTCGNAGTATGGTNATATATGAATAATAGCACAANATCNTTTATATTNACTTGCATATGNCAGAAAGTTTATATTCTCTGGCTGGCCATTAAAGTCAACTCAAAAAAGACTACTCGCATTGATTAAGCGTAGGCTTATGTATTCCGACTTAACCGGAATACATGATTATATAAACGGAGTTCGTGATGAAAGTGAAATAAGAGATTTATTCGTTGAATTAAATGAACATAATCAAGAGATACAAACTTTATTAAGATCAAAGCAATGCACTGAAATCTTAGTTAAGCACAGCAAGTAAGTTAGATGATAGTACAGCAATGATGTGCAGAGAATGGGATCAATGTCAAGATTTATTACTATCATCTTCGGAAAGTGCGTGAGAAATGTGTGGCATCTGCACTGGCGATCGTGTTCCTGACACTGCCAAAGCAGACTTCGGATATCCACATTGAGAAGAACGGCTTGCAGATCTGACTACCTGCGGATATTTCAGCGGAAACGCTGATCGCACTGGTGCATGAGTTATGCTGAATGATTTGACGAGTGACTTATATCTCTTTGCACCGCTTTAAATGTATTATTCCTTTTGACTAAATCAATAAGAAAACGATAGCTTTCAGACAGCAAAAAAATGCACCCCCTGTCAATTCAGAGGGTGCATTGTATCAAAATTGCAGTCTTTAGCCATATTTGCACTCT
>WFLZ01000338.1 GCA_009177225.1 Clostridia bacterium
CTTTTCTTCCTCAAAAAGCTTATAAACCGCTTTTCTGTCGCAGATATCTGCTTTCACGAACCGGAAATTAGGATTATTCATAACATTTTTCAATGTAGATAAATTTCCGGCATATGTGAGCTTATCGAGACATATTATCCTGTAATCAGGATATGTTTCAAGCATATGAAAAACGAAGTTAGAACCGATAAAGCCGGCTCCTCCGGTAACGATAATTCTCAATTTAATCCCTCCTTACTTTCCAGCAGTGACAAAAGGTACTTACCATAATTGGTCTGTTTCAATTCTTCACCGCATTTTCTTAACTGTTCGTCATCAATAAATTTCTTACGCCATGCAATTTCTTCGATACAGGAGACGTAAAAGCCCTGCATTTCCTGTATTGTCTTTACAAAACCGCTTGCTTTGTACATTCCCTTTGGTGAACCGGTATCAAACCATGTCACCCCTCTGCCCATAAGCGTTACATTAAGTTTACCCTTTGCAAGATAAGCGGCATTTACAGAGGAAATTTCAATCTCTCCTCTTGCAGACGGCTCTATATTCTTTGNAATCTCAATCACGCTGTNATCATAGAAATACAAACCNGGAATTGCATAATTTGACTTNGNNTTTTCAGGTTTTTCNTCTATGGATATTACTTTTNTGTCTGNGTCAAATTCTACAANACCAAATTCCTGTGGATTTTTCATAAAGCAACCAAAAATTGCAGCTCCACTGTCCTCAATTGAACGCTTGGCACGCACCAGAATATCAGACATAGCTGCTCCGTAGAAAACATTGTCACCAAGCACAAGACATACACTGTCATCTCCGATAAATTCTTCACCGACTATAAAAGCGTCGGCTAACCCTCTCGGTTTCTCCTGTACGGCATATTCAAAATGAAGTCCGATTCTTGAACCGTCACCGAGTAACCGTCTGTAGTTTTCAATATCATGCGGAGTTGAAATAATCAGAATCTCCCTGATGTATGCCAACATCAGTATTGATAGGGGATAGTAGATAAGCGGTTTATCATATATTGGCAGAATCTGCTTGCTGACCGCAATTGTTGACGGATAAAGTCGTGTTCCGGCTCCACCTGCTAAAATAATTCCCTTCATATTTACCTCCTATATATTTCTATCTGTAAAATCTGTCAAAGGGATTTCTGAAACAAGTCTCAAAATAACACTGNCTGTAGTTTTCGTAATGNNACTATACTGTTTTTATTTTTTGTCTTTTTCACTTATGGTTGATTGTATTTCATACATCATTCACAAAATAATTAGTGGACATACAAAGTGTTCGGAAATACTCATATGCTACATAATAACTGCGTTCAAATACATAGTCATAAATATCTTATTGCAAAATTATTATAACAAACAAAAACCTCATTGTCAAGTTAATTTTATTAAGAAATTCTGGAAATTTTACAATTCTCAAATTTTTTTGAAAAATTTTGTACAAATTTTACAACTTTAAACAAACAAAAACAGCGTCTGCCTATAAAGCAAACGCTGTTTTATGTCATAGATTATTATTTTGTATCATACATTTTTTTACTGCTGTCATCAACAAAGACCTTGTCTTTTAAGTTCATCTGCTACCAGTTTAGCAACTGCTTTAGCTCCCGATTCTGTAAAATGGGTCATATCTGTAGAGCCTGTTGAACACATATGATATTGATATGCAGCGTCATATCCGATAGAATTATAATGTTCAACCATCAGACTGTTAAGGTCTATAATAGGTACATTATAATATGAGGCAAGCTGTTTCATAGCATTGCAGTAATTTGTATAACTGTTTTCAAATTTGCCGGTACTGTTGTTATATGATTTAAGACCTATAACAGTTGTCACAAGAATTGGTGTTGCTCCTTTTGCCTTTGCACCTTCGATGTATTTTTCCATATAGCTTTCAAAACTTCCGTCTGTTCCGGGAACTTTTCCGCTTACAGGTGTATATCTTTCAGCATTTCCTGAAGCTGAGTCATTAATTCCGAACTGAATCAGCAGATAATCACCATTTTTTATAGAATCCAGTATTGTATCAAGTCTGCCATTATCATAAAAACTTTTGGAACTTCTGCCTGCTATTGCATGATTTGAAACCGAAATTTTATCAGAAATATTATCTCCGAGATATGCCCCCCACCCCTGCTGCGGAGCGTAACTTTCACGATATGTCTGAACCGTTGAATCACCTGCAATATATATGGTTCTTTCGGCATGTTTATCATCTGTACCCGTGTTATTGTTATCCTGAGGAACATAAACTTCTGCAAAAGGTTCGTCGGTAAGTTCTATTTTAAGATAGTCAAAATTAGGGCCGCCCTGTTCTGTAGCAGATGTCATAAGGATTTTATTTTCACCTTTTTTCAGCGGCAGAACGATTCCTGTTTCTTTCCATGTAGTCCATTCTCCTGTTGAAAGAAAATCCTGCATCCAGTAATCAGAACCGTTATTGACTTCAATCTTCATAACTCTGTTAGCAGTACTTCCGTTAGCCGTATTGAAAGAGCATAGATAATTTCCGTCCTGCGATACCCTGACAGTCCATTCAATGTTGCTGCCAACCTTATTATCAAGGTTCACATANGCACTGCCCTTAAAGCCACTGTTTATATCTTCTNTTACACCTGATTCTATTTTCATGTCAACAGCNTAGAAAATAGAATTTTCGGTAAACGGTTTTCCTGNAAGTATAANTTTCTGGNGTTCTTCCGCATCTGCNACAGTTACAATACNNTCAAGATTTACGTCAGCACGTTCTTTAGCGTTTGTATCNAGTNTTTTTGAAACAAGTTCCTTTCTCATAAGAACCATATCAAACGAATCAACCACACCGTCATTATTGATATCACCAAGTATAAGGGGTGCTTTTTCAACATACCAGTTCTGATTATTTCCACCGTTAAATTCCCATTCCTGAATGTTTGCACCTGCTTCTGTTGACTTTGCATTAACTTCAATACATGAAGCGTCATTTGAAACTTTTGTGCGTATGCTGTATGAACCGTCAGAATTTTTCACGAATTTGAACTGCTGATTATCACCGCCGTTAAAAGTATAAATTGAAATATTTGTACCATTATCGGCTTTTTTTCCGGATACATCAAGTGCATATGTGTTTCCGTCACCAAGTTGTGACATCAGATAGAAATATCCGTTTCCGGCAGAAACTGCCCTGAACTTATTATTTGCACCATTTCCGGAATCCCACTGTTGAACGTTCGTTCCGTTTTCAGCTTTTCCGTCACTCACATCAAGGTACATACCGCTGTTGACATTTCTGATAGTATAAATTGTTTCGTCAATTATATCACCGGATTCAGCAGGTGGTGACGGATTTTGCCTGAACTGTGATGCAAAAAGTTCTGCCAGTTTGTCAGCACCTTTTCTGTTCGGGTGGAGTGTGTCGCCGTCCATATACATAGCAGTTGTTTGTTCTTCTCCTACTGATATGCAATAATCCTGCCACATATTAAACAAATCAACAACCTGACAATTCTGTTCTTTGCCTATCTGCTCAAGTTCACCGGAGAACCATCTGCCTGTAAGGAGAGGCTTTCTCTGAGCGTCACCGTTGCGTCCCTGCTGTTTTACAAGAATAACTTCCATTCCCTTAGCCTTGGTACGTTTTACCATGTCTGTAACTGTTGTATAATATTCTTCGCTATTTGAATAGTTCGTATCGTTAATGCCGATAGAAATTATATACACATCTCCTGATTTGCCGTATTTTTCAATAGCATCAAACTGTCCTGCATCAACAAAGCCTTTTGCATACTGACCGCTTGCAGCCATATTGCNTATATNCCANCTATTATCNNCANAAGAGCCAAGCATCTGACCNCAGNCAGCCTGTGTACTTGTATTCAGAGGATAGTAATTACATACTGTAGAATCACCGCATAACCATATTGTCGGTGGCAGTACGGCTTCATCAGATACTTTGTCTATCTCCACAGAGCTTATTGTATAGGCATATCCTGCTTTTCCTTCCGCAGCACGAATATTGAGCTGTCCGTCCGTAACAGGAATAAGTATCTCATCAACAGCGTTATTTCCTGTCATATTCACAATCTGGAGCATATTTTCCATATATATGCTTGTACGGTTTGTATCGCCGAGAGTTACTTTTACTTTGTAAAGTCCGTTCGGTAAATCAACGTCGAATGTTGTATTTCCAGTAAACTGAACGGCATCGCTAAGTTCATTTTTACCGGAAGCGTTTACGTTTTTTACATCATTTCCGGAAAAACCATATCCCTTGTTTTTATCATATTTATCATCTGCACTGACACTTATAAAACCACCCTGAGCGTTTGCACCGAGGTCAAATTTTTTACTGATATTGTCTGCATATATATTATCAGCGGAAAATATTCCTGCTGACGAACCTGCGCATATCACCAACGATGCAACAGACGCACATATTTTTTTTAATTTTATATTCATTCCTTATCCACTCCTTTCATAGTCTCCATACCAACAGCTTGGTTTTCGCTCTTTTTGGTACAGACAGAACGAACATACAATATTCTGATTATATTCTTATATTTATTATAGTATATCATATCATTTTTAGTCTGTCAACCGTAAAATGCAATTTTTCACCAGTTTTTGTTAGTATTTTTGCAATTTTTTTGATAAATATGTATTTCATAATCTGTCCACAATACAAAAACGTCGTCTGAAATGTTTTCAAACGACGTTATATTATTTATATATCCTGCAAATCTGCTACCGGAATATCATTTTCCAGATTATCACGTGCAAGGTCGTTATCAATTGACTTATATGCAGATGAAATAGGTTTTTCTTCAGAATATCCCTTGTTGTGCCATACTTTCTGTGATGCTCCTGACGTACCTGCAACAACAGGATTTACAGAAACTTTTCCATGCTTTGCTTTACCTTGAATTTCAGGCACAGATAATGCAGTATTTTTGTTTTGAATATGAGTGTATTCAGGTCTTTTCATTCCCTGCTTTGCCATTTTTATCACCTCATAATCATTATTGACAGAATAAATCATTTTATTCAGATATATATCAACTTTCTGAAACTCCGTGATATTTAAAAATAATCGCATGACCTAAGCAGTATACAGTATTTACTTCAAAATATCTTTCAGCGTCTCAATCAGTTTTTCTATATTGATAGGCTTTGCAACGTGTCCGTTCATTCCGGCATTCATAGCTTCTTGTCGGTCTTCTTCAAAAGCATTGGCGGTCATCGCCACAATAGGAATATTCGCTTTTACAGGGTCATTCAATGCCCGAATGGCTCTTGTAGCCTGATAGCCGTTCATAATAGGCATCTGAACGTCCATTAAAATAAGGTCATATGTATCTGCAGACATTTTCTTCATCATATCCACAGCTACAGTTCCGTCGTCAGCCGTATCAATGATGAATCCGACGTCCTCCAGAATAGCCCGTGCAATCTCCTGATTCAGCTCATTGTCCTCCACCANCAGANTTTTTCTGCCGTTGAAAAGNANTTCAGNTTTGTNTGTTTCCTCAGAACTTTCTTGTTCTATATANGGGGCAGCAAGANCTTCCCGCAGTTCCGAGAAAAAAATCGGTTTGGAACAAAATGCCGTAACGCCGGCTTCTTTAGCTTCTTCCTCAATGTCTGCCCAGTCGTAGGCGGTAAGTATGATAATCGGTGTCATATCTCCGATTACCTTACGAATCCGGCGAACAAGTTCAATTCCGTTCATATCCGGCATCAGCCAGTCAATGATGTATGCACTGTAAGGTTCGTTTTGTTCCAGTGCAAACTCTGTACGGATAAGAGCTTCTTTTCCAAGAGTAGTCCAGTCGGGGTGCATACCAATGACGGAGAGCATTTTGCTGACGCTTACACAAGTGTTCACGTCATCGTCTACCACCAATGCTCTGAGGTCTGCCAGTTGCTCCAGCCGCTGTGGCTTCACAGGAAGTTCGGCAACTCGGAAACGGAACGTTAAAATAAACTCCGACCCTTTTCCTTCTTCGCTTTCAACCGTGATAGTACCGCCCATCATGTCTACGATGTTTTTGGTAATGGCAAGACCAAGACCAGTTCCCTGAATGCCGCTTACAGTAGCGGTCTGTTCTCTCTCGAACGGCTCAAAAACGTGCTTCAGAAATTCCGGACTCATGCCGATGCCGGTATCCCTGACACGAAACTCATACGAAGCATAGTTATCCTGTGCTTCCGAGGTCTGTATGACACGAACGCTGACCATACCGCCGGGCTTTGTATATTTCATAGCATTACTCAAAATATTCAAAAGCACCTGATTCAGACGAAGCTTATCACATATAATCGTCTCGTTTACAACGTCCAGAGTATCTATGTAAAATTCCAGTTGCTTTGCTTTCACATCAGCCTGAACAATAGTTTTAAGGTCGTGCATGATGTCGGGAAGATTGACTTCCTTTTCTTCTATCTTAACCTTTCCGCTCTCGATTCGGCTCATATCCAGCACGTCGTTTATCAGACTTAAAAGATGATTGCTGGAGGTCAGGATTTTACCAAGATAGTCCTGCACCTGTGCTTTGTTGTCAATATGAGTCACTGCCAATGATGTAAAGCCGATAATAGCGTTCATAGGCGTGCGGATATCATGCGACATATTGTTAAGGAAAGTAGTCTTGGCATTATTGGCATACTGAGCCTGAGCCAGTGCCTCTGCCAGAACGTCTTTCTGCTCCTGTTCTCTGCGTATCATCTCATCAATATTGCGGAATCCGGCAAGGATAAAACCGTTTTGCTCATGAGCGTTTTCTCCGACTTTTACATAAGTATACTGAAAATGGTGGATTTCACCGCCCACTTGTATACGATAACTTCCTGTATATTCCTCGTTATTCTTCAGCTGCTCTCTGACTTGGTTAAGTGAAAGACTTTCGGTGAGATACTGTCGGTCTTCAGGGTGAACACGGTCACGGATATACTGTTCCAGAATCGGAGCGTATAGGTGTTCTTCCGCAGAATCCTTTTTCAGTCCTTTTGTCACATAACCTTCCAGTTTTACGATTCGGGCAGTTCCCTTTTCCTCATTGACAGCATAAACATTTGTATAGTCACGACTCAGTGCTTCAACAATGGCAAGCTGTTTGCTCATCTCCTTGTTTGACTGCTCTGTAGCGTTTAAAAGCTTCTTGTTCCACCGTCCTTTTAAACAGAGTATCAGGACAATGCAGGCAATCAGAGCAGTAATAAAGACAACAATAAGCATAATTTCCGGATTAGCCTGAAGATATTGCAGAAAATTCATATCCTTAACATTATAAGTGGTATATTCCGAAACAAATTGATTCAGCATATCACTTGGTACTTGTTGTAAGCACTTATTCAATATAGTTATAAGCTCATGGTCTGTGCTGTCACGTACATACATTCTGAAATCAATGTTTATATCATTTGTAATACTGTAATACAGGGAATTAGTTGTATCATTATTCACAAATAACTGTGCTGAATAGGCATACACATATGCGGCATCTGCTTCCCGATTCAAGACAGCCTGCATAGCGTCCTCTCTGGTCGGATAGCTCAGAAACTCAATATCTCCATGAAGTTCCTGAACAATGAGGTCTTTGCTCTGAGAGTCGGACACTGCAACCGTTTTTATATCGCCTACAAAATCCTGTCGTATCACCCTTGCTATTCCCGTTGTCATGTAGGAATCCGTACTGAAACCACGATAAGCGGTTTCATTCATAGTGGAAATTGAACTGATACTGTCAATAACGACATCAACGCCGTTAGTGCCTGCCATATTGTAATAGTCCTGCTTGTCCTTTGGAGTAATGACTTCATAAGGCAGTCCGGCAAGTTCCATGACATAGGCGAAATAATCCGGAAGAATACCTTTTAATTCTCCGTTTTCCACATAGGAATAAGGAGCTCTGTCGCCGAGTGCGGTAACAGTAATTGTTTTTTCTCCTGAAACAACTTCACGAATATATTCTTTTTCACGTTCTGTAAATGTAAGTTCGGAGGAATATACCGGACCGTAGTACCGATAAAACAACACATTTTTCCAGTCGCCCTCATTCAAATCCATCTGCTCAATAGCATAATTGATTTCGTTAAGCAGCTCTGTATCGTCTTTTCTGACAATCGCATAAAAATTATCCTCCGCAATGATGTCCAATGTTTTTTCGTTTTCTGCCTTTCTCAAATCACTGGAAAGAATTGCATCGACCTCGCCGTTCTGCAAAGCGGCAGTAAGGACATCTGAATCATTGTATTCTTTTATCAGGTAGGAAAAACCTTTTTCCTCGGCAAACTCCGCAAGACTCTGATTCTGACTGCTTCCCGTTAGCTGTCCCACCACCATTCCGTTATAGTTTTTGTAATCACTGCTGTGCAACTGGGCATTATCGAGCCGAATCGAGAGAATGGTATTGTTTCTGCCAATGGGATAGGAAAAGGCAAAGTTCTCCTCACGCTCCAAGGTTCTCCTTGCAGAAGTCACAACATCGATTTCACCGTTTTCCAACATATTGAGCATTTCGCCCCATGCCTTGTCATAGCCTGTGTATTGGAAATTCAAATGTGAATATTCGGAAACCTTATTGAGAAACTCAATGCCATAACCGGTCAGACTGTCATTTTCATCTTTCATGTGATAACCCTCGAAGTAAAAAATGCCGGCTTTGACCGTCCGATTATTAGACTGTTCGTCGGCTGACACTGTTATGACGTTGGACATGATGAAGATTAAGCATATAATAAATGCGGTGATTATTTTTACATATACTTTGTTTTCAGACTGCATTGTTATTACCTCCTGAGTACTTTCGATTATTGAGAAAGGCTCTTTATTTTTTTGAACGTTCTGCATAACTGTATCTCTTTGTCAACTCTTAACTGCTATGACCTTTTCGTTATCTTTTTAACTAATATTCAGTAGTTCTGTAGACAAAAAGGTTCGATGGTTAAAATGTTCAATTCTTAAAATAGAATTATACCATATTTTATGCAAAGAATCCATTCGCAGAATACCCAAAAATTATTGGTAAATCGTTTGAAAATCTGCTCCTGTGAGCTATGTTTATCTGTATTAACAAGCAGCAGAAGAGCGGTATCAACCTTGATGATGATGAAACTACAATAATGCCGCAGTAAACAAATCAAAAGCAGACACCATTTATTTTGGTGTCTGTATTTTTTGTTGTAATTAATTAAATGTCTGACAAAATAAAACTGACATAATCAACATTTTAAAGCTGTGATTTTTGTACATTATACAGAATTTATAAAAATATTATTGACATGGAGTTTACTCCAGATATTATAATATAAAAGTGGATATTTAAATCTTATTTATGTTATGGAGTGAATTTTTATGGAAACAGTTGAAAATAAAACTTATGATGAAGAAAGAGCTTTATACGGCAGTAAAAATATTATAATAAGAAAGTGTACATTTGACGGCGAGGCAGACGGTGAAAGTGCTGTAAAAGAAAGTGCGGACGTACAGGCGGAAGATTGTTTCTTTAATCTTCGCTATCCGTTCTGGCACGATAACGGACTTAAAATATATCATTCTGAAATGACGGAATTTTGCAGGGCGGCTTTGTGGTACTCAAATCACATTGAAATAAAGGATTCAAAGCTTCACGGAATAAAGGCATTAAGGGAATGTAATTATGTCGATATGGAAAGATGTGATATAAATTCTACGGAATTTGGCTGGTTCGTGAACAATATAAAAATGAATGACTGCAATGTGCGGAGTGAATATTTCATGATGCGTTCATCAGGTCTTGAATTTGAAAATGTGACCCTTAACGGAAAATATTCTTTCCAGTACATTCAGAATGCCGTATTTGAAAGCTGTGATTTCAATACAAAAGACGCTTTCTGGCACGCTAAAAACGTCATTGTCCGCAATAGTACGGTAAAAGGGGAGTATCTCGGCTGGTACAGTGAGAATCTGACGTTTGAGAACTGTAGAATTATCGGCACACAGCCGTTGTGTTACTGCAAATCACTTAAACTTATTGACTGTGAGATGATTGATACTGATTTGTGTTTTGAAAAGTCGGACGTACAGGCAGTAATAACAACGCCTGTTATCAGTATAAAAAATGCCTTGTCGGGACATATTTCGGTAGTTTCTGCCGGAGAAATCATTAACGACGACAAATCATCATGTGAAATAGTCATAAATAAATAATTTACATAAGGGTATGCGGAAATATTTTAACATACCCTTTTTATAATTAATTTGTTTCACTAAGATAAATTGATACACGGTTGTTCAGTATATCGGCACATTCCTGTGGTGTTGTTTCTCCTGCAAAACACTTATGGTATTCTTCAAATACAATATTTTCCACTGTGTCACTTGTGTATGGTTCAAATTCGACGTTTCGTACATAGTTGACTACCTTTTGCAGTGCTTCTTCTGAAATCTGCACCTGTTCATCACNGTTAGGCAGGTATTGAGGGCAGTTTACAGATAAGCNACTATNTTTGCTTGNGTTAAGTTGTTCGGTAAGTTGTTTTTCTGTAACCGGCAAACTGTACATCATAGCTTTGTTTATTGAATTATCATTAATCATAAGACTTATAAATTCGTAAGCCTGTTGCTGATTCTGACTTGTGGAGAGTATTCCCATCATTGAGAAAGAATCTATAACATAGCCTTTTCCGGTTTCTGACGGATAGCCGACAAAAGTCATATCTGCACCGCCAAAATTAGCGTATAACTGTGCTACTACACTGTTTATTCCGAAAAGCTGTACTTCCGAAACAAGAGCATGATTATTTATAAGTGCATCGTTGTCATAGTCGTACATCTGAAATGGCGGAAAATTATTTATATTCCCNANCANTTNCATANAAGCNCCGCCNAAATCACAGGTATTATNTTTATAGTTCANAGAATNANCGGCTACACGTTTTGTAAAATAGTTTAATTTGTCATATTCCATCCATTCGTTATAGAGGAAAGTCATATCTTCGGGCATATCATTGAATGCTTTAAGTGCCTGAGCGGGAGTCCAGTTTTCCATATTTTCGCTGACGTTTTCGGTTTTGGCAGCAGCAGTAAACAGTTGCCAGTCGTTACAGATAGCAGGAAGTTTGCCGTCTACGTCTAAACCTGCTAAAACGTTAGGCAGAAAATCTTCCTTTCTGAGAGTTTCGGACTGTTCCATAAGCGGATACATATCAGCCATATAGCCTTTGTTTATAAGTTTAGTCATATCATCAGTTATTGAATACACAACGTCTGGAATTTCGCCGGAAATCATGTCAAGATACAGTAATTCAAAAGAGTCTGTTTCTTCACTGTATGGGTAGCATTTGATATTTACATCACCATTCATCTTTTTGGAAATTTCTTTTTCTACCGCTGGTGATAATTTAATAGTTGTCGCAACAGTCAGCGTTGTTTTATTGCTGTCTGTAGATGATTCCGAGACAGAGGGAGCAGATGTTTCATCTTTGTTTTTTTCACTGCACGAAACAGTGTTTAACATTGCAAGCATTGTCATAAAAATTAATAGTTTTTTCATTTGATTTTGTCCTTTCGTTTTATATTTGAAAAGTCTTTGATAAGTGCTTTCATATATAAGTGATTTTTAAGGACGAAAAAGACGAAGTTTTTATAAATTTTTATCATTTAATTAATATCTCTTTTATTATGAACAATATAAAAATAAGGTTGACAAAAAACGTAATTTATGTTAATATTATAAAAGTTGTTTTATAGATGATTTTTAAAAAGGAGTTGGATTTGTGAAAAACAAACGATTATTAAGTATTATTACGGCGTTGATGATGTCATTTGCTTTTTTATTGTACATTCCTGCTGAATGTTTTGAAGTAAATGCGGCAGAGGGAAGGCTATACAATCAGTTTGAATCAAAATGGAGAAATGTTATATTTACCCGATATGCACTTAGTCAGAATGATATGTATACTTCAGGGTGCGGAATTTTTTCTTTCTGCAATGCTATTTATGCACTTAACGGCAATGCCATAGACGCTATTAATATTGCAGCGTGGGCAGTTGATAACGGTTCATATCAGCCCGGAAACGGTGGAATGTATTATCTTTCCTTTTATGATACTGTAGAATCCGGATACGGAGAGTTATTTAATTTTAAGGTTGACGGTCATTATTACGGACACGTCACTGACCAGAGACTTATAAATCATCTTAAAAACGGCGGTGTTGCTGCTATCCATGTATATGGTCACTTAATGGCTATTACAGGATATAACGAGATTGATAATACATNTCATGTNATTGAAAGTGCCGTAAGCGANATGAGAGGATTAGANCCGGACGGNTGGGTATCTGCTGAAAAAATGAGCAGTGGCAATACAAATGTTGACTGGTATGCTTTAATCAGTGATATGACACCGCCTGTTACAGAAGTTCCGCAGTTATCAGTTGAAAAGAATTTATTTCCCGTTGACGAACCTGTAAGAATAACATGNGATTCTGTAAANAATGCANNATATTACAGCATTTCGATTTATCGTGATGATGAATTGCATAACAGTATTGAACCATATAAAAGTACAGAATATACAGGGAATTTTCCTGAGGGCAATTATAAATTTTGTCTGAGTGCGTGCAATGCTTTAGGAAAGTCAGAAGAAAGCATAGTGACTTTTACAGTCGGAGACGTAATTAAAGGCGACATAAATTCAGATAATTTAATTGACGGATATGATATACTGCTTTTACAGAAACATCTTTTATCTTCTGAAATTCTCACCACAGAACAGTGCAAGTCCGCAGATATCAACAAGGACGGTGTTGTTAATGTATTTGATATGGTGCTTCTCCGTAAGCTTCTCATAAAACAGTAAAAACTATTTGACATATATTTCTTTCTGTACTCCTATATCTCCCTCCAGTTCATACGTAACAGTATAGACGAGGGAGTTTTCTTTTTTTTCGGTTTCAATAGTACGTTCAAGAATAGTTACATCTTCACTGAGGAAATTTTTTTCATATAGGTAGATTTTCTGCATGATTCTTTCAGCAACTTCCTCGTCACTGAAAGTCGTTTCGCTGAGTTCAGTTTCCGTTATTTTATTTTTTATAATACCTATGGGAAGTGTTTTACCGAAAATGCTGATATACTTTGAACTTTCATCAGAATTAAAATTTTTGTATTCGTTTTTACCGAAAAAAAACGGTATTTTAAGACTGAAAAGTTTCAGCCATTTTTGGTCAGAAGTTTTTCCGGTGGGATTATATCGGGTTATGGAATAATCTTCTTCAAAAGTTATGGTTTCGGAATAAGTTCCCGTGATTTTTCCCATAGCGTGATGAATGTTAACATGACCTGTTTCGTCTTTTGTAATTCCGCTTATAAGCAGAGTGCCTTTAGGAACATAGTCGCCAACCTTGTGCATAAGCTGTCCGTCATAAACAGAAATATAAGTTATGTAAGCATCTTTTCCGGAAACGACGTTACACGGCATACGTTTCTGAATCATTTCGGGTTTTTCTACAATTTCCGTGACTTCAACGACAACACGGTTTCCGGTTATGTGCATACCTGCCCACGCTACACCGTCAACCATAAGACGCAGTTCATTNTCACAGNAGGGGAAATTTNTGTCCTTAATTGNTGNACCCNGTTTAANGTTGAGTTCTTCGANNGCGGNAAGAATAGCATTGTCACTTACTTTGGAATTGCCCTGAATTTCGATTGTCATGACTATCCGTGAAAAATAAAGTGATGCTGTAAGTGCAAGAACAAGTCCGGCTATTATGCCGAAACGCCGTCGGTGACGGATAGCTTTTGACGAAATTGTATTATATTCAAAACTTGTAAGTTCAATGCCGAGTTCCTCCGCTATGGGATTTACTTTTTTTAAGTCATGACGATAAATTTCGGCATAGAAAACATCATTACGGCAGTACTGTGCAAAGCAGTTTATTTCACTTTCGTGAAGTGCATTTATAAATTTATATAGATTTTTTCCTTTGGCGTTAATCTTCACACAGCCTTTTATCTGATTTTTCATCTTGTTTTTCGTTCCTTTCTGTAAATTCTATCTGTGAAATCTTTCCGCTTATCATCAGTCCGTTTTTATTGAAATCATACGCTCTCAGACCGTTTCCCCATATATTTATACAGAGTTTTCCGGAAATCAGACGCATGAAAACTTCACTGTATTCTTCTATTCTACGACAGTTTTCAATTAATAATTCCTTGTTGCCGTCCATGTGTATAAGCGGTGTGAGATAGAAAGTTTCCAATGTTTTATCGGTAATTCTTCCAAACATAGCAATCACTCCTGTCTTAGTGTTTTTATTTTTTCATATTCGCAGAACAGCACAAAAGTCATGATAATCAGCATTATGGACGGTACGGGTGAATGTGCCTGATGTGTACTGATGTTCAGTGAAGATGTGTACACAGCTTCGTCCGAAAGCATGAACGGAGTTATAATTCTGCATATGAAAAAACTTATTACAGAGGCGGAAATTCTCATTAAAATAAGCGGTTTAAGGGAAAGTTTTCCGGAAGTAACTGCTGAAATCTGAAAAATAANNCATATTCNACCAAAAGATACAAGTNAACNNAGATAANNNANAAGTCCGTAATTTCTGTATGAAAAACCGTTGACAGCTGTCACGTCCATTACTGCTTTTACAAACTGCTGTGATTCTGTGCCGGAAAGCGTTGTTATTTTTGAAAACGGTACAGCAAGAGCAGATATTATTCCGGAATAATCAAGAATTTCGGTAATTACAGCAAAAGCGANTANCATAAAACATATATCTNCCATTGAACGTCCACCGCTTATAACGCAGTCTGTGAGCATATCGGCAGAAAGTTTTATTTCAGCCGTGTTTTTTCGGGAATCGCAGNTTTTACNCATAAATACGGACNCAATCAGTGCAAGTATAATGTTTGCACCAACCGCAGAGACAAGAATTATATTTCCGGCAGACAAACTGCCGTAAATCTGTCCCGAAATACACCCGAAAATAAAAGCAGGTCCTGCACCGAAACACAGACCGCAGAATATCTCTGCACGGCGTTTTTCTATAAGACCGTTTTCGTATGCGGAACACAGCATTTTTGTACCGACCGGATATCCGGCGAACATACTGAAAACAAATACCGGAAAAACTATTCTTTCCATACCGAAAATAATCCGTCCGATACTTCCGGTGAATTTTGAAATACTTCCGGTTATTCCACTCTTTATCAGTAACGGAGAAATAATCATCATGGAGTAAAGCGACGGTATTATAACATCAAGACATCTGTCCANTGCGTCNGANACTNNATGGCTNGNTATATTGGTNTTTACAAGACATATTATTGCTGTAAAAACAAGAATNAGAACTTTTAAATAAAGAAACAGNTTTTTTTTCATATTCATCATAATAATCACCTTATTAATCATATTATTAAAGTATTGAAATTATGTTCAAATGAAAATTTTATAAAGTTTTGCGAATTTACTTGACAAATCCTGATATATATTATATAATAATAATAGCAACATTAATGTTGTTGATTTTTTCAATGAAACAGGAGGAATTGAAATGGGTATATTCAGCAGATTAAGCGATGTGCTTAAATCAAACGTAAACGACCTGATTGATAAGGCAGAAGACCCTGAAAAGATGGTCAAGCAGATTATTATTGATATGCAGAAGGAACTTAATAAGGCTACCCAGAATTATGGTAAGGCTAAGGCAAGTGAACGTCTCGCAGAAAAGAAGTATCAGGACGCTGTGAAAGTTTCTCAGAGCTGGGAGACAAAGGCTAAGGCTGCTCTTTCTCAGGGTAATACGGAACTTGCTAAGATGGCTCTTGCAAAGAAAGTTAAAGCAGACGAAGAAGTTTCAACTTATAAGGAAATGTATGATTCCATATCCACTCAGACTGAAGCAATCGGAAATCAGGTTGAAGTACTTAAGTCAAAACTTGATGAGGCTAAAAGTCGTCAGGCTATGTTAATTGCTCGTTCAAAAATGGCTGATACACAGAAAAGCATTTCAAAATCCTCAGGTAGTTTTGACAGTTCTTCTGCTCTTGAAAAGTTTAACAGAATGGAAGAAAAAATTACACGCAAGGAAGCAGAAGCTGCTGCATTTACTGAAATAGCAGCCGGTGATACTGATGACCTGACAAGTACTTTTGAACAGCTTGAAACAGATTCAAAGGTTGACGCTGAACTTGCAAGACTTATGGCTGAAATGGGTACTTCTTCAAAGGAAGAAATAGAATAAGTTATCAATGACTTGTTTCTGACAGTTTTTTTAAATTCTTATGTGGATTTAATAAAGAAAAGAGTTTTATAATATGAGCAAAAAGAACAATGATAATTATCCACGCAAAGTATTCAGTACAGGTATGGCAGTACTTAGTGCTTTGTTTGTCGCAATATCGGCTATACTTTACATTCTCTACAAAAGTATGAGCGTAAAGAGCGACTGGAAAGATTATGATGAATGTGGAATATGACTGAAAGTATTCGGCAGGGCGGGAATTTTCCCGTCCTGTTTTTGCGTATGGCTATTGATTAATTTCCGACAATATGTTATTATATAAGTATTAATTTTTGTAAAGGGAGATTTTATGCTTGTTGCTTTAAATAATATAAATAAATTTTATAACGGAAATCAGTTATTAAATAATATTTCACTTACTATTGACGAAAATGATAAAATCGGTCTTGTGGGAAATAACGGCTGTGGTAAATCGACGCTTCTGAAAATAATTACAGGTTCTGTAGAACCCGACCGTTTTACTGAAAAGGACGGTATTATCTCAACAGCGTCAAAAACTACCATAGGTTATCTGGAACAAATGGGCGGTCTTGATTCTGAAAAAACTGTCATGGAAGAAATGCAGAGCGTTTTTGAGGATATGCACAAGGCTATTGACCGTCTGCGTGAAATTGAGACTGAAATTGAAACCGGTGACAATTCGTCAGCGGACGAGTATCAGCGGTTGTCATCGTGGATTGAAGCAAACGACGGTTATAATACTGATGTTAAAATAAAAATGATTCTGAATGGTATGGGATTCACGGAAAACGAACTGCAACGCACGGTTTCAGGATTCAGCGGAGGTGAAAAAACACGTCTGTGCATTTCAAAACTTCTGCTTGAAGAACCTAATCTTTTAATACTGGACGAGCCGACCAATCATCTTGATTTCAAAACGATAATGTGGCTTGAAGATTATTTGCGTTCATATAAAGGTGCTGTCCTTATCGTATCGCATGACCGTTATTTCCTTGACCGTCTGTGTACGTCGATATGTGAAATAGAAAGGGGAACTCTCACACGTTACAGGGGGAATTATTCTGCCTTTGTCCGTCAG
>WFLZ01000052.1 GCA_009177225.1 Clostridia bacterium
AGCGGCTGACGCCTGCGGAACAGGTTTTGTTATCGGTGCTTTTGCTGCCGGCTGTTCTGTGTCGTATACTTCGCCTTGGTTTTCCGTTGCCGTTTCTTCCGGTTCACCTTCCTCGTTTTCCTCAACGATAATTGAATTGAACTCATCTTCAAAAAAATTTTCGTTCATATTCGCCGCTATCATATATAAGGCAAAACACCCACTGAATGACAATACAAAAATAATTATCAGTACTCCGAAGTTAAATCTTACTCTTGGTTTTTTGCGTTTTCTGTTTGATACTGTACGTATACTTTTATTTTTATCCATATTTTCTCCATAATTAATATTTTAATAAATTTAANGCCGNGTTTCACAGCACTATATATTATTATANCTTGNTTAAGCATTNTTTTNAAGNAGNTNTTAGGATTTNTNTTTTTAACTTTTNATAATNTTGTACATAATATNTTTTTCCTTGANTTNAATGAACNNNNATGATATAATTATATAATAACAAATATGCTGTACTTTCGGGAGGGATTTTTTATGATTTGCATAAAATGCAGAAAACCAATGCGAATTGGTGAATTCAGAATGGAACAGCACAGTACTGACAATGGTATATATCACGCTTATCCGGTAGCGGCATGGTATGAGAACGGTGAAAAATACTGCGAAACTCCTCAAAATTCAACGCTTGGATTTTATTGTGCAGACTGCGGAATGATGGCAGGCATTTTTCAGTATACGAAACCCGTCGGTTTCATAGGACGCTTCAACAAGGATTTTGACGATAATATTGATGTTCTGCCTGTTAAAGTATGTCCGGAATGCAGTGCAGAAATTGATATGGATTATCCGAGATGTCCGAATTGTGGCTATATTTATGAATCAATANGAATNTGNANGGAATTAAACAATGCAGGACGAAAATACAGAAGTAANTCAGCGTACAAGATATTATCTGATAGACTATGAAAATGTTCATCAGGCAGGATTTGAAGGCATTGAAAAACTCACATCTAACGACTGTCTGATAGTATTTTATACGACAAATGCCGAAACGCTTACTTTTTCACTCTATGAAAAACTTGTTTCATGCAAAGCAGTTATTCAGCTATGTAAAGTAAAATGTGGTGGAAAAAACGCCCTTGATTTTCAGCTTTCGACTTTTCTTGGCTATATTCTTGGCAAAAATCCTGATTCAGACTGTCATATTATCAGTAACGACAAGGGATACGAATATATAAGGAATTTCTGGAAAGAAAGAAATATAAAAATAAAAATATCGTCTGATATTTCCGGAACTGTTCAGAAACTCCTGCCTGCTGTTGTTGCTCCTGTTCAGCCTGCTCCGACTGACAAAGCTGAAACAGATTTTGATAAGGCTGTAAAACCTCTGAATTTATCGAAAGAAAATAAAAGTGTTTTATTGAAAATCTATAGTGATTCAGCAATTATAAAAGATACTTCAAAAAGAAAACAATATATATGCAACAAAATAATGCAGAAATTTGGAAGTGATAAAGCAAGTAAGTATTATAAAACTATAAAACCGTTAATAAAATAGCGGTTAATATATAAATAAAGGAGCTTAAAAAATGACCTACAAAGAAAGTTTTATTAAATTTATGGTGGACTGCGGTGTGCTTACGTTCGGCGAGTTCACTCTTAAGAGCGGAAGAAAAGCCCCCTACTTCATCAACTGCGGTAACTACAAGACAGGCACTCAGCTTGCAAAACTCGGTGAGTATTACGCTGAATGTATCCACGCAAACAATATCCCTGTAGAGACACTTTTCGGACCTGCATACAAGGGTATACCGCTTGCTGTGTCTGCCGTTGTGGCACTCAGCAATAAGTTTGGTGTAGACGTTTCGTACTGTTTCGACCGCAAGGAAGCCAAAGACCACGGTGAAGGCGGTATGTTTGTAGGAAAGACTCTCACAGACGGCGAAAAGGTCGTTATAATTGACGATGTTATGACCTCCGGAAAAGCTCTCCGTGAGTCTATGCCCAAGCTTAAATCTGCCGCAGACGTTGACGTTACAGGTATGGTAATCACCGTTGACCGCATGGAAAAAGGTACAGGCGAACTTTCAGCCGTTCAGGAAGTAAAACGTGATTTCGGCGTGACTGTATACCCGATAGTTACTATGGAAGACATCATTGATGCTATAAAGAACGACATAGTTTCCGGCAAGGAATACCTCGACAAAATGCTTGAATACAGAAATACATATGGTGTATAAAAACAAGGCACGGATTTTAAAAAAGTCCGTGCTTTTCTGTCAGATATCAACAAATCCCCGATATCCTTCACATTTATTTCTTAAATCATACTCACTGCAAAGGAAAGTTTCCTGCCTGTGTGTAAAATTTTCGTCACCAAGATACTTAAAATAATCTTTCTTGCTGTTTACTTTAAGACAGTTTTCCTTGCATTCACGGTAACACATCATGCTCCCGAACTCATTTTGTCCATATGGTGAATATTCTGAATACTGACAAGTAAAACATGACTTGATATAATAATCCGATTTTATTTTCCGGCATATATCTGATAAGGCACTTTCAAAATCAAGAGTATTTTTTTCACTGCTGTAACGTTTTCCGTCAACATACAAACTGAAATCCTTAACAATCGTGTCATCATAATAAAGCCTTATACTATCAAACATAATAATGCCCTGATGCTTATTCATATCGTGTTCAACAAGCTGAAATGATATATTAATAGTTCCAGTAATTTCAATTGAATCACTTTTGCGAACTATGTGTACAGGAATTTCCACATCAAGTGTGTATCTTTGAAGTCCATAAAAATATGTTGGTATGCGGTTGCCGTATTTATCAATAACATCACCGTGAAACTTAATAACATGAAATTTATCTTCAATTTCGTCCGACTGTTCTGTACTTTCATATTCAAAGTCAATGATATCAGTTTCGCTACAGAATCTAAAACCGTCCAATGTAAAAGATAGTTCAACACCATCATTTAATATTTCAATATCGGTATCATGAAATTTGTCCTTGTAATGTGCTTTCCATATCTGCATAATTTTCTCCTTTCACTAATTTAATCAGATATTCTGTTGTTTCGTCCTCAAATTTTCTTTCATTTGTAATATGAAATCCATGTCTTTTATAGAATGAAATTGCCTTTGTATTCTTTTCCAAAGCCCACAAAAATTCAATTTTATGATTAGTCAAAGCGTAATCCAACAATACAGAACCGATTGACTGTCCCTGCAATACCGGCTCAACAAATAATTTTTTAATTTCATGTTCGTCAATGCTGATAAAACCTTTTATAACTCCGTCGTCATAGACATATGTATTCTTTATCATATCCGGATTACATTGATATTTTTCTGTTTGAGTAGCGACCCGAAGTTCATTAAAATAGTATTGGTCATTTCTGAATATAGGATAAAAATTTAGTCTGTAATTAAAGATTTCAATTTCAGCGATTCGTGAAAAATCTTCCTGTCTTGCTTTTCTTATGTAATTCATATTGTTACCTCTGTTTATAAAGTTTTCTGATATCCCTGTCATAGACATAATCCGGCATTATATCAATTTCAATAACAGTCCATTGATAATTTCTGCAAAGTAATTCAATAAAATTATCTGTTTCAACATCATGAATATTTTCTGTTGTTTCAAGCTGTTTTTTCATTTCGGAAAAACTTACTGACTTTCCTGATAAAATAGTGTTCCCTTTGTAGTATTCAATTTCAATTATCATAATTTTTCAGTCCATTCCGCTTTTTTGTTTGGTAAATTATAGCATACATTTCCTGAAATGTCAATAAAAAACCGCTCCCCGAAAGGAACGGTTTTAATATTTTTATTNGAATATCATAAGCAGAACCTGTGATACAATAACCACTGCAATAAGTGCTACCGGANATGTAGCGGNATAAGCAGAAGCAACATNTTCTGTACCTGCTGTACTGATGAGAGTACCAAGAGCAGGNGTNGAAGTCATACCGCCTGNGNTTGAACCGAGATTATTGAGCAGGCTGAGTTTGAGAACGTACTTNGCAAAGATNAATCNGATAATCATCGGAACTATTGTCATGATTACGCCATAGAGGAAGTAAACAGCCTTGAAGTGTTCAACGAAGCTTGCACCGCCTGAAACACCTGCACCGATAAGGAAAAGCATAAGTCCGAATTCACGGAAAACTTTCAGTGTGCTTTCCTTTGGAGTAACGGACATTGCACCGAAGTTTCCGAAATGTCCGAAGATAAGGGAAACAAGCAGACAACCACCTGTTGTAGTGAGTGAGAAGTTACCGAACTTGATTGAACCAACGAAGATACCGACAATTGAAGCAAGTGCGAAAGGCATAAAGCCGAACTCGTCCATTTCAATAAGTTTCCTGTTTGTTTTTTTCCTTGAACCGCTGTCAGCAGTGATAAGCTTTTCACGTTCTTTTGACATATCAGCATTCATGAACTTTGGAACAAGCTGAACAAACAGAACAACACCGATTACGCCGAAAAGATAAGCAATACCGTGACCAACTGTTACAAGGTCCTCAAGGATTTCGCCATTCGGACGGCTTGCTACAGTTGCCTTTGCAGCAGAGAATGCAGGTGTACTTGTAAGAGAACCGGAGAGAAGTCCGACAAGCATTGAAGCGATATTTTCAGTCGGGTCACCGGAAACGCCCTTGTCAATGAGAATACAGCCGCCGCAGGCAAGTCCGCCGGCAATAATTACGACAAGTGCAAGAAGTACATAAGACTTGAAATTTTTCTTGAAGTTGCCGAAGAAGTTAGGTCCTGCAATGAATCCGACAGACGTTACGAATAATATAAGTCCAAGATTTTCAATGATTTTCAACGCACTTTTTACATAAGTAGCATCGCCGACTATAAGGTTATCACCGAGATTCTTGTAAAAGAAACAGCCGTAAAGAAGTGAAATGATGAATACTCCGGCAGTACCGAGTGAAACGCCCTTGACAGTAATTCTGCCGAGCAGGTAGCCCACAGTCGTAATCAAAAAGACTGTAAACATGAGGAAAGTTATTTCTTTGATACNAATAGAAAANTTTCCCGCTGAGATTAATTNCATANTATACAACCTCTTTNTATTAANNTTTCCGTGATATTGTATATTTTTTGTGCAATATCACAATATGTATATAACCGCACAAACCGACGAACACAAAAAATGCCCGTCGGTTTTAGTGGATTATAATTAAATTGAATGATTACTTTGATTTTCTTGCATAGTGCGGAAGAAGCATAGGTGAAACCTTGCCTGTGTCAACACCAACAGAATCAAGCTCTGCATTGAACTTATTGATATGTTCAAGAGTGAGATTTTCGGGAACAGCTGTTTCCTTAGCCTTGGCAGCTGCGTAGATACCTGCGTTTCTGCCGAATACGATAACGTCAAGGAGTGAGTTACCCATAAGTCTGTTTCTTCCGTGAATACCACCTGCAACCTCACCGGCAGCAAAGAGATTTTGAACAGTAGTAGCACATTCGTCAGTGATGTCGATACCGCCATTCTGATAGTGGAGTGTCGGGAAAACAAGAATAGGTTCTTTACGGATATCAATGCCGTACTTGCCGAACATTCTAAGCATTGCAGGGATTCTCTTTTCAATAGTACCCTCGCCGTGAATAAGTTCTATCATAGGAGTGTCAAGCCATACAGCCTTACCGAGATTTGTTTCAATACCCTTGTTTCTTGCAGTACATTCACGGATAATTGAAGAAGCTGTTACATCACGAGTTTCAAGCGGATTCATGAAAACTTCACCGTCGATATTAACAAGCTTTGCACCGAGTGAACGAACCTTTTCAGTAACTAAAGCACCGAAAATCTGCTCCGGATAACCTGTACCTGTCGGGTGATACTGGAGTGTATCAACGTCACGGAGCTTTGCGCCTACTCTGTAGCCGAGGATAAGACCGTCAGCAGTTGCACCGTAGTGGTTGGAAGTCGGGAATCCCTGATAGTGCATTCTGCCTGCACCGCCTGTAGCGATAACAACAGTCTTAGCTCTTGCAACGAGAAGTTCCTTTGTTTCCATGTTCATGAGAACAGCACCGGCAGCCTTGCCGTTTTTGTCAAGAATGATTTCAACAGCAGCAGTAAAGTCGATTACCGGAATACCTCTGTTAAGAACTTCGTNTCTGAGGGNTCTCATAATTTCAGCACCAGAATAGTCCTTAGCGGCGTGNATTCTCTTTCTTGAAGTACCACCGCCATGAGTTGTAATCATAGTACNGTCAGCTTCCTTGTCAAACTCAACGCCGAGCTTGTTGAGCCACTGAATAGCTTCAGGAGCTTTTGTAACAAGCTTTTTAACGAGTTCGGGCTTTGCAGCAAAGTGACCACCGCCGAAAGCGTCAACATAGTGAATAGCCGGAGAATCATTAGGCTTGTCAGCAGCCTGAATACCGCCCTCAGCCATCATTGTGTTAGCGTCACCGATACGGAGCTTTGTAACTATCATAGCCTTAACGCCGGCTTCGTCAGCTTCGATTGCACATGAAGAACCTGCACCGCCGCCGCCTATAATAAGTACATCTGTATCATAGTCAGGGTTTGATAAATCTACGTCAGCAGGATTTATTCTGCTGTGACCCTGAAGAAGTTCTGCGAGCTGTGTCGGAACTTTTCCGTCCTTGTTCACACCTGCTTTAAGTACGCTGAACTGGTCCTGTCTGTAGTCGGGGTGAAATTCAGCAAGGAGAGTGTCCTTTTCTTCTGCTGTCATTCTTCTGGGTTCAAGAGCTGCATTTTCAGCTCTCTTTTCAGCAACTATTTTTGCAAGCTCATTAAGCTTATCAATTTTATACATTTTCGCTCCTCCTTACTTTTCAATTTCACGATGGTTATAAAGGTCTTTGACTTCCTGAACGTTGTCAACAGACTTAGCCATGAGTTCAGCAATCTTTTCGTCAAAGATACCTTCATTGATTTCGTTTACACGGTCAGCAAGGTGTCCGCACTCAGGAGCTATGTACTTGCCGTTTAAACGTCTTGCGAGCATAGCAACCTGTGGGTGAGAAATTCCGGCAGGACAGCGTGAAGAACATACACCGCACATTACGCAGTCAAAAGATTCTTCAGCACACTTTTCATATTCGCCTCTCTGAGCGTAAGCAATATACTGCATTGTATTGAGTTCCTGAGTACAAGCCTTTGTGCAGGCATTACAGCCGATACAGCTGTAGATTTCGGGATAAAGCTGCATCATAATCTGTTCATTGGGCTTGATTTCCTCGATATTGTAAATCTGCTTTACAAGTGGGAAGAAAGGAAGTGTAGCAACATACATACCTTCCTGCACTTCTGTCTGACAAGCGAGACAGGCATGAAGTTCCTGCTTATCCTTGATTCTGTAGATAGTAGCACAAGCACCGCAGAAACCGTTACGGCAGCCGCAGCCTCTTACGAGTTCGTAGCCGGCATATTCCATAGCCGTCATTATAGTCAATCCTGCCGGCACCTGATACTTCTTGCCGAACAGGTAAACGTTTAACATATTTTCCATGTTCAATACTCCTTATTAATATTCGTCAGGCAGTTCGCCGAGCTTGTCGAAACGGAAAACAGGTCCGTCCTTGCAGACATACTTGTCACCGATGTTGCAACGTCCGCACTTGCCTACTGCACACTTCATACGAAGTTCCATAGTTGTATAGACCTGAGTTTCTGTGAAACCGAGGTCCTTAAGACCTGCAAGTGTGAATTTAATCATAATCGGAGGTCCGCAGATAAGAACTGTCTTGCTGAGTGACGGATTAAGTTCCTTTACATAGTTGGGAACGAAACCTACATGACCGTCCCAGCCTTCCTGTTCTCTGTCGATAGTGAGGTTTACAGTTATACCTTCATCTTTCATCCACTCGTCAAGAATTTCCTGATAGTCAACGAGGTCGTCCTTTGAACGTGAACCGTATATAATCTGAACGTCACCATAGTTTGCACGGTTATCACGTACATAGTTGATTACCGAGCGGAGCGGTGCAAGACCGATACCGCCGGCGATAAAGAGTAAATCCTTGCCCTTGAGGTCTGTTTCAACAGGGAAATGATTTCCATAAGGACCTCTTACAGTAATCTGCTGACCGACTTCCATAGCGTGAAGCCATGTTGTAAGACAGCCACACTTTTTAATGCTGAANTCCATNANCTCCTNGTTNGTAGNNGAAGAAGNTATGGAAAACATACCTNCNCCCACNCCGGGAANGGAAAGCATTNCACACTGACCGGGCATATGTTCAAAAACTTTTCCGCTGACTGTTCCGTCTGCCTGTACGGCATTGACTCTGAAAGTCTTTACATCGGGAGTATCTGTTCTTATGTCGGTAACGACACCGATGTGCGGAATTAATGTATCATTAGTGTTCATTACTTAACCTCCAATGCTTTCATTACCTTGACGATGTTCATTGATATAGGACACTTGGAGAGACATCTTCCGCAGCCTACACAACCAAATTCGCCGTTATTGTTTGAAGGGAAATATACAAGCTTGTGCATGAATCTCTGACGGAAACGTTCAAGCTGAGAATTACGGATATTACCGTGAGCCATCTTTGTGAAATCAGAATACATACATGAATCCCAGCATCTGAAACGCTTTATGCCGTGACCGGTGTTAAAATCCTTGATATCATAACACTGACAGGTAGGACACACGAATGTACAAGTACCACAGCCGAGACAGCTTTCAGAAAGTTCAGCCCACTTTTCAGAACGGAAGTGTTCCATAAGCTTATCACCGCCGAATGCTTCGGTTGAGAGATTAGCAAGCGGAAGTTTTCCGATAATTTCCTTAGTTTTAGCCTTTACTTCATCAAGCTTAGCTGTATCACCTTCGCTGAGGAGATTTGAAACAGAGTCAACAAAAGCCTGACCCTTTTCATTGTTAGCCTTGAAGAGAACACTTTCACCGTCAAACCAGCAAGCAACATCTCCCTCCGGTTCAGTCGGGTCAATGCCGAAAGTACCGCAGAAACAGGTTTCAGCAGGTTTTGAACAAGCTATAGTCACAATAGTACCGTGGTCACGACGGTTCTTGTAATAGCTGTCAACGGGTTCACTGAGGAAAACTTTGTCAAGAATTGTAAAGCTTCTTGCGTCGCACGCACGGACACCAAACACAACAAAGTCCTCTGCTTCCTCACGTATATCAATAACTTCAATTTTCTTGCCTTCCATTTTGAAATCAGCAAGATTTTCAGTCTGAGGGAAGAAAAAGTCTTTTGCACTACGGAGTGTATTGAGGTTACTGCTGAGTTTCATACCGGATTCGTACTTCTTATACTCTGCCGCACCATCTGCACGGTCAGCCGGAATGTAAAGAGTCTGTTTTTCTGCAACAGCGTCAAAAAGCTGACTGAGATTTTCGAGAGAAATTTTAAGCATTACTCAACACCCCTTTCATGAACGATACTTGCTTCACAGTCGTCCTGTGTATAATCGTTGAGAGGAGCTTTTGAAGTAGTATCTGCTCCTGCCTGATACTCACCGTAAAGTGAATTTATATCCTNGNTAAACTTTCTGTTGAGGAGGTGAAGNNGAANATTCNGNGNACANACTCTTGAANATTCACCACAGTCTGTACATCTTCCGGCAACGTGNAAAGCANGGATAATATGGAACNTATTTTCCTCAAANCNGTCGGNAGNNGCCTTGTTTTCNNCTCCTNAATCGGGATNANTGAAAACACAGTTTTCACAGGTACAAGCCGGACAGACGTTTCTGCACGCATTGCATCTGATACACTTTGAAAGTTCGTTCCTCCAGAACTCATAACGTTCTTCAGAAGTCATATTTTCGAGTTTTTCGACCATATCAAAACGGTCTGCACCTGTAACGTCGCCGTCCTCGCCTATAAGTTCATCATAAGTAACGTGTTTCTTGCTCTTACAGCTGAGACACTTGTTGCTCATAGCTTCGGAAACGGGCATTGTTTCGTCACCGTAAATGGTGCTTATCTTAAGGTTATCGCCGTCTTTTTCAACGCCTGTGATACCTGTGATACCCTTAGCCTTGATTTTTTCAGCGTCAAGCTTTCCGTCGCTGGGAATACCTACAACATAGATATTTTCACGGTTTACCCTGTGTTCCTTAGTAAGCTGATTAAGGCTGTAAGTGTCGCATGGTTTGAGGAAAGCNAGGATTTTTCCTTCTTTTTTGCTTTCCTTGACGAGATACTTTGAAACGTTGGCAGATGTGAAATCGTCATAGACAAATTCTGCATCAATTTCCTCTGCACTTTCAAAAATCGCCGGAGTGATGTCGTAAGCAAATTCGCCCTTTTTCCAGCCGATAACACGGTTAACCGTGCCGTCTGCGAGAAGCTGTTTTGCCTTGCTTATTATTGCTTCCTGCATCTTAAATCCTCCAATCTGCGGTTAGGTCCGAGTTTCTTTACAGCTTCGGTGAATTCGTTCATAGTAGCGGCGAACTTAGCACCTTCAGCAGCAGAAACCCATTCTACTCTTGTACGGTCACGCTCAATGCCGAGAAAATCGAGCATACTGAAAAGAAGTGTCATTCTTCTTCTTGTGAAGTAGTTACCCGATGTATAGTGGCAGTCTCCGGGGTGGCAACCACAAAGAATAACTCCGTCAGCACCTTTCTGGAAAGCCCTGAGAATAAACATCGGATTTACACGGCAGGAACATGGTACTCTTATGATTTTAACGTTTGTCGGATAATTCAGTCTGTTTGTACCTGAAAGGTCAGCACCTGCATATGAACACCAGTTGCAGCAGAATGCGACAATCAGCGGCTGAAATTCTTTATTATCATTTACTTGCATATTGCGTCTACCTCCGCCATAATCTGACTGTTAGAGAAACCGTTAAGGTCCATAGCACCCGACGGACAAGCAACTGTACAAGCACCGCAACCCTGACATACAGCAGGATTAACACCTGCAACACGTCTGATAGCAGTTGTACGGTCGGGCATTCTGAATTCCTTGTCCTGATAAGTGATAGCACCATAGGGACAAACCTTTTCACAAGCTGAACAGCCGTTACACATCATTTCGTTTGAATGAGCAACACATGGGTTGCAGGTTATGCTGTCCTTGACAAGTAAGCCGATAGCCTTTGAAGCAGCGGCACTTGCCTGAGCAACAGTTTCGGGGATATCCTTAGGACCTTGACAAACGCCTGAAAGGAATATACCAGCTGTAGCACTTTCAACAGGACGAAGTNTTGCATGAGCTTCTGTAAAGAAGTCGTTTGTATCCATCTGAGTAGTAAGCATTGTTGCAAGCNGACGAGCAGTCTGGTCGNGTTCGATAGCAGTTGCAAGGACAACCATATCAGCATCAATATGAAGCTGTTCGTTTGAGATGAGGTCAGAAGCCTGAACATCAATAGTTCCGTCAGCCTTAGGTGTAACCTTACCAACCATACCCTTAATATAATGAACGTTGTACTGTTCAACGGCTCTGCGGTAGAACTCGTCGAAATTCTTACCGGGAGTACGTACATCTATGTAGAATACATAAACTTCTGTATCGGGATATTTTTCACGGATAAGCATAGCGTGCTTAGCTGTATACATACAGCAAATTTTTGAACAGTAAGGCTTACCCTTGCTGTCGTCACATCTTGAACCTACGCATTGTACGAAAACAATCTTGTGTGGGTGGGTTTTATCGGACGGTCTAAGAAGTGTACCACCGTTAGGACCTGCTGCATTCATAAGTCTTTCAAGTNCGANAGANGTCACAACGTCGGGACACTNATTATNTGCGAATTCATCATATTTGTCAAGCTTAATCGGATTATAACCTGTAGCAACAACGATTGCACCGTATTTCTGTTCAATGTATTCGTCCTGCTGATGATAGTTTATAGCACCTGCCGTACAAGCTTCGGCACACTTACCGCATACCTTGTCATTAACGTCTCCCTTGCGGAGTTTGAGACAGTAATTCGGGTCAATTGTTGCAACTTTCGGTACAGCCTGTGCAAAAGGAATATAAATAGCACTTCTGTTGTCAAGACCCATATTGAAAGCGTTGGGAACTTTTTTCATCGGACAGGCTTCTGTACAAANTCCGCAACCTGTACACTTTGTCTCGTCAACAAAACGNTTCTTTTTCTTTATAGTAGNAGTNAAGTTACCTACAAAGCCCTTTACTGCACTTACTTCGCTGAATGAATGAATAGTGATTTTTNCATTCTGTGAAGCCTCAACCATNTTAGGTNTANGAATACAGGCGGCACAGTCAAGAGTCGGGAAAGTCTTGTCAATCTGAGCCATTTTANCGCCGATAGTAGCTTCCTTTTCTACAATATCAACTTCAAAACCAGCGTCTGCAATGTCGAGAGCAGTCTGAATACCTGCAATACCGCCGCCGATTACCAACGCTCTTTTTGCAACAGGGCTTTCGCCTGCTGTAAGAGGTGTATTAAGGTGAACTTTAGCTATAGCGGCTTTACCGAGGATAACAGCCTTGTCGGTAGCTGTAGCAATTTCCTTGTGAATCCATGAACACTGTTCTCTGATGTTTGCGATTTCAACGAGATACGGGTTAAGTCCGGCAGCAGCAGCAGCCTTTCTGAAAGTATTCTCGTGCATTCTCGGTGAACACGAACATATAACAACGCCTGAGAGGTTATGTTCCTTGATAGCGTCCTTTACGAGATTCTGACCTGCTTCAGAACACATATACTGATATTCCTGAGAGATAACTACTCCGGGTTCATGACTGAGAGCCTCTGCAACAGCCTTAACGTCTACCGTTGCGGCGATATTAGTACCGCAGTGACAGACAAATACTCCTATTCTCTGCATATTATCTCCTCCTTACTTAGTATATTTTCTGAATGCCGTAACGATTGCCTGCTGAGGTAAATCTTCGTCGAGCATTTCGGGAATGTTGTCGGCAATAAGATGGTTGTTGCCCTGCTTACGAATTGCTGCGAGACGTACAGCCTCCACAACCTTTGCAGGTTCAACACTTCTCGGACATCTTTCAACACAGGCAAAGCAGGTGAGACATTTATAGATTGATTCTGATTTCATAAGTGTTTCAATGTCGCCTTTTTCAACCATGTATACGAACTGGTGTGGGTGATATTCCATCTCGTCGTATGACGGACAAGTGCCTGAACATTTACCGCAACGCATACATTTCAGAACGTTGACACCGCTGGAACGCAGAACCTGTTCCTTAAGATTATTATTCATTATTAGCCTCCTTTAAGCCGAGAGCTTCGGCAAGAAGTTCAGTGAAGTAATAGACGGGAAGTTCAGAGCCGGAATTCTTTTTCAGATTGTAAAGACAGAGCGGACAGGCAGTAATAATCATGTCTGCACCCTGCTCCTGAGCGGAATCCATAACTCTTGCACTTCTTTTTGAAGCCTGAGCCTTGTCCTCCATAGTTATGTAACCGCCGCAACATTCGTTACGCTGTGCATAAATAACGNGAGTNCNGCNGATAGNNCTNATAAAATCTTCAATGATTGTAGGATTTTCGGGGTCGTCCATAGCGAGAGCCTTGCTCGGACGGAGAAGCAGACAGCCGTAATAAGCAGCAATTTTCTTTCCCTTTAAAGGATTTACAACCTGCTTTTTAAGATTGTCAAAACCAACAACGTCACGGAGCATTTCAAGATAATGATATACAGTAGTTTCACCTGTATAAGCCTCATCAAGTTTAAGGTAATTGTTTACCTTTGCAGCCATTTCCTCATCATGGGAAATATCGTAATTAGTCTGCTTTATAACGTTGTGACAGGCTGAACAGACTGTCACAAGCGGTCTGCCGGCTTCTTTTGCGGCGTTGAGAGTTCTTACCGCAGAAAGTTTTGTAGCAATTTCATCTTTGGCTGTAGTGTACGCACCACCGCAACACTGCCAGTTCTCCGGTTCTTCAAGAGTAATTCCGAGAGCTTCGGCAGAAGACCTTGCATAAGCATCAAGGTCTTTTGCTTTGGTTCTGAGCGTACAGCCGGGATAATACGTGAAGGTATTCATTAGTACGCTTCCTTTCTATTAATTTTATGCCATTTCCTCAGGGTGAAAAANTTNGNCAAAACGTTCAGNCGNAANGAAACNGAGTTCTACANAGGCTTCTTTAAGGGAAATATTNNCCTTNANAGCTTTCTTTGCAGTCTTGGCAGCGTTCTCATAACCGATATATGGATTAAGAGCAGTAACAAGCATAAGGGAATTGTGGAGATTGTGGTGCATTTTTTCCTTGTTTGCCTTGATTCCTACCGCACAGTTCTTGTTGAATGAAACAATTGATTCAGCAAGCAGACGTGCAGACTGGAGGAAGTTATAAGCACATACAGGCATAAATACATTAAGTTCAAAATTACCCTGTGAAGCAGCCATACCTACTGCAACGTCGTTACCCATTACCTGAACGGCAACCATAGTAACCTGTTCGCACTGTGTGGGATTAACCTTACCGGGCATAATTGACGAACCGGGTTCGTTTTCAGGTATAAAGATTTCTCCGAGACCGTCACGAGGACCTGAAGCAAGCCATCTTACATCGTTAGCAATCTTCATCATATCAGCAGCGAGAGCCTTTAAAGCACCGTGAGCAAATACGATTTCGTCCTTTGAAGTAAGAGAATGGAACTTGTTAGGAGCTGTAACGAAAGTCTTTCCGGAAATCTGACTGATAGCTTCAGCAGCCTTTTCAGCAAATCCGGCAGGAGCGTTAAGACCTGTACCTACTGCTGTACCGCCGAGAGCGAGTTCTCTGAGTTCCTCAACAGAAGAAAGAAGCATTTTTCTGTCTTTTTCAAGAGAAGCTCTCCAACCGCTTATTTCCTGAGAGAACTTTATAGGAGTTGCGTCCTGAAGGTGAGTACGTCCGCTCTTTACAATGCCTTCGTTTTCTTCTTCAAGTCTTTTAAAAGTATCAATAAGAGTATCAACAGCCGGAATGACCTTGTCCTCAACGGCAATAACAGCAGCAATGTGCATTGCAGTCGGGAAAGTATCATTTGATGACTGGCTCATGTTGATGTCATCATTCGGGTGCAGAAGCTTTGCACCTGCGATTTCGTTTCCTCTGTTGGCGATAACTTCATTTGCGTTCATGTTTGACTGAGTACCGCTTCCGGTCTGCCATACAACAAGCGGAAAATGTTTATTGAGAGAACCGCTGATAACTTCGTCGCAAGCCTGAGAGATTGCGGAAAGTTTTTCGTCGGTCATTTTTTCCGGTTTAACGGCATGATTTGCGATAGCGGCAGCCTTTTTAAGAATGCCAAAAGCATGAGTGATTTCTCTCGGCATAGTTTCTATGCCTACGCCTATAAGGAAATTTTCATGACTTCTTTCGGTCTGAGCTGCCCAGTACTTGTCGGCAGGAACTTTAACCTCGCCCATAGAGTCGTGTTCAATACGGTATTCCATTAATATATACACTCCCCAGAAATTATTGATTTTGTTTTTATATGCGTATTCCATGACAGAATACAGCATAATTGACATAGTACGTTTTCTTCATACAATAATAAGTATAACAGCAAGTCAGGATAAATTCAAATGCAGTTTAAGAATATTGATATTCAGATATTGATATATTATTAACAATGAATAATGAACACCGTCAAATATACACAGAGTTATATGTCATACGAATATCAATATACATGAAAAAACTGTTTTGTTGCGTGTGGTTTACTGAAAACAAAGGCACTGTATTATGTATGATTATAATAAATTCCACAGATTTAACTGTAATAATAAGATAAATATGCAAATAAGTAACATATCATGTGTCACGAACATCATATAAAATAAGAATATTAAAATTCCGATTAATATATAATATATGAAAATGATTGACAATTATTTCACATTCTGCGTAAATTGGAAATACAGTTCCCGAACAGCAGTAAACCGTCCGGAAACTGTAAAATAATTGAAATCAGTCAGAAAGGATTTCTCTGAAATATGACTCCAGCGGTAAAGTAGCCCCCGAATGTTTTCCGTCGGGGACAATCCGGAAATTTTTATTTCCGAGTAATTTTTCTGTAAAATCGTGATAGTCAATAATTTCGTCCTGTCCGCCGATGATTGTACTTGTTATTGATATATTAATATCATAGATTTCCGGAAAAATGCGGACATACGGACGGATATCTCCGGAAAAGTCCAGTCGAGGCAGTGTGACAAAAGGCAAAAGACAGGGATTTACCAGAATAGCTGGAATGTTGAATCTTGCGGAAAGCACTACACCGAAAAAACCGCCCAGACTTGTGCCGACAATATAAGTCATATCATTATCAACAATAATCTGACTTAGTATATCAAGAACATTTTCCGGANAAAGAGAATCATAGTCANTTTCGGGNNAAATAACTTCAAATCCCAGATGTNTAAGNACNNAACAGNCAGAATTTTCAGAACTNCCCTTATATCNGTNANCATTAAGAATTTTCATTTTCCTGCTCCTTTTCCGCTGAGTTTATGGCATATGACAAAATTGTAAGACTGTCGCCGAGATGAACATTTTCAACAACAACATCACTGTGGTTTATACGCAAATCATAATGAGTAAAATTCCAGAATGCGTGAATACCATAACTTATAAGTCTGTCAGTTTCCTTTTCGGCTGCTTCCTGCGGTATACACAGGATTGCAGCCACTGGTCTGTTTTTATTGCAGAACTGTTCAAGTTCAGAGATATCCCTTACAGTAATTCTGCCAATCTGTCTGCCTATGATGTCGGGATTTACGTCAAATGCTCCGATAAGGTCAAATCCTCTGTTATGGAAATCAATATGAGTTGCAATAGCTTTTCCGAGATTTCCAGCACCCATAAGAATCATGGGATTTTTTCTGTCAAGACCGAGAATTATTCCTATCTGACGACGGAGTTCGCCGACATTGTACCCGTAGCCCTGTTGACCAAATTCGCCGAAACAATTGAAATCCTGCCGTATCTGCGATGCGGTAAGTCCCATTTTTTCAGAAAGTTCCCTTGAAGAAATACGGACATAGCCGTTTTCTTCGAGTTCTCCTAAAAATCTATAGTAGCGTGGAAGCCTTCGTATAACCGAGTTCGATATTGCATTCTTTGACATTTTATCGTGCCTTTCATATACGGATAAATCCGGATTACATTAATTTATCAAGTCTTGCTTTGATTTCGTCAAGGAAAGTTTTTGAATCAACTTTTTTCTTGTTTTCAAGCTTTGAAATAAGGTAGAGGTCACCTGTCATAACGCCTTCTTCAATAGTCTGAACAGTAGCTTTTTCAAGCTTGTCGGCAAATTCACAGAGTTC
Organism: Clostridia bacterium; assembly: GCA_009177225.1. Lineage (GTDB taxonomy): Bacteria > Bacillota > Clostridia > Oscillospirales > Ruminococcaceae > Ruminococcus. The sequence goes on from WFLZ01000052.1 coordinate 17,262, forward strand.
AGGAGTATTGTCTAGTTCTCCTCTCTTTCTTAAAGCACCGCTCCATGCAAAAATAGTTGCAACGGAGTTTGTGGAAGTTTCCTCACCCTTGAGATACTTGTAATAGTGACGCTGTACAGTACCGTGTGCAGCTTCATATTCATAGATACCGTCGGGAGAAACGAGAACAGAAGTCATCATAGCGAGACTGCCGTAAGCTGTAGAAACCATATCAGACATAACGTCGCCGTCGTAGTTCTTGCAAGCCCAGATATAACCGCCGTTTGAACGGATAACTCTTGCAACAGCGTCATCAATGAGAGTGTAGAAATATTCAATTCCTGCTGCCTCATACTTTTCCTTATACTCATTATCGTAGATTTCCTGAAAAATATCCTTGAATCTGTGGTCATACTTTTTGGAAATAGTGTCCTTTGTTGCAAACCATACATCTTGTTTAAGGTCAAGACCGTAGTTTAGACAAGTTCTTGCAAAGCTTGCAATACTGTCGTCGAGATTGTGAAGTCCCTGAATAATACCGTCACACTTTGAGAAATCGTGAATAAGTTCACGGGTTTCGTTGCCGTTTTCGTCGGTCACAACGAGTTCAGCCTTGCTACCCTTTTCAACACGCATTTCAGTATTCTTGTAAACGTCGCCGTAAGCATGACGTGCGATTGTAATCGGCTTTGTCCATGTAGGAATATACGGCTCAATGCCCTTTACGATAATGGGAGTACGGAAAACAGTACCATCGAGAGCTGCACGGATAGTGCCGTTAGGAGACTTCCACATCTGAGTAAGATTGTATTCGGGCATTCTTGCAGCGTTCGGAGTGATAGTCGCACACTTTACAGCAACGCCGTATTTCTTTGTAGCTTCAGCGGAATCCATAGTTACCTTGTCTTTTGTAGCTTCTCTGCATTCAAGACCGAGGTCATAATATTCGGTATTGAGTTCAACATATGGTTCAAGGAGAGTTTCCTTAATCCACTTCCAGAGGATTCTTGTCATTTCGTCGCCGTCCATTTCGACGAGGGGAGTTTTCATAATAATTTTAGCCATTGGTTTTTACCTCCTGTAATTTTTTATCCCATTATATATATTATACCGTAAATTCCGGCACATAACAGGATTAAAGCAATTTCAATAAGCATAAGAACGATATTTTTAATTACCGCATATTTAAGGGCTATTTTGTCGCTGTAAGTGCTTTTGTGAACGCCCACAAGAAACGCAAATATAATTCCCATAATCACGTAACCGATAAATCCGAAGTCAAACATTCTTGCGAAAGCACATCCGATAATAAATCCGGCAATCTGCGGAAAAAGTATTTTAAATAAGGCAAAACCCGACAGATAGCTTTTCGGTTCGGAACGTTTTGGTATATCCAGTTCATCAATCACGCTTTTCGGAAAGTGTTTTTCCAGAGAAGCTCTTTCTCTGGCTTTTTTTGTTTCCCAATGTAAACGCTCCGGATAATTACACATTTGAGTCATTATAAGACTTTTCGGAAGGTCTATTTTGTCACTGTTTATGTCCTGAAAATTTTCGTTTCTTTGTGCGTAGGTTGTGTAATCGTCTTTCAGGTCATTCAATGCGTTTTTAATATCGTCTTTAAGTTCATTCTTATTCATAAGTCCCCTGTCCCGCCCTTTCTTTTACAGTCGATACATGGTAGTAACAATAATCAGATATTTAAAAATACCTTTATAACAATACGCTTGTACATTGTAGTGGATATAACATTAAAAAGTTTTCCGGTACCCGACCGGAGTGAATTTTTGTACTTGACAGTTACAAAGATATATCCGCCCTGTAAAAAAACACACCGAATAAGAATTATTTTTCAATAAGGTCGACAGTCCAGTTGATACGCTGGANATTCATGTCAAGTTCACAGAGATGTTTTGACATAGCGTCAACTTTTTTCTGCAATTCAACAACATCAACTGTACTGTGTATTTTAATTTCCGTATTTGAATAACGGTTCAAAACTGCACCTGCATTTGAGAGAAAATTTCTCATAACAGATATTTTTTTCTGTAAAACGTCCTTTTCGGCTATCATATCAGTAAGTGAAACGCCGTTTTCAATCGTCATGCAGTTAGTGTAATTGATATTTTTAATCAGCTTTGCCATTTCGTCGGAAACGCTGTTCAGTTCCTCAATAAGTGTATAAGGATTTTCGGTAGGTTTTTCGCCCTCCTGAACCTTAGCATTATCATTGAGTCTTTTGTGAATGTTATTTATTTTAGTTTTCATTTCTGCACGGAGTGCAAGAGCCTCTGCGAGTTTCATAACTACCTCCTTTTATGGTATAGCAAAAACAATTTCAACGCTGTCCGGAACGTATTTATTAATAATTTCCTCGAAAATCGGGAAAACAGTTTCACGTCTGTTTCCGAACATACCGCACCCGAAAGCACCAAGTATTAAAATATCGGTCTTTTTTTCCAGTGCGAGCATAATAATTTTTTTNATNCTTGAATACATTANATTATTTATTTTCTTATCCGAAANCATGAATTTAGCAAAAGTCCTGTTGACCGCAGGAGAAGTTATAANGTTGCANAAAACAGGTTTTTCAAGAAGTTTGCCGTTTTCATTGCGTATAACCGGAACGTTTTCCGAGTAAATCATAGTATCAGTGTAGTCGGGCAGAATATGAAGTCTGTTTCTGCGGTAATAGTCTTTCTGATTTCTGATAGTGTAGTAAAGCATAGAAGCACGGCAGAGACTTTCTTCCTGTGCGTTTCCACCGAGTACATAAGCACCGCCTGCATACATTGCGTTGGCGAAGTTAAGAGCAGTAATATTTCCATGTCCGGCACGGTCAATAACCGCCTGTATAGTAGTTGTTTTAATCGTGTTTTCCGCAACAGAAAAATATTTTTCACGTTTTATTTCGGGGATTTCGGAAACCGAAAAGACAGTTTCCGAAATCATTTTGTGAAAATCACCGTTTTTAAAAATACGGTCGTTGTCGGATTTTATTTTCATATTAGTCCACATAAATCATTTTTTTAAATAGCTCCCTAACACTGTAAAAAGTAAAGCTCCTGCAATTACTAATATAAAAGTGGTGACAAATCCGCAATCCAAAACTTCAGCTATTTTTAATCCTGAAAGTAAACCTACAGCAATAATAGGACTGCAACCGTTATTATCATTATTAAAGCGATTCGGACACGGCGGTAACATATTATCACCCTTTCATAAGCGGAATAATCAATTGTTTACTTCATTGATTCTCTTGTGTAGTCAAGAAGTCCGCCTGCAAGCATAATGTCCTTAGTACGTCCGGAGAGTTCGCAGAGTACGGGAATTTCCTTGCCGTTTGTCTTGTTAATAACTGTGAGTTCAGACTGTCCGTTTTCAACAGCCTTGCGAATATCAGCAAGTACAAGCTCGTCACCCTGATTAATGCTGTTGTAGTCAGCTTCATTCACGAAAGTAAGCGGAAGAATACCTGCATTAATGAGGTTTGCTCTGTGAATACGTGCGAATGACTTCACAAGTACAGCCTTTACGCCGAGATACAGCGGAGCAAGTGCAGCGTGTTCACGGGAAGAACCCTGTCCGTAGTTTGAACCGCCGACAATAATGCTCTTTCCAAGAGACTTTGCTCTTTCAGGGAAACTTTCGTCACATACTGCAAAACAGTGCTGTGAGATTTTCGGAATATTTGAACGGAGCGGAAGAATCTTAGCACCAGCAGGCATAATGTGGTCTGTAGTGATGTTGTCGCCGACTTTAAGTGAAACAGGTGCGTCAATAGTTTCGAGGAGAGGTGAAGTCTCAGGATAAGGCTTGATGTTTGGTCCTCTCAGAATTTCAACGCTGTCCATTTCCTCAACAGAAGCAGGCGGAACAACCATATTGTCGTTGATTGTGAAGATTTCGGGAAGTTTAAACTCAGGCATATCACCTAATTCTCTCGGGTCTGTAAGATAGCCTGTAAGTGCGGAAGCGGCAGCCATTTCGGGCGATACAAGATAAATCTGACCGTCTTTAGTTCCGGAACGTCCCTCGAAGTTTCTGTTGAAAGTACGGAGTGAAATACCCTTTGAGTTGGGAGACTGTCCCATACCGATACAAGGTCCGCACGCACTTTCAAGGATTCTTGCACCTGCTTCAATAAGGTCTGATAATGCACCGTTCTGTGCGAGCATATTGAGAACCTGCTTAGAGCCGGGAGCGATTGAAAGTGAAACGTCCGGATTAACAGTCTTGCCCTTTAAGATGTGTGCGACTTTGAGCATATCAAGAAGTGAGGAGTTTGTACATGAACCGATACAAACCTGGTCAACCTTAAGTCTGCCGATTTCTTCAACGCTCTTAACGTTGTCGGGAGAGTGCGGACAAGCAGCAAGCGGAACGAGTTCGCTGAGGTTAATTGTAAGTTCTTCGTCGTAAACTGCATCTTCATCAGCAGAAAGAGGAGTCCATACTTCTTCACGGCACTGTGCCTTTAAGAACTGCTTTGTTGTTTCGTCTGACGGGAAAATAGAAGTAGTTGCACCGAGTTCCGCACCCATGTTTGTAATTGTAGCACGTTCGGGAACAGAGAGAGTTTTAACACCCTCGCCACAGTATTCGATAACTTTTCCTACACCGCCCTTAACAGAAAGTCTTTTAAGAACTTCAAGAATAACGTCCTTTGCGGCAACCCACGGACGAAGTTTTCCTGTAAGCTCTACCTTTACTACTTTCGGACAAGTGATATAGTAAGCACCGCCGCCCATGGCAACAGCAACGTCAAGACCGCCTGCTCCGATAGCAATCATACCGATACCGCCACCTGTGGGGGTATGGCTGTCTGAACCGATAAGAGTTTTTCCGGGAATACCAAATCTTTCAAGGTGAACCTGATGACATATACCGTTTCCGGGACGTGAGAAATAGATACCATGCTTTTTAGCAACACTTCCGATGAATCTGTGGTCATCGGCATTTTCAAAACCGTTCTGGAGAGTATTGTGGTCGATGTATGCAACTGAACGCTCTGTCTTTACACGGGGTACACCGATAGCCTCAAATTCGAGATAAGCCATAGTGCCTGTAGCGTCCTGAGTAAGAGTCTGGTCGATTTTTATTCCGATTTCCTGACCCTTGACGTATTCACCGTCAACGAGGTGAGCTTTAAGTATTTTTTCTGTAAGGGTTAAACCCATTTTAATCATTCCTTTCAGTATTACTGATTTTATTGTACAACAAATCATACACTTTGTCAAGATTTAAACAAACTAAAAATAAAAAAAGAGGTTACATATAGCAACCTCCTTGTCTGTCTGTAAATAATATATCACATATTTTCAGAAATGTCAAGATTCTTTCTGTATTTTTGCAAACGTTTTTCACAAACAATAAAAAATACAAGTATACCTACATTTATAATCGGACCAATTACAGCTATAATACCCAGTTGCAAAAGCATATCAAAAGTATCTGTAAAAAATGCTGTTATATTCATAAAAATGCCTGTTTTTGCAACTGAAAGTGCTAATATACGATATAGGTTGATTATAATTAAAATTGCATTTGGAACGTTAAACAACGACGATGCAATAATATAACCTTTATAAGTTCTGTCCCACGGATTATGATTGATTTTATACACTATAAACGTAATAATACAGCCTATTGTCCCTATCAGTGAAAACAACCATACCATCTCAATAAAAGCCAGTATTTCTTTTGACATTATATAATTGGGGTTTAATATATTATTTTCTACATCATATGAAATATCCTGCAAATAAAAGTTACCAAGTGAAACAAGTGGTATTTTCTTTGAGATTTGCAGAATATTCCCGTCTTTGTCGAATACTGCAACACGACATTTTCTGTATTTGTTGCAGAACTCTAAAAACATTTTCTCATTATAACGGTCATTATAACGTCCTTCATAATACGGCACACCTATACATTGACGTATTTCATAAGGAGTACCGTTATATTTTTCATATGAATCGGGATAATGTTCAGAATCACGTATAAAAATACTTAAATCTGATTCTTTAATGTGCATCAGCATACTCCGGAAACCGTCTTTATTGTAGTTTACGATTTCACTGTTTTGGGGAATTTCTATATCACCTTCTATATTGCAGTTATATTCCGTGTAAAACTCGTCCGTTTCGTCAAGCGGAATGAGCAGGTCAACGTATTTGTCCGCCATATATTCGCCTTTAAATTCAAAGTCAAAACTACTGCTGTAATATGCACAACCACTGAATATAAACATAATTCCGGCAAGCATAGCTGTCATAATAAAAATTCTGATGTACTTTTTCATACAATCACCGTCCTTTGTGTATATTTTACACAAATTTCCTGTAACTGTCAATTAAGATAATATTACAAATAATAACAAAACAGCTCCGATTTTTTCAGAGCCGTTTTGTGAAGTTACTATTTATTTTCAAAAGCTTCCAGTTCGTCACAAAGGGTTACAAAATCTTCATAGACGGTGATTAATTGTAAATAGCGAAAGTCAAGAATATATCCGGATGCACGATGTTTTAGAAAATCAGCGTCCCAAAGCGGAACAGTGTAAAAGCCTTTTTTATAGTGATATTTCATAGATTCATATTTATCAATATTTGTCCGGAAATATTTAACCTTTGCCATACATAATTTATTGATACGAAACAGCAGTCCTATAATATCGCTTCTTTCAAAAAAAGAATCTTTAAAAATCAGATGTTTGTGGGAATTTTCCCTTTCTGAATACCATGCGTTGTTTTCGTGTTTCAACCTGTATTTTTCTACTAATAAATACTTGTCGTCCATTTTTCACTCCTGATTACATCTTTTTCTTGTAATAAAACTGCACTGCAATTGTTATAACAGCGTCCGCCATTATAGATATGCCAAGCGTCATACTAATAACAGGATTGAAAAATCCTGATATAATTACAGCCAATGCAGTTGCCATAAGCGAAACAACACTTGAAGTNTTCANTGTTTCCTTGCTGATTNCAATGTNTCNTTNGTCGGTTTCGNTAATATACATATCTTTGAGTNTTNCTTCGTTATGCAAAGCCGTATGTATTTTCATANCGAAGNAAATCGANACAATNATTATTCCGATGTNNATNCCNCATACAAGNCCCTCTGCGAAATCATTGACAGTTGTTGTAAAACGCATTAATCCAAGATACATAATTGTGGCACAACAGCAGAATGATGTTATCAGTCTGTACTTTCGTGTAAGTTTTTTCTTAAAATCTTCCATAATAAAAAATCTCCTTATAAATTTTCTTCGCCTTCAAAAATAAACAGTTCCTCAATCGTGACACCAAAAAATTGTGCGGCTTTATGCGCCAAAATCAGCGAAGCATTATATCTTCCGCTTTCCAAAGAAATAATAGTCTGACGTGTCACGCTCAATGCGTCCGCAAGTTCCTGCTGGGTCACTTTTCGGGACTTTCTTAGTTCCTGAATTTTGTTTTTCAATATATCATTCTCCTTAAACACCTCACATTATGGACGTTCATTATCATTCTGACTTTGTGCATAGTAAGCAGAATATATGGCTAATCCGGCGGCGGTTAATATCCACGGCAAAGCGGCTTTGCAAAAATCGCTGACTGCACCTCCAATCAGATTGCTGACCAGATAAATAACCATACTTACTACACAGACAACAGCTATGACAGTTACAGGATTTGATTTTTTGCTGTTCTGTTCCATAATAATCTCCTTTCTGACATTAAAATCACTGATGTAAAGTTTCCTTTACAATAATAGTATAGCACACTTTACATTATTTGTCAAGGGGGCTTTACATATTTTTTTGAAAAAAATTTTTTTAATGAAACTATAAGTGTACATAAAATAAAGTTCCCTTTACAATGATAGTATAACGTGTATCATTTATCAAGGGAACTTTATATATTTTTAATTTTTTTGCTATGAAATTACAAATACTTTTTATTATATATCATTTCTGATTATGTCGTNAAGAGTTTCACGCTTAACAGCTNTTCTTGAATCGCCATTATTCACGAAAACAACAGCAGGTTTCTGAAGTCTGTTATAGTTTGACNACATTGNATAGTTATATGCACCTGTTGCACAAACTGCAATAATGTCACCTGATTCAGCGTGCTGGAGGGGCATATTCTCGCCGATAAGGTCACCGCTTTCACAGCATTTTCCTGCGATTGTGACTTTTTCTGTACGTTCTTCGTTTGCCTTGTTAGCCACAATTGCCTCATACTCGGACTGGTAAAGAATATATCTCGGACTGTCTGCCATACCGCCATCAACAGATACATAAGTTCTTATATTCGGAATTTCCTTTCTTGCACCGACTGTATAGAGAGTGATTCCGGCAGGAGCAGCAATTGAACGACCCGGTTCAATAAAGATGTAAGGCTGAGTTATTCCAAGCTTTGAACAGAGACTTTTTACTACTTCCGAAACTCTTTCNATATATGTTNCAAACGNTACAGGGTNGTGTTCATTGAGATACTTTATACCGAAACCACCNCCGAGGTTAAGTCCCTTGATTTCGTAACCAAGTTCATTCTTGATTTTTGCAATAAATTTCAACATAACTTTTGCAGCTTCTTCAAACGGGTCAATGTCGAAAATCTGCGAACCGATATGACAGTGAAGTCCCATAAGATTTACATTTTCACAAGCAATTGCTTGTTTTACTGCTTCAAAAGCTTCACCCGTTTCAAGAGCAAAACCAAACTTGCTGTCTATCTGACCGGTTTTTACAAAGTCATGTGTATGAGCGTCAATGCCGGGTTTTATACGGAACATTATATCAGGCTTTACGTTTTTAGATTTAGCGATTTCCTCAAGTCTGAGAAGTTCAGAAATATTGTCAACAATAATGTGACCTACTTTGTGGTCAACAGCAAATTCAAGTTCTTCATTGGTTTTGTTGTTGCCGTGAAAACCGATTTTTGAAACGTTGAAACCGGCTTTTACAGCTGTGTAAAGTTCACCGATTGAAACAGCGTCAAGACCGAGTCCCTCACTTGCAACTATACGGCACATTTCGAGACAGGAAAACGCCTTGCTTGCATAGCAGACAAGTCCCTGACCGCCGTAATATTTATCTATACTGTTCTTGAAACGCCGGCAAGCACTGCGTACTGTCTGCTCGTCCATAACATAAAGCGGAGTACCATAAGTTTCAGCGAGTTCAACGGTATCAGCACCGCCTATGGTGAGATGTCCTTTTTCGTTTACATTAAGATTTTCTGATACAAACATTTTTAAACAACCTTTCTGTATATTATTTATTCTTCATCATCGTCCGCAATATCTTCAACAATCTGCCTGAGTTCTTCAACACCCTCAAACGTCTGTGACGAAAAAGGTATTGAATGGATATCGCTGAAACACGGTATTTCGCTTTTAAAAGCTTCCATACGTTTAGCACGTTCGGTTTTATTTAGTTTGTCTGCTTTGGTGAGGACAATAACAAACGGCATTTCCGTATCAATAAGATAATTAATCATATGGATATCGTCTTTTGTCGGAGCGTGACGCATATCCACAAGCATAAACACAAGACGTATATCACGGTCTGCACTGAGATATCCCTCAATAAGACCCGACCAGCGTTCTTTTTCGGATTTGGAAACTTTTGCATAGCCATATCCGGGCAGGTCGACGAAATATATATTTTCAAGTTTATAAAAATTTATAGTAGCCGTTTTTCCGGGAACAGAACTTACTCTTGCAAGATTCTTTCTGTTGAAAAGCTTGTTTATAAGCGTGGACTTTCCGACATTGGAATGTCCGGCAAAAGCAATTTCAATTTTTTCAGACTGCGGAATTTGTGAAAATTTACCGTATGATGAATAAAATTCCGCTTTATTGTAATTCAGTTTCAAAATTTATTCCTCCTTTCACGGAAGGCATAATCATATTAACTTATAAGTGCCGTATCAAGAACATCTGTGAGATTTTCGGCATAAATAAATTCAATATTTTCCTTTATAACGTCATCAACTTCTTCAAGGTCGGCTTTATTCTGAGCAGGTATAATGACTGTTTTAATGCCTGCCTTGTAAGCAGCCATAGTCTTTTCACGAAGTCCACCGATAGCAAGGACTTTTCCGTGCAGAGTTATTTCACCTGTCANTGCAACGTCTGCCTTCACGGGAANACCGGAAAGTGCAGAAATAAGNGCAGNAGTCATTGTAACTCCTGCTGACGGACCGTCTTTTGGCACAGCTCCCTCCGGTGCATGAATATGAATGTCATTTTTCTTGTAAAATTCAGTATCTATGTTATACTTTTCCGCAACACTTCTTACATAGCTTACGGCAATCTTTGAACTTTCTTTCATTACGTCGCCAAGTGAACCGGTAACTTCGGTTTTGCCCGTACCGTCAAGAGCAATTACTTCAAGAGGCATGATAACTCCACCTACGGAAGTCCACGCAAGACCGTTTACAACACCTATCTGATTTTCCTTTGACGATAAATCCGAAAGATATTTTTTTATTCCGAGATATTCATGAATATTATCAGGTTTTACCATAACTTTCTTTACTTCTTCTGAGGCAATTTTTCTGGCTGTTTTACGGCATATTGAAGCAATAAGTCTTTCAAGTGAACGCACTCCGGCTTCCTTTGTATAGAACTGAATAATATCATGCAAAGCGTCGTCGGTGATTTTAAGTTGTGAGGCTTTCAAACCGTGTTCCTTGATTTGTTTCGGTAGAAGATGTTCTTTTGCAATGTGGAACTTTTCTTCTGCGGTATAGCTCGGAAGTTCAATAACGTCCATACGGTCAAGCAGAGGTTCGGGAATTGCAGAAACATTATTTGCAGTTGTAATGAATACAGCTTTACTGAGGTCGAAAGGTATCTCGACAAAATGGTCACGGAAAGCATTATTCTGTTCACTGTCTAGAACTTCAAGCATTGCGGACGACGGGTCGCCCTTTATATCACTGCACAACTTGTCTATTTCATCAAAAAGAATAAGCGGATTTGAAGAACCTGCCTGCTGTAGTGCAGTGATTATACGTCCGGGCATAGCACCGATATATGTTTTTCTGTGTCCTCGTATATCTGCCTCGTCACGCACGCCGCCAAGTGAAACTCTTGCATATTTGCGTCCCATTGCCTTGGCGACGGATTTGGCAATTGATGTCTTACCGATTCCGGGAGGTCCTGCAAGACATATTATCTGTCCTTTTATTTTTGGATTGAGCATATAGACTGCGAGAAATTCAAGGATACGCTCCTTGACTTTTTTAAGTCCGTAATGGTCTTTTTCAAGGACTGATTCGGCTTTGGTCAGTGAAAGCTTTGACTTTGTATATTTTCCCCACGGAAGTTCAAGAACAGTATCAAGATAATTCTTTATAACAAATGCTTNCTGTGAAAACGGTGGAAGTTTGCNGAGTTTTTCAACTTCTTTAAGAAGTTTTTCACGGCTTTTTTCATCACATTCANTNGACATTGCCTTTGTCATGTACTTGAAATTTTCGTCACCGTCTTCTTCGCCGAGTTGTTCCTGAATAATTCTCATCTGTTCACGGAGAAAATATTCACGCTGACCCTTTTCAATATTGTTTCTTGTCTGTTCATTTATGATGTGTTCCATTTCAAGGACTTCCGTTTCAGACAAAAGACATGAAAGGAGAGTTGCAAGTTTGCTGATAATATCCGTTTCTTCAAGAAGAATCTGTTTATCTCTGTAATCAAGATTACAACTGAAAACAATGGATTCAAAAAGCTTCACCGGAGAACTCTGCGTCATTACTGACAACATAAGGTCACTCGGCATTTTCGGAAAGAAAGAAGCATAATTTTCAAATGCGTTTTTTACTGAACGCATTAGCGCTTCCGCTTCAGCTTCATCATACTTGACTTTTGAATAAGCTGGAACACGCTTTACTTCTGACATTATTTTTTCACCGTTATCAATAAAGCGTACAAGCTTTGCTTTATAGACACCCTGTACAAGAACTTTCATAATGTTGTCCGGAAGCTTTAGAACCTGTTTTATTTCGGCAACAACACCAGTTTTATATAAATCAGAAGCTTTCGGGTTGTCCGTATAAGCTTCTTTCTGTGCGACAAGGAATATTTTTCCGCTCCCTTTTACAGCACATTCAATTGACTTTACTGATTTTTCACGGGCGACATCAAAGTGCATAACCATTTTAGGGAATGCAACAAGTCCACGCATAGTAACAGTATAAAACATATTTTCATCTTCAGTATTTTTATCGTTTATAATAATCTGTTCCATGTTTATCACCACATTTCTTTCATTAATGGTTAATATTCGATAAATACCGACAACAGCCGGTATCTAATATTATACTATAAAGTTCTGCAAAATGCAAGAGTTAATTTAAAGACTGATATTTTTTTGTGGAAACGGTCAGTTGTTTAAGAAAAAGTACTTTACTTTTATGAGATAATGTGTTAAAATGTAAAGTATGAAATTGTTTCTTTATTTTATGCCGGACGGCAGATTGGAGTAATATATTATGATTGATAAAATTAAATCTGAAAGCATGGATTTGCTTTTTGAAGCTGTTCTCACGCTTGATTCTGTTGATGACTGTTATAAGTTTTTTGATGACCTCTGCACAAGTATTGAACTCAAGGCTTTTGCACAGAGATTGCAGGTTGCAAAGCTTCTTGATGAACATAAGGTCTATAACAGCATAGTGACCGAAACAGGCGTAAGTACCGCCACTATAAGCAGGGTTCACCGTTCTCTTAAGGACGGCAACGACGGATATAACATTGTTTTTGACAGGCTTAAAAAGAAAAATCTTATTAAATAACTCCTGTTAATTATGAAAGACCGGAAATAACCGCCGGTCTTTTGTCATGTTTTCAGAGCAGGTTAAAATGTTCAAGAGCATTGTAAATACCGTTTTCCTCTATACCGGAAGTTACATATGAAACGCTTGAATAAAGTTTTTCTGCTCCGCCCATAGCGATACTGTTAGGAACTGCTTCAAGCATCGGCAGGTCATTCATGCTGTCACCTATTGCGTAGGCATTTTCAGACGGAATATCAAGTTTTTCAAGAATCATCTGTATAGCGGTAGCCTTTGAATAGCCAAGCGGTACGTTTTCATAGAAACCGTTTCCCCTGTCTATTATAGAAAAATATCTGCTCACTTCTTTATTGAACATTTTCATATCACTGTCAGGATTTGACCATACAACGAACTTGTCAAAAATAAAATCCGTGTCGTCTGCTCTCCTGCTCACATCAATGCCGGTATCAACAAAGACATTCATGAAATAGTCAAGTCCCTCATTCCACACAGCTTTGTCGTCAAAGAAATATCCGTCACTGTGTTCATAGACGGGAGTTACACGGCATTCTCTCATGAGACGGGCAATGTCACGGCATAAAGACTGTTCAGGAGTATGGTGAAAGAGAGTCTTTCCATTATACTCAATATATGTACCACAGCCACAAAGAAAACCGTCAAAACCAAGCTCTTTTACTTTCGGACTTATGTTAAAAGCTGTACGTCCTGTATTTATGAAAGTAAAATTACCTTTTTCACGGGTCTTTCTGATAGCAATGCGTGTACTTTCCGGAATAAGGCAGCGTTCATCTTCTGTAACAATAGTTCCGTCGATGTCAAAGAAAATAACTGATGGCATAAAAACACTCCTTTAAAAAAGAATACAGCTTATTATAATACTATGATATAATTTTGTCAAGCGAAAGGACGGTAAAAATGGTTCATATTTATCATGGAAACGGAAAAGGAAAGACAACTGCTGCGGTCGGTCTTGCAGTAAGAGCAGCCGGAGCAGGTCTTGAAATAATGTTCATGCAGTTTCTGAAAAACGGAAGTTCGTCCGAAATAAGAATAATAGAAAAAATAGAAAATATAAAGGTTCATTGCTGTGAGGAGTGCCGGAAATTCACGTTTCAGATGAACGATGATGAAAAAAACACTGTAACCGAAAAGCATAATCATATGCTGAAGCAGGCGTTTAAAAACGGTGCTGATATGATAATACTGGACGAATTTCTTGACGCATATAATAAAAATATGCTTGACAGAAGTCTTGCTGAAAAACTGATAACTGAAAATGCTGAAAATACCGAAATAATCCTTACCGGACGAAACCCGTCGGAAAAATTCATTGAAACTGCCGGTTATATCAGTGAAATAACAGCGGTCAGACACCCTTATGAAAAGGGTATAGCCGCACGAATGGGTATAGAATATTAGGAGTGCATAAAATTACGCATTTCGTTTAAGAGTTCCATATCCTGCTGGTTTATTTTAATGTTTGTAAAAAATTCCTGTCCGTCGGCAGTTGTGATTTTCACGTCAACAATACTTCCTTCATCTGTTTCTTTGAGTGCCTTTTTTACGAACATAAGAAATTTCGGGTGATTTTCTTTAAAAGTTTTTAAAAGCGGTTTAAGTTTCATTAAAGCCAAAGGATTCATTTTTGTACCTCCTATTAATAACAGGCTGACGTTTGCCAGCCTGTTTTTTGTTTTTACTTTTTGATGAGTGATTTTCCGGTCATTTCAGCAGGCTGAGGCATTTCAAGAATTTCAAGCATAGTAGGAGCAAGGTCTGCAAGCACACCGCCCTCACGGAGTTCGCAGTCATAACCTACACAGAAAAGCGGAACAGGGTTTGTTGTATGAGCAGTAAACGGACTGCCGTCGGGTTCATACATCTTGTCGGCATTTCCGTGGTCTGCTGTGATAAGAGCAGCGCCGCCCTTTGCAAGAATAGCGTCAACCATTTTACCCACACAGGTATCAACAGCTTCAACAGCAGCAACGGCAGCGTCAAAAATACCTGTATGACCTACCATGTCACAGTTAGCGTANTTAAGGNTAATAACGTCGTACTTGTCTGAATTGATAGCATTCAANAACAGCGTCNCAAACTTCGTAAGNACTCATTNCGGGCTTGANGTCGAAAGTTTCAACATCAGGCGACTTTATAAGGNTNCTNTCNTCACNCNCAAACTGTTTTTCTTCACCGCCGTTGAAGAAGAAAGTGACGTGTGCATACTTCTGAGTTTCGGCAATACGGAGCTGGGTTTTACCGGACTTGCTGAGGTATTCGCCCATTGTCATTGTGAGCTGTTCCGGAGGATATGCAACAGAAACATTAGGCATTGAAGCGTCATACTGTGCCATACATACAAAGTGAACATTAAAGAAACCGTTCTTTCTTTCAAAACCTGTAAATTCAGGGTCAACAAAAGCTCTTGTAATCTGTCTTGCACGGTCGGGACGGAAGTTGAAGAAAATAACGCTGTCGTCAGCCTTAATCTGTTCACCGCCTTCAATGACAGTAGGGAGCATAAACTCGTCAGTAACTTCATTTTCGTATGAATTTTTTATAGCCTGAACGGGACAATTTTCCTTTACGCCCTCGCCGTAAACCATAGCAGAATATGCTTTTTCAACTCTGTCCCATGCGTTGTCTCTGTCCATAGCGTAGAAACGTCCGGAGATGGTGGAAATTTTTCCGAGACCGATTTTGTCGAGTTCTGCAACTGTCTGCTCCATGAACTCGGCAGCAGACGACGGTGGAACGTCACGACCATCAAGGAATGCGTGTATATAAACCTTGTCAAGACCGTTTTTCTTAGCCATTTCAACAATACCGAAAAGGTGTTCCATATGGCTGTGAACACCACCGGGCGAAAGAAGTCCCATAAGGTGAAGTGCAGAATTTTTTTCCTTGCAATTTTTCATAGCGTCAAGGAGAGCCTTGTTTTCAAAGAAAACTCCGTCCTTGATATCCTTTGAAATCTTAACAAGCATCTGATATACAATACGTCCTGCTCCTATGTTTGTGTGTCCAACTTCCGAGTTGCCCATCTGACCGTCAGGAAGTCCGACATCAAGACCGCTTGCACCGATAAGAGTGTGTGCGCCCTGCTTGTATTTGTCTATATTTGGAGTTTTAGCGGCAGTAATAGCGTTGCCGTAATCGGACGGATTATAACCGAAACCGTCCATAATAATAAGTGCTACAGGTTTTTTTGACATTTTTATCTGTCCTTTCAATTTAATTTGGTCAGTACCAGAATACAGCAAGACCGGAATCATAGTCAAGCATACAGCCTTTGTTGTAATAGGCAGGTACTATATATATAACAGAGTTTTTGAAGTCGTGTATGTGTTCGGGCTGTAATTGTCCGAATACGTGTCGGGGTAGTTCTTCTTGGTCGGGCATATGTGCTGTATGACGTTCTGCATCATCAAAAGAATTGAAATGCTCCTCATACTTTTTCAGAGTATTTTTGTCCGTGTGAAATATAAGATAAGCGTCTGCATGATAGTCCTGAGCAGGTATACTTCCTTTTGTGATAAATAAATAATCATCACATTTTTCCGGCATACTTTCGGGCAGAAAATTTTCAATGTTATGTACCCCATAATTGTAACAGAAACGCTTTAAAGGATACATTAATTTTGTATGTTTGAAATTCAATAAAGTAACCGGTGCAAGTATACCCGACACAAAAATGATTATTGCTGTTATCCGGAGTACAATAACGGTTTTTCTGAAACGTCTGTATTTTTTGTGAATTTTGAAAAACAGTACAAGTAAGATATTAACCGGAAGTCCGATTTCAAACAATACAGATGCTATTCCGGACGTATACATTATAAACATCATACCGCATGGCATCATCAGAGTAGCTATAAGAACATTGATACTATTCCATATATTGTCCTTTATTTCCTTTGTAGAATCTTTCATAGTTGTACCTTTTAATTTGGTCAGTACCAAAATACAGCAAGACCGGAATCATAGTCAAGCATACAGCCTTTGTTGTAATAGGCAGATACTGTATATATTATAGCCTTTTTAAAATCGTGTATGTGTTCGGGTTCAAGCCTTTGAAATACGTGCTGGGGTAGTTCTTCTNGGNCNNTTCAGCCATGAATCATCATAAGCGACATACTTTTCTTTGTCGGGCATATGAGTGATTTTAAGCTCTGCATCATTAAGTGAACTGAAATGCTCCTCATATTTTTTCAGAGTTTCTGAATCGGTATGAAACGCAAGATATGCTGACGGGTGATAATCCTGTGCAGGAAAACTTCCTTGTGTGATAAATAAATAATCACTGCATTTTTTCGGCAAGGATAATGGAAGAACATTATTTCTGTTGCCACCATACACTCCATAACTGTAACAGAATCGTTTTACAGGATAAAGAATTTTTGTTTTGTCGAATTTAATTACCATAATGGGAGCAAGTACAGCCAACGCCAAAACAGTTATAGCAATCGAACGTAGTACAATAACGGACTTTCGGAAACGTNCGTATAAANATATATTTTTCGTAAATCAGGGAAAGAGCAAAGTTAACAATAAATCCGATAAAAAACAACGTTATTGAAAGAGTTATTGTACATACAAACCAAATTCCACCCATGAAAAGAAAAAATCCTATCAGTATATTAAGAGCGTGCAATACATCTCTTGATGTAGTTTTCTTCATATACGCCCCCCTTTCTGAAAAGGCAGTGGGCAAACAGAGAGTTCACCCACCGAAAAAGCTTATTCAGAATCAGCCATTAACAGCAGCCTGAACGATTGTATTGAAGTCGTCAGCCTTGAGTGAAGCACCGCCGATAAGACCGCCGTCGATGTCAGGCTTAGCAAGGAGTTCGGCACAGTTCTTAGCGTTCATAGAACCGCCGTATTGAATTGTGATACCGTCAGCAACTTCCTTGNCAANGAGGTTTTCAATNGTTTTACGGATANATGCACAAACGTCCTGTGCCTGTTCGGGAGTAGCAACCTTGCCTGTACCGATAGCCCAAACGGGTTCGTAAGCAATAACAACATTCTTTATGCACTTGGGACAAGTACCCTGAAGAGCGATTTTTGTCTGCATAGCAATAACTTCTTCTGTA
The DNA here is from genome assembly GCA_009177225.1 of Clostridia bacterium. Taxonomy (GTDB): domain Bacteria; phylum Bacillota; class Clostridia; order Oscillospirales; family Ruminococcaceae; genus Ruminococcus. Next base: position 35,140 of record WFLZ01000052.1, read on the forward strand.
ATTCCCTGCTCTCTCTGTTCAAGAGTTTCACCAACACAGAGAATAGGCTTTAAACCACCTTCGAGTGCTGCAAGAAGTCTCTTGTTTACAGTTTCGTCTGTTTCACCGAAATACTGTCTTCTTTCGCTGTGACCGATAACAACGTATTCAACGCCGAGTTCTGAAAGCATATCAGCAGAGATTTCTCCTGTGAAAGCACCACTCTTTTCAAAGTGAACGTTTTCAGCACCGATTTTTATGTTAGAATCTGCTGTTGTGTTGATAGCAGTTTCAAGATTTGTGAAAGGTACGCAGGCGATAACTTCAACATTACCCTCAGCGTTAGCAACGAGAGGCTTAATAGCTTCAAGAAGTTCCTTAGCCTCAGGTCTTGTCTTGTTCATTTTCCAGTTACCGGCAATAATTGCCTTTCTTGTTGACTTGTTCATTGTAATTAACTCCTTTTGATTAATATAAATCTTCTTCGTCATCAGTGTTCATGTTGCAGTTTTTGTAATTTTTTGCCTTGTTGTTGCAACCGTTATAACAGCCCAGCATAAAACCTTTTTTAACTGGTGCGAGAAGTATTCCCACAACAACTCCGACAAGAAAGCACGCAACCGACAACAGCATAATTTCAGAAGAATAATTTTCTTTCATTTTGTTTATAAGTTTCATATATGCACCTCAGTAAATATAATTCTGTTATTTTCGTTTCAATATGACGGACATGAGGAAACTTATTTATCTCCCCCACCGTTAGCAATTAATATAAGAATCAGTATTACTCCCATAACCAGCAATAATCCTATTGTAAGACTTGACCTTGAAATAATACGATATTTTTTCATTGTCCTGTGCAGAAGTTCATAATCGTACAGAATAGCTTTGTTAGGTTTAGCTCTTGTGTAAATAACGCTTGCACTGTCCGATTTCAGATAATACGGCACTGTCAAGGAAAATTCTTGTCCGTTCACGTTATAATGAAGTGAAGACATTCTGAAAAATCTGTTTCTTGATTTTATTACGGCGACAGTTTCCCCATAAGTCTCGCTTGCCGGATTGAAACTTTCTACTATCCGGAATTTTTCGTGTATATTGTTTGATATGTGTGAAAATACAATGTAAATCACAAACAGCATAATGTATGTACGNCCNGAAAATATAAGTNCCGACGTGTCAACAGANAATAAAGCNATATTCATAANTTACACCNCANTATTAAAGTAAGCCAAATAGTATTTCACAAATCATAAAACCTGAAATAAAAATTATTGCAGAAGTGATAAAAATTTTTAACTATCGCTTTGTGCTGTAATTTTGGACAATCTACAATAACTTTATGATATTTACATCTCATGTAGATAACGCTGATAGTTTCATGAGGTATGTAATAAGGAACAGTTACAAGAATTTCACTCTCACCGACGTTATAGCAGATTACAGATTTTCTACAGAATTTATCTGTTGACTTTACAACAGCGGTTGTTTTCCCGTAATCTTTATTATCAAACTTGAAGTTTTTTTATTATATAACAGTTGCTTATGGGTCTGGCTATCTTGAAAAGAAAAATCAAGGCAATTGGAAATATTATATACACTACTAATGCGACTATTAAAATAACTAAATTCATTGCTCCTGAAGGATGTATATTGACACCTCATTTATTGCAACAAGGGCGAATATTTCTACCCGCCCTGTTGATATGATTACTTTTCAGCGATTGCAGCAACACCAGGAAGTACTTTACCCTCGAGGTATTCAAGAGAAGCACCGCCACCTGTTGAGATGTGGCTCATCTGGTCAGCAAAACCGAGCTGCATAACTGCTGCTGCGGAGTCACCACCACCGATAATTGTTGTAGCGTCTGTTTCAGCAAGAGCCTTTGCAACTGCGATTGTACCCTTTGCAAGTACAGGGTTTTCAAATACACCCATAGGTCCGTTCCATACAACAGTCTTAGCGGTCTTTACAGCCTCAGCAAAGATTTTCTGTGTTTCAACGCCGATATCAAGACCCATCTTGTCAGCCGGAATTTCGTTTGAAGCAACGTTTTCTACTTCAATTTCTGCGTCGATAGGATTCGGGAAAGCAGAAGCTACTTCTGTATCAACGGGGAGAAGAATCTTCTTACCGAGTGATTCAGCCTTGGCAATCATTTCCTTGCAGTAGTCAAGCTTTTCGTCATCAACAAGTGATGTACCGATTGAACCGCCATTAGCCTTGATGAATGTATAAGCCATACCACCGCCGATAATGAGTGTATCGCACTTTTCGAGGAGGTTTGAAATAACATTCAGCTTGTCTGCAACCTTAGCACCGCCGAGAATAGCGACAAAAGGTCTTTCCGGAACTTCAACGGCATTTCCGAGATACTGAATTTCTTTCTGCATAAGATATCCTACAGCAGTTTCCTTTACAAACTTTGTAACACCTGCTGTTGAAGCGTGAGCTCTGTGAGCAGAACCGAAAGCGTCCATAACGAAAACTTCGCCGTCAACGAGTTCAGCGAGTTCCTTGGAGAAATCCTCACCGTTCTTTGTTTCTTCTGCACCACGGAATCTTGTATTTTCAAGAACTACGATTTCACCGTTGTTCATTTCAGCTACAGCTTTCTTAGCGTTGTCGCCTACTACTGTATCATCAGCAGCGAAAACAACCTTTGTGTTTACGAGTTCGCCAAGTCTTGCAGTAGCAGGAGCAAGTGAGAACTTAGCTTCCGGACCATTCTTCGGCTTGCCGAGGTGTGAGCAAAGAACAACCTTTGCACCGTTCTCAACGAGCTTGTTGATTGTGGGGAGAGCTGCCTGAATTCTGTTATCATTTGTGATAACTCCGTCCTTAAGCGGAACGTTAAAGTCTACTCTTACGAGTACTTTTCTGCCTGTGACATTAATGTCTTCGACAGTAACTTTGTTTAATCCTGCCATTAGTATGACATCCTTTCGTTATAATGTGTAAACAGTTGTTATTTAATTAACAACCTGCAATACTATTGTACACTATCCGGACAGATTTTTCAAGTACTTCTGTAAATTTTTTCATGAATTTTCAGTAAATTTTTGCACAGGCAAAATTTTCTTGACATTATAATAAGTATGTGATAAAATAATTTATTGAAAAGGACGTGATATAATGAAGATAATACTTGCATCAGCTTCACCGAGACGGCGTGAACTGATGAAACTGATTACAGAAGATTTTGAAGCGGTTTCAATGGACACCGACGAAACACTTCCGCAGGATATCGAACCGCTTGAAGCGTCTGAATATCTTGCAGGAATAAAAACACAGCCGGCACTTGAACGTTTTCCGGAAAATATAGTAATCGGTTGTGACACGACGGTGGTTATTGATAATGAAATTCTCGGCAAACCAAAAAACAGTTACCAGTGCCGTGAATATTTGAAAATGCTTTCCGGCAGAACTCATAAAGTAGTCACTTCCTGCATGATAGCAGACAGACATAGTAGGCGTGTATTTTCTGAAATAACGGAAGTAACTTTCCGTACACTTTCCGATTCGGATATTGAATGGTATATATCCACCGGTGAACCGTTCGACAAAGCCGGCGGTTACGGAATACAGGGAAAAGGCTCGTTGCTTATTGAGAAAATCAACGGCGACTATTTCAACGTTGTGGGACTTCCCGTTTCACGTCTTAATCAGGAACTAAAAATTTTTATCAAGGAGAAAAATATGAATACAACAGCTTTTCACAATGCGGATATACTCATTCCTAAAAACGAAGATATGCACAAATGGTCAGTCATTGCGTGCGACCAGTACACAAGTGAGCCGGAATACTGGGACGATGTGTATAAAACAGTCGGTGATGCTCCGTCAACTCTCAATCTGATTCTTCCGGAACTTTATCTTGAAAAAGACAATGTATCTGAAAGAATTGAAAATATTCACTCATCTATGAAAAAGTACCTTTCAGACGGAGTTTTTGAGGAATATAAAAACGCTATGGTCTATGTTGAAAGAATACAGGGAAACGGTGTTCTTCGTCAGGGCATTGTCGGAGCGATAGACCTTGAAAAGTATGATTTCTCAAAGGGCAGTACTTCAGAAGTACGTGCAACAGAGGCTACTGTTATAGAGAGAATCCCACCACGTATTAAAGTACGTAAGAATGCATCGCTTGAACTTCCGCATATCATGATTCTTATTGATGACCCCGACAATACAGTTATTGAATCCCTCACAAACACAGATATGCAGAAACTTTATGACTTTGAACTTATGCAGAACGGCGGAAGTATAAAGGGTTACTTACTTGATGAGCAGACACAGGAAAAAATCAATTCCGCACTTTGTGAACTTGCCGACCCCGAAAAATTCTGTAAGAAGTATAATCTTGAAAATACACCTGTACTTCTCTACGCTATGGGTGACGGAAATCATTCACTTGCCACAGCCAAAGAGTTTTACGAACAGCTTAAAAAAGCAAATCCGGAGCAGGATTTTTCAAATCACCCTGCAAGATATGCACTTGCTGAAATCGTCAACCTGCACAGTGACGCTCTTAAATTTGAAGCAATTCACAGACTTGTCTATGATGTTGATTGTGATAAGCTTATTTCAGAACTCACTGACACTCTTGAACTTTCCGAAAGTGCAGAATCAGATCAGTATGTAATAATTTCATGTAATGGCACTGAAAAAAAACTTTATATAAACAAAAAATCATCAAATCTTTCGGTAGGTTCGCTCCAGAACTTCCTTGACGGATATATAAAGGAAAACGGCGGTAAAATTGACTATATTCACGGAAGTGACACCGTTAAGAACCTTGCCGAAAAGCACAGTGGAATTGCGTTTATACTTCCTGACATGGACAAGTCACAGCTTTTCCCGACTGTTATTAAAGACGGTGCATTGCCGAGAAAAACTTTCTCAATGGGACACGCCGAAGATAAGCGTTTTTATATAGAGGCAAGAAAAATTACTGAATGAGGTATAATCATGGCTGAAAGACCTGCATATTTTGTTCATAACGGAAAAGTCGCTGTCAGAAATTATTCTTTTGAATGGTTTTCGGGATTTGCGGTATCACAGAAACAAAAATCCATAGAGAGTCTGCACGGTGAAATTTTAAGAATTTACAGTAGTGCGAATCCTCTTGAAGTAAGTACCAAAAGTAAAAATTCGCTTGGTATAAAACTTAGTGCGTTCAATCTCAGACTGAATGGTTATACACTTGAGAATATTTTTCAGAGTTCAAAAATTTTCACAGGTGGAGGACCTTACAGGGATTTGCTGACAGTTCCCCCGAAAGATGCAAAAAAAGATATTCGTCTGAGAAATTCAGGTGAATTGAAGTCATTCAGTTATAATGACGAAGTTTTTCCGCTTTTTCCGAAAACAGTCTTTTATGATTACATTTATATAAACGCTGTAAAGGAATCGCTTAATGCTGAGGAAATTCAGGAAATCCGAAAGTATAATTATTTTACGGACATTGAGTTTAATCCGAATAAAAGTATAAATACTCAGGCAAAATCCGTCGCATTAATCAGATTTATTCTTGAAATGTATGATAATATTCCGGATTTCTGCAAAGAAGATTTTATCAGCTTCCATAATAAAAATGTAAAATAGTATAAAGGTAAATAAATGAAGAAAAATATAATTTTTTTGTTGATATCTGTGGTGTGTTTTGGGCGGTGTATCTGTTTACTTTTTAAATAACACGACAACATCTGTCATTGATTATTCCGATATAGAATTTATATCAGGAGAATATCATAATAAAATATGGAATGAAAACAGTAATCAGAATGTTTCTGATACAGAATTTGTGCCGGATATGGAGACAGCTGTACAAATAGCAAGCGTTATTTTTAGCAATAAACAGAAACAGGGATTTTTCAAAGAATATGAATTACAGCNGGTTTTTTATGANGAAAATGACAAAGTATNGATAATTNGTTTTTGGACACCTGAAAGAAATGGAGTAATTACACTTGCATCTGATTTCAATATAGCTATCTCACAAAAAAACGGAGAGATTTTAACGATCTGGAGTAGAGAATAAAAATAAACTGTTGGTTAAAGAGAGGCACTCATAAAGAAGTTTTTAAGATTTGAATGAAAGGTTGTGTAACCGAGCGATTACACAGCCTTTCTCTTTTTGTCGTATTTCGTACTGTCAGCAATGACAGTCGAAACAGCAACATCAAAACGGTAGTAAATGTCAATCTGCTGAGTGCGATGACCACTTCTCTTATCTGGAACGTGAACGATGATTTTCTCAATCAGTTCGTGCATTATTTCAGGAGTAAGTTCCGTGATATGTTCATACTTCTACACTACCTTGATGAAAGCAGTCACATCAGCGGACTTCTGCTCCACAGTTTCGATATAAGCCGTCAACTCGACAACCGCAGCTTTGAGACTGCTCTGCTCATCCTCATATCCTTTTGACATTATCACAAAACGCTCGTCAGAGATTTTACCTGAAACATTGTCCTCATAAAGTCTTGTAAACAAGAGGTCAAATTCTGCTATACGCTTCTCAGCCTGTTTCAGCGTTTTCTTAGCCTTTGCAAGCTTCAAGGACTGCTTCTGAACGGAACTGCTCATAGCCGCCTGCACAAATTCGTTTTCATTCTCTCTCACAGTTGTTAGCAGCTTGTTCAGTTCGTTTACAATAATTTCTTTCAGCACTACAGTCTTGATGAAGTGAGCCGTACAGCCGTCTTTGTCTTTTGCGTATGTGGAACATTTCATATGCTCCTGTTCAGCTGTTAAACTTGTTGCACGGCACAGATACATCTTTTTTCAATAGTCAGCACAACAGANCATCNCGAAAACGGATTGACTTNCTCCTGTCTTTGCTGTCNGCGCTTGTTTTTGCGAAGTTCATGNACTAAATCAAANTNCTGNTGAGTAACAATCGCTTCATGGGTATTCTCAAAGATAAGCCATTCCTCTTTCGGATTTTGAATTTTACGCTTATTCTTATAGGAATTTCTGCGTGTTCAGAAGTTCACAGTATGTCCTATGTATTCAGATGCCAATGACCGTTTCAGTACTCTAGCGGTGCAGTTTTGTGTTTTTGTGACTGTTATCTCTGCCTTGTGATAAAGCATAGGCAGTAGGAGTAGCTATGCCTTGCTCTGTCAGAATACGAGCAATCTGTGTCGAACCATAACCCTCTATACAAAGTCTGAAAATCTTGCGAACGACTTCGGCAGGCTCATCATCAATTATCCAAAGATTTTTGTCCGATTCAGAATATTTATAACTATAAATCGGAGGGCAGAGATGCTTTCCCGATTGTCCCTTAGCTTTGAACACGGCACGAATTTTCTTTGAGCAGTCACGAGCGTACCAGTTGTCGCTTGACACGCAAAATACAAAAAATAAGCCTAAAGAATTTACAGAACGTAAAAATAAGAACTTGTTCTCATAGAAAAAATATGGTATAATAAAGAAATGAAGAAGGAATATAAAAAAACAAATTATCCAAGTGACCTGACAGATAAACAGTGGGAAAAAATTGCTGAGTTTTTTCCGTCAGGAAACAAGAGTAAATATCATAAAAGAAATCTTGTAGAA
>WFLZ01000129.1 GCA_009177225.1 Clostridia bacterium
TCCATATTTACGCACTTGTCCGTACAATCAACCGGAAATAATTTTATGAATTAAGATATGAACTTACAAGTACCTGCAAGAGTTCATCACGGTCAATATGACGGATAATATTTCTTGCATTATTATATGTGGTTATGTAGGTAGGGTCTTCCGACAGAATATAGCCTACAATCTGATTTATCGGATTATAGCCTTTCTGTGTCAAAGCGTCATAAATAATCGTAAGATTTTTCTTAAGTTCTTTCTCCTTATCTTCGTTAACAGAAAATGTCATTGTTTTATCTAACATAAATTAAGCCTCCTGACGATTAAAATTACTTAAAATAAAACGTAAAGTGGTAAGAATACTATATAAGATTTTTTCTGCATCAGTAACAATTTTTACAGAATGAAACAAATCCTGAAAGCACCGGCAATTTGCATACTGATAAATTTTTTTATTAATAGGCAGAACCCCTCATTTTAGTTTCTCAATTATAATTATACATTAATTTCAGAGATATTGCAAGTCCAAAGCCGGATTTTTACCGTATTGACTGTATTTGCGGATAACTTTTATTGATTTTGCACAATATGTATTGCCCGAATCCTGTTCGGGCGGTCAGAATCAGTTGCAGTTACAGCAGCCTGTTCTCTTGACAAAAGAGTTGCAGTCTGTACACTCCGGAACAGTCGGGTTATCCTCGTGAGTACCTATGCTGATACAGCCGAGTGAGCAGTAATTTTCAGTAACCATATTGTGCTGGCACTGAGAAACGGTACATTTGATGTGGTCGTTTTTCTTCTTGTTTTCCATTTTGAATATCTCCTTACGGTTATTTATCCGGCTTCCTGAGCCATTAATATTATACCGCAGACAATTCGAAAATATTCATGAAAGAAAACAAAAATTATTTATAAGGCTCAATAATAACGTCCGAACACTTTTCAATTATCTTGAGAACAGCTTCAATGCCATTGTCACAGTATTTGAAATAAGTATAGTAACCGCCGTAAATCAGATATGTCATTACCATTCTTCTGTCGATGTTCGGTTCGTATTCGGGGTATGACTTCTTTATTAGTTCTATCATGCCCGTTTCAAAAAGGGTGATGAAACTGCTGCTGCGGTTTCCCTCAAAAAGTATTTTAATAAGCTGTTCGTTTGCCGAAAATGAAATAGTAAGCTCACGGATAAACTTTTTATTATCTTTAAAGATATAATCAGGGTGTTCAATGTTGTGAAGCGTTGAGTCCACAACGTCCCTTTCAAGCGATTCCGACAGTTCATATATGTCATGATAATGCAGATAGAAAGTCGCCTTGTTTATCTGTGCAAGCTCTGCCAGCTCCTTGACCGTAATTTTCTCCAGCGGTTTGCGTGACCGCAGGTTCAGAAACGCATTTATTATACTGCGTTTGGTTTTTTCCACTCTCAAATCCATAAACGTCCCTCCTGAAATAGACAATTTACGACAGATGTCGCTTATTTAACACAAGTAAAAAAATGATTATTGAAATTTATAAAACTTCATCATATAATTATATTATACTATTATAAAACAAAAATGTCAATCAGAAACGGAGAGATTTTCAATGGATATTTACGGATTTTACAAAGGCGAGATATTCAATGCCTATGAATATCTCGGTGTGCATTTCACAAAAAACGGTGCTGTTTTCAGAACCTACGCCCCGAACGCCTCAAAAGTTTCCCTTGTGGGAGATTTCTGCGAATGGAAAGATATTCCCATGAACAGAGTTGAGGACGGCAGATTTTTTGAAATCACCTGCCCCGAGGCGAAAGAGGGTATGCGTTATAAATACCGTATATATGACAAAAAAGGAAATTTTATCGACCATTGTGACCCTTACGGTTATTCTACGGAAGTACGTCCCGGAACTTGTTCAGTTGTAAGAAGAATTGATAACTACAGGTTTCATGACGAAAAATGGCTCAGTCAGCGAACAGACTGCCGTGACAAGCCTATGAATATCTATGAGGTGCATCTCGGTTCATGGAGAAAAAAGCCCGAAAACAAAAGAAAAAAAGGTGATGAGGACGGCTGGTACAATTATTCTGAAATAGCTGATATGCTTATTGAGTACGTACTTGAATATGGCTACAATTTCATCGAACTCATGCCCATAAGCGAACACCCCAGCGACGAATCATGGGGTTATCAGATTACAGGGTTCTTTGCTCCTACATCACGTTACGGAACACCTACACAGCTGATGGAACTCGTTGATAAATGTCATAAAAAAGGTATCGGCGTAATTGTTGACTTTGTTCCTGTACATTTTGCCGTTGACCACTACGCTCTCACAGAGTACGACGGCACACATCTTTATGAGTTCCCCGACCTTGAAGCAGGTTACAACGAATGGGGAAGCAGAAATTTCATACACTCAAAAGGTGAAGTACGCACATTTATCCAGTCTGCCGCTAACTACTGGCTTGATGTCTATCATTTTGACGGTTTGAGAATGGACGCTATCCGCAATATGATTTACTGGCAGGGCAACGAACACAGAGGCGAAAACAGAAGTGCTATAGAGTTTCTGAAAAACATGAATACAGGTCTTAAAACACGCCACCCGTCAGCAATTATTTCCGCAGAAGATTCTTCTTCATATCCCAGAGTAACTGCTCCCGTATCAGAGGGCGGACTCGGTTTTGACTATAAATGGTGTCTCGGCTGGATGCACGATTCCCTCGAATATATGCAGACTGCACCTATCTACAGAAGTGGCAACTATCACAAAATGACTTTCGCAATGCTTTATTTCTATAATGAAAGATTTATACTTCCGCTTTCGCATGATGAAGTAGTTCACGGAAAAGCTACAATCACACAGAAAATGAGTGGTGATTATGAGGACAAATTCTCACAGGCAAGAACTTTCTATATGTTCATGATGACCCACCCCGGAAAAATACTCAACTTTATGGGTAACGAAATAGGACAGCTTCGTGAATGGGACGAACAGCGTGAACAGGAGTG
>WFLZ01000160.1 GCA_009177225.1 Clostridia bacterium
TGTTTCTCTTATCTGTGCAATTTATAATTTTCAACATACTCTTTGAGGTTTTAGAACAGGTCTATTCATTTCAGGGAATTTTTCTGAAATGATAGTGACAAGTCCAATATAATTTCCGCTCTTGTAATTCTCTGCTCTTGCATGTTTAACACCTCTGATATTTTCTTCTCAGTCGTCATCAGGGTCGGTAAAAAAATATGGCTGACCAAACAAAGCATTTATATACTTCCATCTATTGCAAACTCCTGACAAAAATGATATAATAAAGAAGTTTGAAAAGAATGCCAATAAAGCGTAAAATAAAAATAGAACTGAACTCAAAAGAAGAGGCACTCGTTCATTATGAAATGGAATGGGGAAGGAATGATTCGATCAGAAGATAGGCAAGTATCTTGTATTATGCGAATAAAGGAACGGAAACGTTAAAAGAATTGTGCGAAAAAACAGGACATGACTCAAAGACGATAGANAGGATTCTGAAGCTGTATCAAACAATGGGAGTGGAGGCAGTCTATCAAATGCAAAAGGGGAAAACGAATCAACCATCTGGAGCAGATTTCCGATNAACTGNAAGCATATTTTAATGAGAATCNACCTGCAGATGTTCCTGATGCAGTCAGAAAAATCTGCGAAAAATTCAGCATAGAAATCACAGCNACTCCGGTACGGAAGTGNCTTAAAGCAAAGGCTATTCATACAAAAAGTCAAAAAGNATACCAGCAAAAGCCAATTTGAAAGTACAATTGTACTTTCTGAACAACATCCTTCTTCCTCTGNTTGATNTGGCAAAAAACGGCTTAATTCAAGTGTTTTTCNCTGATGGAGTTCATCTGACATACGGATATCAGGGCGGNTACTGCTGNTGTAAAGAAAGNAAATGTGTTCCATCTGCATATGGAAGAAAACGAGCAAATCTTCTTGGATTTATGAATGCAGTAACATATGAAACCGTAAATGTAATGACTGATTCTTACTTGAATTCCGACAGCGTATGTGAGGGCTTGAAGAAACTGCGAAAGAAATTTCCTACAGCAAATCCACTATAGACAAATAGGAAAAAGAATGGTATAATAGAGGATAGAAAGGGTGATAGTAATGATACCAGTAGAGGTAAGAAAAATCATAAT
>WFLZ01000240.1 GCA_009177225.1 Clostridia bacterium
AGATATCCGCTGTCTCCATAAACAGTTTTTTCCTTGCCTGACAGCAGCTCTGCCGCTACTGTCACATCGTGTTCGTTGGCGGTGGTGGTTTTCAGATGGTGTACAAGCCCTGTCTTTTTATCCACTCCTATGTGTGCCTTATATCCGAAGTGCCAGTTGTTTCCCTTCTTTGTAGAATGTGCCTCCGGATCACGCTTCTTTTCACGATTTTTTTGAGCAGAGAGCTTTTATCAAGGTAGAATCTACTATAGTTTCTTTTTTGAGAATCATTTTACGCTCTTCAAGAATTTCAACTACTGCTGCAAATATCTTCTCCTGAATCCCGTTTTTTTCCAGAAGATTACGGAATTTTCCGATCGTATCTCCATCTGGTACCTCTTTTGGTGAAACAACTCCACAAAAGTTTAAAAACGCCCGGCTGTCTATTACTTCCGTCATTACTTTCATATCTGCAAGGTCGTACAGATTCTGAAGCAAAAAGATTCTCAGCATCAGTTCCATTGGGTATGGCTTATTTCCACGTTCTCCTTTGTAATAACATGGTTCGATCAACTTTAAAAATCTTTCCCACGGTATGATTATCTCTATCTTCTCTAAAAATTCTTTTTTCCCGGTTCTGGTCGCTCCGAGTTCATCGTTTATTTCTGCCAGTCTCATTTGTCTTTCCATATCACCTATTATATCACTTTTTTCCTCTTTTGCAACTGTGCGGCGTTGCCTATACTTTAATTGTAACCAAAAAATCATCAGAAATCAATTTGAATTTCGGCTTTTTCGGATAAGATATTATTATCCGAAAATATAAAACAAANCGCCTGCAAGATCATTTTCTCGGATACAAGCGTTTGTTAGCTTCTTTTTTATAAAAATACANTTTTTAANATATCTNCAAATTCCTCAATGTAATATCCGGAATTATNGGATTTCCAGAAAGCACAGTAATGCCGGGGGACAGGCTGGTTGTTTCGATACAGAGGGATTTTCACAGTCATATTACTGGCAGCCGTTCCATCGTCTATTGGCATAAAGCCGTTATTCTGAACCACCATAAGGCGAGCTTCATCTATACTGTCCGCAAAGAGGAAATCGTCGTAAAATNCAAGAATANCATGANAATACTNCTGTTCTGNTTTNTGCTGATTNTTTGAAGCCACAAGTATGCAGGGGGTATTTTTCAAATCNTCNTGAGTAACTGTTTCCAATNCAGNAATAGGATTTCTGGACGCAATTTCAACATAGCAGTCTGCATATATGAGCGAACGATTGATATATTCGTCCGAAAATGCTCTGCGCTGGTCGCTCATCACAATATCGACCCACTCTTTCTGCAGTGCATGGTAGAGTTCCTCATGACTGCCGCTCATAATGGAAACAACAACATCGGGATATTGTTCTGAAAATCGTGCCACGGCGATCTGAATGGCATTCACGGTGTAGCTTTTTAAATATCCGATTCGCAGTTCCGCATAATCTTTTCTCGCTATGTGGGCAGAATTCTGAACCAGACGGTCATAGTCCGCCACTATGATAAGACTTTTTTTATAAAAATGTTCTCCCGCAGGAGTCAGAATGAATTTACGGTTCATACGTTCAATCAGTCGGAATCCCAGTTCCTGCTCCAATGCCTTGATCTGCTGTGAAATGGCGGACTGAGAAATATGGCATTCCTCTGCTGCTTCTGTAAAGCTGTTCAGACGGACGACTGCCTGAAAATATCTGACCTGGTTCAGCATACTGCTTATGTCCTTTTTCAAGCTGTCCCCATATGAGCTGTTGATTTCGTGCAGCAAATATTTCAGGAATTGGAATCTTTTTTGGACAGCCTGCTGTACAATAGTGGCAAACCGTACAGGGAACGGATTTAATTCCGTTTATCAGCTCCTGTGCTTTGCGTATAGCAGTTTGTTCATCAGCATTTAAAGGCTTAAAGTGTTTCATGTATGAGAGATTGTCAAGCATCTGTGGAATGTCTGACATACCGGACAAAACAGTGATGATACCGTCAAGGAATGCTGCATATCGAATAGCCCATGATGCAAAAGATGCATCGGGAGAGGCAGCTTTCAGTACTTCGCAGACTTCTTTTGGAGGATTGGCAAGAACACCTCCTTTGACCGGTTCCATAACGATAATGGACTTGTCATACTTTCTTGCAATTTCATAGTTTTCACGTGCAGTTACATTAGGGTTTTCCCAATCCGCATAATTTATCTGAAGCTGCACAAAATCCGCATCCGGATGAGCAGTTAATATTTCATCTAAAATATCCAGTGTAGCATGGAAGAAAAATCCCCAGTGTTTAATAAGTCCTTTCTCCTTTTGTTCTTTTACAAAATCCTAGATATGGTATTTGTCATAAGTTTTGTAATTTCCTGTCTGCAGAGCGTGAAGAAGATAATAGTCAAAATATCCTGCCTCGGTACGTTCAAGACTGGTATAAAATTGCTGTTTCGCCGTCTTTTCATTATGAGCACCCATCCATGCACACAATTTTGTTGCCAGAGTAAAGCTCTCACGAGGATAACGATCAATGAGTGCTACTTTCGCTGCACGTTCCGATTCACCGCCATCATAAACATAGGCAGTATCAAAATAGTTAAGACCTTCCTCCATAAACAGATCTACCATCTGCTTGGTCAGCTCTATGTCAATCTTTCCGTTCATCTGTTTAGGCAGACGCATAAAACCAAAGCCAAGCTTGAGTGTATTTTCTCCAAAATATCGTTCCATATGATTTCCTCTCAATCCAGTGCTGAATATCATTACTTTACAAATTCATAATTCAATTCACCTGAGAATAATGTATAATCAGCGTTTTCATTTCAATTTACCGTATTCCTCATCAGACACAGGTTCGCACCATTCTGTTGAAGCATTTTCGCCTGGGACTTCAATTGCAAGATGCTGGAATGTACTGTCTGGAGCTGCACCATGCCAGTGCTTCGTATTGACTGGAATGTTCACCACGTCATCGGGATTCAGTTCTCTTGCAGGCTGTCTCCACTCCTGATAATATCCACGTTCTGCGGTCACAAGCAGAATCTGTCCGCCGCCTTTGTCAGCATGGTGAATATGCCAGTTGTTGCGGCAGGCAGGCTCAAAAGTGACATTGCCGATCGTCACTTGCTCCAAACTAAGCATATTGAGATAGCTTGTGCCGACAAAATATTGTGCAAAATTTACGTTTTCGCCGCCGATTGGGAAAACTGTGCTGTTTTTCAGTTCTTCAAATGTAATACACTTTCTCCTCAAATAGATTTCTTTGCCCATGCAGCGACCTTACTTTCGGACTGTTCAGATTCCGCACCGTGAATAGAAAGTCCGCTTTTAATAGTTGCTCCATTGCAGATTTTTTTCAGATCACGCTCACTCGAACCCATTCCGCTGCCCTCGTTGGTACAAAATGGAATAACTGTTTTTTCGGTCATATCATACTTTTCAAGAAGTGTGAACATACACATCGGCATTGTACCCCACCAATTAGGATAGCCTACAAAAATGGTATCATAACTTTCAAAGTTTTCAGGATATGCCTGGATTTCCGGACGTGCATTTTCCTGCAATTCTTTTTTTGCTTCGTCAATGCACTTGTAATAGTCCTTATCATATCAGTGTCTACTTCGAATAAATCTCCGCCTACAGCTTTCTGAATGAATTCTGCAACACGCTCTGTGTTGCCTTTCGCAATACTTTTAATACTGCCGTTCCAGTAATTTTCGCCCTTGCGGAAGTAGTAAACAATAAGAATCTTTGCCATAAAAATATCTCCTGTTATAGTCAATCCACTTTACAAACGAACACAAAAGTGATATAATAAAAATATGAGTAAAAGTAAAGATTTAAGAGCCTGTTCAGTATCTCCCTGCACACGTCTTTTCGGCAAATTTTGCCGATTGCTGCGTTGAAAAAGCTCACCATACGACAGTATGCTTTCGCTTTTTTG
>WFLZ01000296.1 GCA_009177225.1 Clostridia bacterium
TACCGTTGAATTGCTTCATTCTGTAATTCCGGATGCTTTTTCGGCGGTTTCTATTTCTGATATTTCAGGTTGGTTTTCTGCTTCTGGATACTCTTTATCTTAAGTGGAATTGCTGTAATTATCTGCTTGCTGTTGCTGAAATCGAACACGCAAATTTCCACGCTCTCAGACATACTTTCGCAACGAGAGCTATTGAAAATGGTGTAAATGTCAAGGCTCTCAGCGACATTCTCGGTCACGCTACAGTACAGATAACTATGGATTTGTACTGCCACTCCTCTCTTGACCTTATGCGTGACAGCATGAATAAAATCGCAGGACTTTTCTGAAAATATGGACGGAGCTTGACTGCTCCGTCTTTATTTTTTTATCAAATAAATAGTTGCAATTTTCTGGTAAATATGATATGCTATAATTAAGTCAACACAGGAGCGTGGTAGAATGATTAACGAAAAACTGATTTATGAGATACTTGCGATTGTTGAGGAAATACGCGTGGGAAAAGTTGCCACATACGGACAGATTGCAAGGCTAACAGGCAGGGACAAAAATTCAAGACTTGTCGGGAAAGTTCTTAGTATGTCTGAATACTATGGCAACTATCCGTGTCACCGTGTAGTAAACCACGCAGGACGACCTGCTCCACACTGGACGGAACAGGCGGAACTTCTTAAAGACGAAGGCGTAATTTTCAGAAGCAACGGAAACGTTGACCTTAAACTATGTCAATGGGACTGCTGATACTGAATATTGTTGTTAACCTAAGTTAACAGAAATCACATAAAAATAACTTCATACCCATAAACTCAAAACTCGGTAAGGGTATGGTAAGGGTACGAAGTNTCCNTTTCTGTTATGTGAATAAAAAATAATCCTCGCAANCANCGTGTTTACGAGGATTTTTGGTTGCGGCGNCTGGATTTGAACCAACGNCCTTCGNGTTATGAGAATNGCATNANCATTGATTCTCCATCTGTAATAGGTTTAAAACCAACATAAAATAGGCATTTTATAGTATTGTAAAATTATAGAATACTCAAAATACATTAAAACAATTCTGTGGCGTTGATGTATGGGTTGATGTATATCACAATCAATGATATTGAAGTATCTTATCACAGCACAACCAGAAAATCTTCTCTCGCTTCATGCCGATACGTTCTAAAAGACAACAATAAACTAATCCCATCAATTTTTCAGCAGTCCTTGCTATTTCAACATCCATTACTCGATATGAACCATGCGTTATATCATTACGATACTTAACTAAATTATGTATATCATTTTCATCTATGTATGCATCACAACATTTTAAAGTTTGAATTTCATTTCTATAAATATCATATAAAGCACATATTTTTTCATCTAAAGAAAAAGACCAATGTTTCATACTTGAAGAAATCATACTATATGTCTTTCTATCTAAAACATCAGGGTTATTCTTTTTAAAATCTTCAACTACCTTTTTAGTTTGTGAAATCAATTCATTTAAAAGTACATTATTTTCTGTTTTAATATCTTTTCTAAATGAAAGTTCAGATTCTATTGATGAACACAATAATCTTAACTTATTATTATTCATCCTATAAATCTTGTCCTCATTATCTGGAAGAAATCCAAAAATATATGTTGGTTTTCTTTCTTTAGTCTGATACAGTACATTTAGTAATTCAGGCAAAGCATCAGATAAATCCTCAAACGTAATTGCAGATGTATTATTTTTAGGAATATAATCATATTGAAATAAAGCCTCACCTAACTTGCTGTCATATTCATATCTTGTTTCATCATCTACAGTTATATGTCGTGATATTGAAACAGAATCAAATCCTACATCTAAACGATATGTCATAAACGATAACAAATCTTGAATTTTTTCAAAATGAGTTGTCAATGAACTCAATCTCTGAGGTTTGCTAAATCTCAATTCTATATATGCAGCATATTTTTTATAAACACTTCCATGTTCTTTTTCTTCAAGTTTGGTATATGGAGCAATTAAAATCTTTGTTTTTTCTCCAAAAATATCAAAATCATACTCTATTTTCTGACTTTCATAAGCACTGTCCCTCTTAAATATACCAAGTCCGTCTCGCTTTAAAACGCTATTAATTGTTCCACCTTCAAATTTTATAGAATCAAATTCTTCAATATAATTGTTATCTTCAATGTGAGGAAAAGATAAAATATAAAGATTTGAACTAAATGTACATTTTTGTATAAATTCAAAATCTTTTTTACCTGCATAAATTGCTNNATCAGCACCATCATGCGNCTTTCCCCATATAAANCCATCTTCTGTTTTNATAGTNATCATAGGTGGTGAATCTGGAAACCTTTTATCATCAGTTAAAAAGCAANTCCTATGGTCTTTAGGTTCTAAAGAAAACAAAACACTTTTATCCTTAGCAGGAATAATACCAGTAATCAAGTTAGCTGACAAATTATCATCTCCTTTAATATTCAAGAAAGATAAATTTTGATAAGTTCATTCCATTTTTTCTTATGTACAAGCTGAAGTTCTTTATCAGATTCGACTGCTTTTGAATAATTTTTAATAAAATCCTCAAGATTATCAATCAATCGTAAATAATATTTTATGGTTGCTATCAATCCGTTTACTATTATCTGACATCCATGCTCTTCCAATACTTTACTAACAATAGATTCTATTTCTTTCCCATCTTTTTCATCAATTCCAAGTACAGAAAGTACATAATATCTTTGAGGATTCCATTGATAAATCTTAGATTCAACAACTCTTATTATCTGAGCAGTGATTTTTTTATCAAGCTTTATTTCTATGGATTCAAATATATTACCATCTTTGAAAATCTCTATGTCGCCAGATGCCTTATTTGTCTTATCACATGCTGTCAAACTTGAAAGCGAAGCTAAAGAACATCCTTCATATCTTTTCAATTCCTTAATTAAACTTGTATATATTGCATGAAATGCTAATACTGGTAACTTTGCACCATTATGTGTACCATATTGAAATAAAAAATGTTCTTTTAATGCCAGCACAATCTTATCTATTGTCAGGCTATCTGGATTTTCAAGAGGAATTATTTTTATTACATTTGCCTTAGCCACTTTATCTGCATTATGTAGTAAAATTCTTAGCAAGTTATATGCAGTATCAGGATTATTCTGCACATATTCAAGTACACGCAGAAAAGGAACTTTAAGCGTACCAATAGCACCATTATAATTCAAGTCATAAGGATAAGGCTGTTCAAGGCTTCTGGTAAGCCAACCGCTTTCTGCCATAGCTGGTAATCCAAGTTTTTTTAATACAGGAGTTATATGCTGGGTATCATAGCCTCTGCCGCTGAATCCACCATCAAAACGCTCCTGATGTAACCTAATATCCTGTTCTGGATGTAAATACTTGTAATACAACAATGTTGTTAAAACAGTATATAATCCTTTCTTTTTATTGCAGTTTTCTCCTATCTGAATCACGTACTCTTTAATAGAACTTTCAATATCAGTAATATCAGATATTGAAAGTGAGTTGCTGTAAACCTGCTCCAAAGTTTCCATTTNTTCCTCCACTNAATCCTTGTTTTAATATTGAATCTGCTATTTCACNAATCATTGGAATTACCACAGAATTACCTATTTGCTTATAAGCATTTGCTAAATTATTATCTCTTTTAAAATCTTCTGGAAATCCCATTAACTTATAACACTCATTTATAGTTAACTTACGAACTATGTCTTCACTTTCAATATAAATCCAAAATCTTCCTGATGTTTCCTGAGATGGTATAGTGGGATGAGTACCTTTAGTAGAATAGATTCTGTTCGGCTGTCTATGTACTCTTGATAGATGCTCGGTATGCGGACGTACACCTTTTTTCCACATACCTTTATTCCTATAGCCTACAAAAATCAATCCAGAGGGCTGCTGACGAATATAACATTTATCAATCAATGTATATTCTAATTTATCTAGATATTCAAAGTCGCCTGATTTATCCAAAATATCCTCAATACACACAGTAGGGTATTTTTTTAATTTTTCAAAATCAAAAACTCCGTTTAAAGTTCCAATTATAATTATTCTCTCTCGACTTTGAGCGACACNAAAATCTTTTGAATTAAGAACCTTATACGACACATTATATCCAAAATTTTCTAAAGAGGAAATTATAGTATTCAATGTGTTGCCTTTATCATGGTTGATTAAATGTTTTACATTTTCTAGAAATACAACCTTTGGTCTTTTTGATTTTATTATCCTACATATTTCAAAANACAAAGTCCCTCTTGTATCCTCAAAACCTAATTTNCTTCCACATATANTAAAAGGTTGACAGGGAAAGCCAGCACATAGTATATCAAAATCAGGAATTTCATCAACAGAAATTTGTGTTATGTCTCCAGATGGATAATCGCCATAATTTTTTTCATATACCTTACAACAATTATCATCTATCTCTGAACTGAACACACATTCGCAACCATATTTGTCAAGACTATATCTAAAACCACCGATACCAGCAAACAAATCAATATATCTTATTTTTTCTTTTCTCACTCTTATTACCTCATTTTTTTATAAACTCTTAATTAAAGTATACCATAAAAAGAAAAATAAGTCAAATAAAAAATGAAAAACTGTTATCAAGAAATTTGATTTAATATATCTTGTAACTGTTCCGCAAATAGTGATACTTGAAACTTCTGAATTTTGTCAAACTGTTCATATAATTTTAACTCATTCATACATTCATATATATATCTTAATGCAGGTATATCATCAATATTGATTTGCTCTCTGCTCTTTTGATTATACAAATGTATAAAGCTTAATCTGATTTCATCAATATTTCTTGGAGAACATTGTTTTATAAGATTACTGAATCTATTAATATCTATAGTTTTAGCAAATCCATTTATTTTAATCCGCTCATCATCAATTTTTTGAATATCATCACAAAACTTATCAACATTTTCTGTTCTATAACTAAATTCTTCAATTATCTCATTTTCTTTTAAAGATTCATGAACTTTGTTTTTGTAATCATTAAAATCAGCTATTGAATTTTCATCATGTAGCCTAAAACTTATACTAAATAAATCATCATATCTGATAGAATTTCCCTTTCCCTTAAGATTCATCAATGAATACTCCTCCATTGCAGAAAGGTCAAAATCAATTCCTATAGTATACTTTACATCCACAAGATTATTTATTAATATCCCATAATCATGATATGGTATCTCATTTTTTATAAGCTTTTGTTTTACATTTTCTATAGCAACAATAACTTCTGATTCTGTATACCGATGCCACTCCCTTATGACCAATAAATCTGAATCTTTACCCCTACTCCATTTTCCATTGAAGACATATTCTGTGTAATACTTATTTGCCTTTCGAAATTCATTTTCATCAAGAATTTGCCAAATCACATAATCATAACAAAATTTGAACAGTGGATACTTATCGGAATATCCTAATTCAGAAGAAACATATTGATTACTTGGAAACTCTGGTATTTTACCATTAATTATTTTATTCATAAATNCNATTATTCCATAAAANACNANATCTTTTANTTCATCTTTAATAGTGANTCCTNTATCTCTCATAAATCTGAAAATGTCACATGATTTCTGACAAGTCTGCATAAAGACTCTAAGATTTTTATATAAAGGATGACTATAGTATACTTCCGCTATTTCTTTAGATATAACACATTCTGAAAAATGTGATAAATCAGGGTCATCAAATAAGTCAACAATTGATTTAACAGCCTCATTATAATCACATATAAAGTTTATAGTATCTCCTATAGTCTTTTCTTTCGCTTTCAGATATATAAGTGTTTCATCTGTATATGCCTTAGCCATTTTTGAGTCTTTATCAGGTATTTCTTTAGTCTGTATAAGTTCAGATTCATTTGCTATAATCAAAACTTTTACTCCATCATTCTCACAAAGATTATTTATATATCCTAATAACTCAACTCGGTTTATTCCAGAACGTTCAAAGTCATCAAGAACTATTAGCTTTCGACTTAGGTCTATTGATTCATATACTTTTTGCAAATCATTATCATCTACTGCACCAATATCAAAACCAATCTTACTGATAATTCCATTAAATATAGTCTTACTTACAATTTTAGCTACAGTTTTACCAGTACTCTTGACTTCTGTATCATCAGATTTTCCAATATTTCTAAGCTCAAAATATATACTTTTACTTATATCTGAAATATCTGTTAAACCATAAAGCGAAACTATGATACAATCATGTTTACCTCCCTCAACAGATTCAAGAAACGGTTTGAGATTATTATTTATGTAATGGCTCTTGCCTGTTCCCCAAACGCTTGTAAGCATAACAGCTCTTCCTGTTTTGTCATTTTCAATGTAGTTTCTTATAAACAAATTAAGTTTCTCATATGCCATTATAAAAACCTCATACATATTATTAATCTAAATAAAAATTATTCATATTGTTCCATTAATAATTATATCATAGACACAAATATATGTCAATAAATTTGCCAAAATATATTAAATAAAAAATACGTTCTCAGTATATAATAGACTTGTTCGAAAACTATGTTTTACAAAAAAATATATCGAAATAAATAATTATATTATATAATTAATATTCTGAAAATCTAATTTTTCAAATAGTTTTTAAAGAAATTAACTCCAAAAACATAGTTCAAATTTTGTTATTTGTTTTAAAATATTGAAACAAATTAGGTTTTCGAACGGGTCTAATGAAAGGACGTGTGATAACGTTTCCGAGAATCTTAACAGTACGGAATCAGCGTAAAATAACAGGTAGAAACATATGACAAAAATTCGAGGAGTAGTAGAGAGAATAACATATCAGAATCCAGAAAACGGCTACAGTGTGCTGCGTGTGGCTGTAAAAGGCTATAATGAACCCATAACGGTTGTGGGGAATCTGATTGACGCAAATATTGGCTCGATTCTTTTAATCGAGGGAGACTGGAAAGTCGATAAGAAATACGGCA
>WFLZ01000280.1 GCA_009177225.1 Clostridia bacterium
CTGCTTCTCTGTCTGCTATTATGATTTTTCTTACCTCTACTGGTATCATTACTATCACCCTTTCTATCCTCTATTATACCATTCTTTTTCCTATTTGTCTATAGTGGATTTGCTGTAATATGAACAGTATGTATATTCGTATCCATAGAATAAAGAAAAAACTTGCAAAATATGCCGTCGAAATAAACAAAATTATAAAATGATTTTTGTGAAAGTATACAAAAATAACTTTTTTTGAAAATCCTTGAAAGAAATCGGGTATTTTCAGACATTTATTAAGCAAAGGAGCAAAAAGTCATGAAAGACCTTGCAGATAAGATAAACGTCGACAAGGAGTTTACTGTGGAAGCGTACAACTATATCAAGACTGAGCTTGACAGGGAAACGTTAAAGCCGCTTCGTAAACGTGATTTTGACCGCATAGAACAGCTTACATCACAGCTTGCTGAGCTGTCTAGAGATGATTATACTCCGGACAATACAGACAGGCTCTATGAACGGATAAGAAGCTATGAGAGTTCGACGAAAAAGCCTGTGAATATATTCAAGAGGTTTATTCCAGTGCTGTGTTGCTTTGTACTTGTCTTTACGGCTAACTGCGTGTCTGTAGCGGCTTGGAATATGAATATTGTATCGGCTTTGATAGAATTTACTAAAGGCGGTTTTGCCGTTGACTTTGACAAGCCGAAAGAAGAAATTCATCTGCCCACATCAAAGAACGACCCTTACGGTTTTATTGCCAAACTTGCCGAATATGATATTGAGTTTGAAACGCCTTATTATATTCCGGATGGGTTTGTGTTGACGGAGGTTGATACTAATCTAAATGAAAATTATGCTAATACTGTTCGTTTCAACTTTAGGAAAGATAACCAGACTATCAATATAGATTATGTACGATATTGGAATGATGTCGGTCAAATAGGAATACCAAGTGACTATTACAATATTTCAGAAACTGAAGTGAACGGTTCTCCAGCAATAATTTCAAAGGAAGATAATCAATACACTATAACATATCAAAAAGGTAAAATTGTATTTTATATGTTTACACAAGATGTATCATATGACGAATGCGAAAAAATAGTCAAATCAATCAAATAGGAGGATTTATGAATAGAAAAGCATTAGCTTTAGGTATTGTCGGATTGCTGACATACAGTGTCCCTACTATGCCTGTAAAAGCAACAAACAATAAAAGTATACAATTAAGTTAATCAGAAAACCAAACAAGAACAGTAGGTCTGATATATCGTTATGAGGTTGCTGTCTCGGGCAAAGAGAAAAAATTATACATTAATGGTACAACAGCATCTAATAATTCCATGAAATCAATCGGCTACAAGGATATTTCCATAGAATACAGTTCCAATGGTGTTAATTGGTACAGGGAAATGCCTACTTTTGATTTGCTGAAATCAGACAGCAGCAGTTACTATCTCAATAACTATGCTGTGTCGGTAAAAGGTGGTTACTATTACCGTGTGAGNTTGACCCATTACGCTAAGGAAAGCGGTTGGTTCGGCAGCTCTCAGAGCGTNGNGAACACTTCCAACAGCGTTTGGATAGATTAGCGGTTTCGATACAAAAGTATTGTCAACGTGACAATGTGTGTGCAATGACACAGTATGAAAGGTTGCGGTCTGATTGATTGTATGTTTCGGCTCTGACTTCACCACATGAATATAAACCTTTGGAGAATATCCAAACGGAATAAGACATTTGATTTTTAACTTGGTTTTCTATTCATTACAAAGATACATTAGGACTTACAGAACGGATTTCTCCTCACGATTACGAAAATGAGGTGAATCCTTATAAAACTTACAAAAAGATTGGTAGCTATCGCTCTTGTGCTTGCATGGCGGTGACTTCTATGGTGGCTTCGGTAGCATACAGCGATATTGATAATTCTTCTATTTCCATTTTGTAAACCACTATCTACAACTTAAGAAAAATAAATAAATCATGAATGACGAAGAATAAACAAATTTTTATCATTAAAATCCGTTTTTGGAGCATTGAATCCGAAATTAAATCCCTAAGTTGTGGATAGTGTATATATTAGAGGTGTTCAAAACATTAATTTTGGACAAGCGTTCTCAAATGAAGATAATTGTATATATTCTGAAATATATTGTGGTTGGAGTTCTTTATGAAATTTTTATTAATTGACGTGGGCTATGATTGTGAGGAACTTAATGNGCNGTTAGGAATAGAAGTACTTTCCTCTTTCTTGAANAAGAGTATTCCAGAGATTAACACTGACATCTATTATTCNAATATTGACGGATTAAATTACAATATTGNATTANAAAAATTTAATCCAGATGTTGTGGGCGTTTCAACTCATATAAATACTTGGAAACGGTTTGATAATTTATATACTGAGTATTTGAGTTTTTGCAAAACAAATAATAAATCTCCAATTTTGCTTGTTGGAGGGATTCTTGGAACATNTGANTTTGAAATGATACTTAAAAGATATTCTAATGTANTTTGTANCANAGGNGAAGGGGAGGAGGCATTACTTAGNTTACTAAAAGTAGTTAATTCGTTAAACGATGTAACATATGAAAATCTTCTTTCAGGTTTGCAACTTACTTCTTGTGTCAATATTGCATATATGATTGATAATCAAATTATGTATGGCGAAAGAACATATATTACTTCTCTTGATTCTATAGCATTTCCAACAAATCATAAATATTTAAGATCTGTCCTTGATAAAAATGGACTTGCTCGAATTGAGTCAAGTAGAGGATGTCCGTGGAATAAGTGTTCATTTTGTGTGCTTAATTGGAAGTATGCTGGCAGTATGTGGCGAGCGTATCCGTTAGATAAAGTTATATCAGAAATAATTGATGTATCATCACAAGGAGCAACCGTGATTTATTTTACAGATGAAGAATTTATTGCTGGTGAATATCAAAGGTTAAATGATTTTATTAATAAAATACGAATCTTAAAATTAAAGAATAAGATTAATAAAAATTTAGAATTTGTAGCTAGTACTAGTGTACAAGCTTTGTTAGGTAAGTATGGGATGTCAAAGAGTGAAGTAATAGAATGTCTGTGTGGACTGAAGGAGGTAGGATTTCGAAGTTTTTTCTTGGGGATTGAATCAGGATGTGATAGTCAACTGTTACGATTCAAGAAAGGAAGTACAGTGAAAGAAAATGAGGAAGCTATTGCATTGTTGAGATTTTATTCAATTGAAGTGGATATAGGGTATATTTTATTTGACCCATTATTAACAGTTTCTGAACTTTATGAAAGTTTAATGTTTATAGAAAGAAACGGTCTTAGTAGTCATGTGTCTAGATTTGCAAAAAGATTAAGACTTGTTCCTTACACAGCATATTGTAATTTTTCTAATGTGAACTTTGAATATTACGACTTAAATTCAATCGAAATGATGTATAAATTTAAAGATCCAAAGATTCAAAAAATTTATGAATGTTATTCATATTGGGAGAAGAAACACCTATTTGAAACACATACTATACAGGCTGAAATTCGATCTAATGAATCAATATCTAAAGAACGAAATAAAAAAATAGAGAAACTTGGTACTATTAGACAAAATGAATTTGATGTTTTATCCAAATTGGTTAAGATGGCTTTAGAAAATTCGTGTTTTTGCATTAAATCTATTGACGAAATATTGACTGAAATTAGTTATAATGAATCTACACCTTAAAAGGAGCATGGTTATTATGAATAAAAAAATTGCTATTGTAACTGGGGGGAGTCGTGGTATTGGACGTAGTATTGCAATTACATTTGCTATGAAAGGCTACTATGTTGTTGTGAATTATAATAAGTCTGAGCTTGAGGCACAGGATACTCTTAATTTAATTAGGAAATATTCTGATGGAGATATTTTTAAAGCAGATATTGCTGATGCCTATGAAGTAAAATCCATGGCTACATTTATTAAGGAAAAGTATAGAGTAATTGATGTTTTAGTAAATAATGCCGGTCAAATTATAAGACCTGGTGGCTGGAATATCATTAGTGAAGAAGAGTGGGATTATACATACAAATTAAATGCAAAAGGAATGTATATGTGTACATGTGAATTGGTCTCTTTGTTTCGTAAAAAACATATGGGACATATTGTAAATATTGCGTCAACAGTAGGCGAATCAGGTGCATCGGCAGTGATTGCATATGGAGCTGCAAAAGCGGCGGTTATCAATATGACAAAATCTTTTGCTGCTGCTTTTGCTCCAAATATAACTGTAAATGCTGTATCTCCTGGGAATATTGATACCGATATGACAGCTGGAGCTGGAAAAGAGTTGGTTGATTGGATTATTGATGTAACACCTATGAAAAGGCTTGGACAACCTCAGGAAGTTGCAGATTTAGTTGCTTTTCTATGTTCAGATAAAGCAAATTTTATAACTGGTCAAGTTATAGATANTGATGGTNGATANTCANGGAGAAGATAGAANAGTAAAANAAGCATACATTNNNTTTAGATNGTGCATTTTTTGCTTTAAGNTGAAACAATTATGTTGTTTTAATTTTACTTTTATCAATATAAAATGAAAAAGTGAGTGTCGTGGTATCTTTTTTATAGTAAATTTTATTGATGCCACATCAGCAGAAGGAGATTAATATGGAATACGTTAAACTTCAAACGGAAACGGGAGAAATTATTTGTTTTGAAATTCATTCAAAAGCACAAGAGGCGAGTAGAGAACAACAGGTAGCTTCACATAGGAAAATTAAGGAATCTTTAGTTTATAAGGCAGAATCTTTTTTTGATACTATTTCTGGATTTGCAAATGGTATGTGTAAAAAACTTCGTGAATGCAATGCTTCCGAAATTGAAATTGAGTTTGGGCTTAGTCTTGATGTATCAACAGGTGAAGTTTTGTCAGTAGTTGTAAATGGATCCACAAACGCAACTATGACAGTTAAGCTTACATGGAAAGAAGATGAAAAAGAATAGTGATTGTTGCATATAAGATTAGTTATCAAAAATATGTTACTTCTATTTTGACTTCTGAATGCACAGGAAGTGGTTTTTTCATCGCTCCTGATTTGTTATGCACCTCTTATCATGTAATTGAAGGAGCTAATATTACAGATATTTTAGTAATTTGGCAAGGAAAAAAATTACAGGTCGATGATTATTCTATATATGAAGATTTTGATTTAGTATTCTTAAAAACAACTGGTGCAAATAATAGAGGGTGGCTTCCTTTTAATACATTAGAAAATATAGTTGAAGGGAACAATTATTGTGCCTTCGGTTATCCTGATGAGCATGAATTTGATGGTAGTCCTCTTTTTTTGACTTATACAGGTATCAATCAATTTAATACCATTTTAACTNTTTCAAGTGATAATNTTACTCCAGNATATAGTGGTAGTCCCATATTTTCAACCAATGGTAAATATCTAGTTNGCATGATGGAAATTTCCCGCGATATTAAGAATCCATCTGGCGGAAGAGGCTTGNCGGCTNAAAAANTACTTGAATTGTTGTGTCGAGATAATAAATTTTATAAATATGCTCTATTAATGTTGGGCGAAAATGAGTTTTTTTCAATAGACGATAGTCAATGGGCCAAAGACAATGCGTTTATTTCAACGGCGTGTGAAAAAAGCTTGCATTATTTTCTTCATTGTAATATGAGTTCAGATTTCCGACAGATAATGTCTCCATATTTAATTGTAAATGGTTTTGATATTTTAACAGATTTTTATTTATCCGTTGCTGTTTTGGTAAGTAAGAAATTTAATAGCTTTATTGACGAATATAAAACGTGGTTAATAAAGAACAAAATGTACTATTATAATGAGGAAATAGAAAAAACTTTACAATTTATTAACAATCTAATTCGCCCATTACCTAAAGCTGCATGTAATGTTTCCGAAAATTTTTGTAATATTCTTAGCCATATTCCTATTGCAGGCTCGAGAGAACTTCGATTAAATGTGTTGTTCTATTCGATTTCTAAATTGTTTGTACCATTCAATTTAGAATTTAGTGGGAAAAAGTGCTATGATACAGAAGTTAAAGAAGCATCAAATTATCTTTTTGATATTTTTCAGAAAAATTACAATGTATTTATTTTGTCAAACCCAGGCGTAGGAAAGTCCACATTTTCAATTGTTCTGTTTAGGTACATTCTTGAATTAAGGAAAAGTAATAATATATCATATATCCCAATATATGTCGACTTACAACAAGAGGATAAGGAAACTGTTTTAGATAGAGAATGGATAAGTAGAAAAATATCATTAATTTATGGCTTGAACAACTTGCCTGTAGATTACTTAAAAGAAGATTTATCAGAAGTTGTATTAATTATGGATGGATTAGATGAATATTTATCAATACAATCTAAGAACAAAGTAAAAAGTTTTTTTAAAAACCCAATATTTTGTATAGATAATAGGTTGCATATGGTTTTAACATGTAGAAAACAATTTTATGACAACTATGTTCAGTTTAATCCAGTGGCTTTACAATATTATAAAATCTATTTACTTCCGTGGAATGAAATTCAGAAACGAGAATATATTAGTCATTATGTACAAATTATTGCTAAAGATAGAAATGTTGATTCGGAAATTTTCGAAATAGAATCATCTATTTTTAATGATCAATATGTTTGTGATTTATCAAGTACACCATTATACCTAAATATGAGTATAGAAGTACTATATGAAAATCCAAATCATCATGTTGATAGTCTTGTTGATTTATATAATCAATATACTAATATATGGATTATTAAAGAGTATAGCCATAATGCTGAGATTTACGGTTCATATTTTGTGGCAGAGGATATATCTTCATTATTACCAAGGATTAGTTGGGAATATTTTAAAAAGTATGGAACCAAATTTACAAAAAAAGATGTTCTAAATGTAATCACAAATAATAACATTGTATTGGAAGAAAATAATAAGCAAGTTTGTGAAAAAAAAGTAGAGTTTATCATATTTCATACATTTTTTATACCTGAAAACAATAATTTTAATGTAGGAAATATTAAATATGTACATAAGTCTTTTTTAGAATTTTATGTATCAAAATATGTATTTTCTATTATTTCTAATCCTCAGATATCTCCATCTGAATTGATAGATGTTCATAAACTATTCTTACCACACGAGATATCAGAGATGATAAAAGAATTCTTTTTACATAATAATTTGATATCTTCAATTCAAAGCAAAAAAATAAAGAAATGTATTCTGAAAAATTGTGAAAAAGCTTTGAACATACTTTCTAAAAATAATACACATGAGTTAGGAACAATTGATAATGATGAACAACGCATAGCATGTCAACAATTAATTTATCATTTAGGACAAGTTAATTTACAAAGCGCAACACAATACTTAAAGCTGCACTTGCAAGTTGAAAATGATCTTTGGAACAAGCGAACAATAGTGTTAGGGCTTTCTTTTAGTGGTGACGAGTCTGAACTTAATGCATATGTAAATCGAATGCGTGAAGAACGTCAAAATAGTATGGATGAATTTGAATCTAGAGTTAATATAGGTTTTTCTCTTTCTTTTTTTGGAGATCAGCCTTTTGATGATGAACATCCAGAAATTGATCAGGGACTTCCTAAATGTAAAAATACTGTAATAGGTTTGATACAGCAACTTTCGGTAGTTCGAAATCGTCCAACCTGGAGAAATGATATGTATACATTAGTTGATTTGTCAAGACATCGTAAAATTTCCGAAGATGAATACAATGAAACAATTATATCTAACAAACAAAGATTGCTTGAAATTATTAAAAAGATTGAGCAGTTTGATGAGGAAACAAAAAAATGGCCTGAAATTAACGAAATGCGAAATATTATTTCTCAGATAGAGAAAAATTACGAGTAATTAAGTAAAGAGATATAAACGTTAAACTTTTAGATTTGAACCATTTTAAAATATTCCACACTAAGAACAGCTTATAGGTCAGGTCGAATAAATTGGATTTGGGTATCTTTTAAATAATTATACCATATTCATAAAAAAGCAAGTTTTTGTGGTAGCTTTTTTATTTTATTTTTGCTAATGCCACAGTAGCAGAATGGAGATTACAATGATTTATTATGAATCAACAGCAAAGACAAGGGTGATTGATTCGTCGATGTCAATCAAAGATCTTTTCGTTATGAAAGGGCAGCCAATTGATTGCGTTATAGGTATCCTTGATGGATTTCATGGCAAATTCATTAATCATATTTCTGAAAAATATTATTACATTTTAGAAGGAAGTGCAAAAATTATGATTAATGATGAAGAATTCACAATTGGAGTTGGAGACTTTGTTCATATTCCTAAAGAAACATCTCATTCTATTTGTGGAAAGATCAAGTTTGCTATTATTTGTTCTCCTGCATTTGATTTTAATACTGAAGAGGTTTTGGATTAAATAAGATGAATATTCAAAAAAAAATATTCAGTGAAAATGAAAGTCGATATCGTTCTGGTTGTATAGTTGATGACTATATGAATGAGTATTATCATAAATTACGAACAAAAAAAGCTATTCATCTAATAACGGATGGTTTGAATAATACATTTAATTATTTAAAGATTAATGAAGTAGAAATCTTAGAAATTGCTGGTGCTGATGGTTATGTGTCAAGTAAACTGTCTGCAATGGGATATTCGACATTGTTAACGGATTGTGAAATGATTCCTCTTGAAAAAGCGAGACAGAAAAATCCATTAATAAAAACTCTTGTTATGGATGCATCTAAAAAGTTTCCGTTTGAAGATAATACTTTTCATGCGATTTATGCAGGGGATATCATTGAACATTTATTTGATACATCACTATTCTTAACAGAAATTTATCGTTGCCTAGTACCTAATGGAATNTTTGTTNTGACGACACCAAATTTGGCTTCATTGGNAGNTAGAATAGGANTTTTATTTGGNAAATCCCCTAGGCAGGTAAATCCAACACATGAATTCATATATCTTCATATTAGACCATTCACTTACTCAAAACTTAGAGATATTATGGAATCCTTAGGATTTGGGGATTTTAAATTGACTACAAATTTGATACGAATAAAAATAGGAAAATTTAGGAAAGATTTATATATGTTGGCAGAACATTTTCCATCATTAGGACGTTCATTAATTATTTCTGCTAAGGCAAATAAGGAATAAATTTATGTTTGATAATGCTGTAATATTTGCTGCTGGAATGTGCAGTCNTATGANTTACTCTTCAAAAGCNATGAAAATTGTAGNTGGGAAACCGCTTATTACATATGCTTTAGATGCTTTGATTGAAAATGGTATTAAAAAGATATTTATTATTTATAGATCAGATGATAATGAAATTTTACAACTTCCTTCAATATGGGTTCATTCTGATATTCAGCTTGTATTTATTGAAGATAGTTTAAAGCAAGGTAGTGTAAAAGCACATAGATTGTTTGCGGATGTTGTATCATATCCCCTACTTACATTAGATTGCGATATCATTATACACTCATTATCTTTGACAAAGGCTATACAAGATTGTACGGTGTTGTTCTCTAATCCTGAAGTGAAAGCTTCTGTAGCAGTAGTTGATAATCCAATTTTCAAAGGAAGTAAAACACTACGGCTCTTAGGGAATCGTGTAATTGCTCATAGTAATCTTGGATTCTCTGATGGAAAAGAGGGGGGATATATTTTTGCTTGGCGTAATTCATTGGTTTCTGTAATTGATGAGTATTATTTAAAAGATCAAGAATATCGTACAAAAACATCTTTTTTTTCCTATTATCTATCTAAAAATAAAGTATGTGGTATGCATATTGACTACCTTTGGGATGGTGGTGATATGGGTGTTTTATTTAAGACTGAGATTATTTTAAAACATCATATTTTTTGTTAAAA
>WFLZ01000148.1 GCA_009177225.1 Clostridia bacterium
GAACACTTTTGCCGTTTCATCATATGTATGTCCTTCTTTTTGATATATTACTGCTGCTTCTCTTAAATCTTTACTTTTACTCATATTTTTATTATATCACTTTTGTGTTCGTTTGTAAAGTGGATTGACTATATCAGAAATATCTTTCAGTATCAGGAATACAGAATTGAAAATGATAACGGAAAAAATTTCAATAGTTATCAGTCCTATATAGAACTTTATGAACATCTGAGACGGTTTTATTTTGATTCGCCGGAAGTTGACATGAATTTTTCTGATTATTGCTTTGCAAATATGAGTCTGCTGAGTTTGTGGTATTATCAGAACTGCGAGCCGAATGAAGATATTCCGGTGGATATATGGTCAAAGATAAATTCTATGAAATCGCTGATTTTTCCGATAATACATAATTATCACAGCTATGAGGATTTTGATTCTGATAATTTTTACGGTAAATATCCGGAAGTTGAAAATTTATTTTCGGAATATCTGAGTGAAAATTATGAAGATATACTGAATGGTTTTCTTGACTGTATTTATCACGAAAGAAATATTGACGGATATGCGGAAAAATTCTGTATTTCTTCAAAGGCATATGAAGTATGTAAAAAAAGAAAACAGCTTCAGACGGCTTCTGAACTGTTTCTTTATATGCAGTCAGAAATTTTTCTCACAAACAAAATGACAGATTTATCATTTCACCTTATGTAAAAAGTGTGTTCCACTGTTGGTATACATTTATTCTGTCAAGATAAAACAGTTCCGAAAAATAAATTTTTTTCAGAAACTGTTTTGTCTTTTCAGATATGATTCTTTGTGATATTATATTATTACTGGAGGTGATTGAAGATGATTATGAACGGAGAAGAATTATATACTATTTCAGATTTAAAGCGGTGTTTCAGTATAGATGAACTGATTTACAGCTATTACAGCGGTGAACTTGAATTATGGCTCATAAGAATAGGCGAGACCGAAAAAGCCGGTCAGGTCGGAAATTTAAGAAACAATTCCCTGCTTCTTGTTCGTCTTTATCAGATTTTTGAACTGGAATACGAAATGTCTGAAGAAAATGTCCATGCTTCAATATCATAATGAGACCTTAAGGTTTTATATCAGCTACTTTTATTGTATTGTAAATCTCCATAATAATAATGTATAATAAGTGATAAAATATATTGGAGGTTCTTTGTATGAAGTACACAGTCGGCGACAGAATAAAGTATTTTCGGTTATGCAGGGGTATGAGTCAGGAAAAACTTGCCCTTACAGCAGGATTAAATCCGGCGTTTCTTGGACATCTGGAACGAAATATGAAAAGTCCGACCCTCACGACGCTGGATAAAATAGTGAAGGCACTGGAAATCTCATACAGCGATTTTTTTGATGACACAATAGATGTCGATGATACGGAAAGCAGAAAGTTTTATGTTGATATCATACAAAAATGTCTTGACCGNATGTCAGAAGACAAGCTTAAAATAATNGCAGATATCATGATGAAAATGATAGAACTTGCAGAATAATATNTTTATGCTGTTTATATCATCAGGTATTTAGGTTATCTATTTTTAAATACACACAAATAACAGCCTGTAAATCGATAATCAAAAAAGGACATTGTCTGACTGCATTTCAGATAATGTCCTTTTAATAAAATCATTGTTGTTTCAGATTTGATTTAGAAAAAAAGTTAAAAAATAAAAAAATAGAATAGTGCTTGACAAAATGAAAAAGATGTGATATAATCTATTCATATCAAACATATAGGAATTATGTAATAATTATTTAAAGGAGCAAACTATTAATGAATACATATAAAAAAATTACCGACCTTATAGGAAATACACCGCTTCTGGAGCTGGTGAACACTGAAAAATCAAATCAGCTTGAGGCTACTGTACTTGCAAAGCTTGAATACTTTAATCCGGCAGGTTCTGTAAAGGACAGAATCGCAAAGGCAATGATTGACGATGCAGAGGAAAAGGGGCTTTTAAAGCCAAACAGCGTTATTATTGAGCCGACAAGCGGAAATACCGGAATCGGTCTTGCAGNGGNAGNGGCTTCAAGAGGATACCGTCTTATNATTGCAATGNCCGAAACGATGAGCATCGAACGNCGTAATCTNATGAAAGCATACGGAGCAGAACTTGTGCTTACAGANGGTGCAAAGGGTATGAAAGGGGCTATCGANAAGGCAAAGGNAATTGCTGAACAGATTCCCGACNGCTTTATTCCGTCACAGTTTACAAATTATGCAAATCCTCTTGTACACGAAAAAACGACAGGTGTCGAAATATGGAATGACACAGATGGAAAAGTTGACATTTTTGTTGCCGGCGTAGGTACAGGCGGTACAATAAGTGGTGTCGGTGCGTATCTTAAATCGCAGAATCCCGATGTTAAAATAGTTGCGGTTGAACCAAAAGGTTCTCCGGTTCTTTCAGAGGGTGTTTCAGGACCTCATAAAATTCAGGGAATAGGTGCGGGATTTGTTCCGGAAACCCTTAACACAGAAATTTATGACGAAATAATTACCGTTGAAAATGAGGACGCATTTGAAACCGGCAGAGCTATTGCAAGAAATGAGGGTGTACTTGTCGGAATTTCTTCCGGTGCTGCGGTATGGGCAGCAATTCAGCTTGCAAAACGTCCCGAAAACAGGGGAAAGACTATCGTTGCACTTCTGCCTGATACGGGTGAACGTTATCTTTCAACACCGATGTTTGAATAGTATTATCTATAATTTCCGACAAAAACTGTTTCACATATTTGAAATATATTACTGTAAAATATTTATAAAAAAACTGCTGTATTATAATAATTTCAGCAGTTTTTTATATTTTATTTTGGTTTCTGAATTACTGTGCAGACGAACAGCCGACCGCAAGGTAAACAATTATTGAACACATTGCAAATAACAACGTTAATGTTTCAGTAATATATATTACAGTTTTACTATTATTATCTGTAATTATTTTATCCGACATTATTCCCATAAATAAAGCTTCGATAATAACGGTTGGTGTGATATACCTGAAATTCATTGTGCAGGTAAACGGATAGTCGTATGACATTTTATAGAAGTTTATCATCATGGTAAGATAGAACATTACAAAGAATATTTTTATGTCAGTATTGATTTTATACTTTCTGAAACACATTATTATCATGGAAACAAGTGCATATCCTGCGATAAGAAGCGAAAGGAAGAAAAATACTGTTGATATCTTGATGATAACTGAATTTTCGGGCAAACAGTTTTCGTTTATACCTTCCTCAAAAAGTGAACTTTTAAGCAGGGCGATAAGCGGATTATGTTCGTTGTATCCTTTTATTTCACCGTTTTCCTCATAAGCCCACTGTTCAAAAACACTTCTGAACTGACGTGCAGAAAAGTCGGTAATACGAGATAAAAAGCTTTGATTTCCTATATATTGCATCATACCTTTGTCCAGTTCTTGAACGTATGTAAAAGGAACTTTCCATTTGATATAGTTGCGTATTCCGTACCATAGTCCAAGGGGACAGCATACCGATGCAAATGCACAGAATTGTATAAAAAGTTTTTTTCCGTC
This sequence comes from Clostridia bacterium, assembly GCA_009177225.1. Classification (GTDB taxonomy): domain Bacteria; phylum Bacillota; class Clostridia; order Oscillospirales; family Ruminococcaceae; genus Ruminococcus. The sequence continues at coordinate 3,579 of WFLZ01000148.1, forward strand.
GGTCTTTATTTTCTTTATAAAAACTATAAGAAATATTATTGCTACAGACGGGGCAATAAGTGCAGCAGACAGTTTGGTCATCATTCCAAGTCCTATACAGACGGCAATTTTCAGAATGTTTTTCATTGTCTGATTTTCATACCATTTAAGCGTTGATATTACTGCTCCGGTCATAAACGCTATAGACAGTACATCATTGTTTATGCTTCCAGAAAGCAGTATAAAAGCAGGGTGAAAAGATATTATTATCAAAGGTATGTGCAACGCTTTTCCCGTTAGTCTGAAATGCCGCAGGATTCTGTAGGCTGAAATTATAGTGCACATGGAATAGAATAATGTAAGTGTTTGCAGGCTTTCTCTTGCAGGGTCATGACCGACAAGGAAAATATTTTCATTTATATATATCCATACCGCACTTATCATGTGATGTAGCGGAGGGTGATAAAACTGCCATCGGTCACGCACGTCAAAATCACTCAGTCTGTGGTTACACAATAAGTAATTTATATATCCGGCATGACCTACATCAGAATTGAAATCCCCAATATCATGCTGACGTGTATAAACAGATGTCTGAAGAATGTAATACATTTTCAGAAAAAATCCTACTCCTATTATCAGTAGGGAATTAAGCTGGGTACGGTATTTTTTTGAATCCGCAAGATAATACAAAATAAACAGAACTCCATATCCGCCTATAAAGTGCCAGAGTGCCTTATTGCCTGATGCGGCGTACAGTGCTGTTGCGGACAGTTCCGCCACTATTGCACATACTGTAAATACTTTGAATCTGAATTTGTCAAGATTGCCGTTTCTGTACATATAAAGTCCGAATATAAGTATGACTGCCGTTATAATAAACGTTTCAATCCATAAAGCGTTGGAGGGAATATTTTCACTTGCTCCAAGAAAAAACGGATTAATCATAATACATATTCCCAAAGTAACGAGATACGGGTGTGACGCTATTGCTTTTATTATTGTTTCAGTAAGTTTTTTTCTATTCATTGTATTTCCTTTCTTTTTGGTCTGTGAGTCGGTTTTCTATTTGTTAATTTAATCCTTTCAGTTTTGGCAATAATAATTATAAGTCATTTTCTGCTGTTTTGCAACTGCTTTTGCCAAGAAACAACAATATTTTTAATTACACTTTCCTGTGCGTTAGAATCCGATAACAGAAATGTCCGTTTTCTCAGATAAAAACGGACATTATACTAAAATTATTATTCTCTTCTATAAATGAGCATTTCTAGAAAGAATTCGTCAAAATGCACAAAAAGAATCAAGCNATTTTCTGCAAGAGGGCANACTTATCNCCNCCNTTAGCAGCATANTCAAAAATGAAGGAGACNTGTTCGCGATAAAGAATACATGAAATCAAACGNAATCNGTCAGAGAANCAAAAACGCTCCGATTCAAGGCAAGCCAGCAAATATACAAGCGAAGCAATCAGCCAGANACGCTTAATNCTTTTANCAGAACGAATTTGATACTGGTCGATTGCCAGCTTGGATTTGCAGTTACGGAAATACACTTCAATGTTCCAGCGGGTTACATAAAGATTCAGTATTTCTTCA
>WFLZ01000021.1 GCA_009177225.1 Clostridia bacterium
CTGGCTTGATAAATACCGTCGTCTCTGGAAAAATTGTGAACGAAAATTACAAAACTCTTTTCAGATGATTACTATTGCTTTTATTCGTATTATTTTAAAAAGATACTGAACAGGCTCTAAGAAATTTCCAAAGGCGTTCTATTAGATTCAGATTTGGAGAATACGGCGGCAAAAAATAAGATTGATATTCAATTCCGCCGCACAATAGATCTCTTGCGAAATTAAAGAGACATATCAAAGTTGCAGATACCAGAGAGCAAAGAAAAAACGGAGAGCAAATCTCTTTCTTCGATTACGGTATTGTTCCGAAAGAATACGGAAACGTTTTACAAACCGGATGGCATATTCCGCATAGATTCTCTTTTTGGAAACGAGACGGTTGTTTCTTTTTTCTTCTTTGGTAAGAGGCGTGTTTTTGCTGCGCCTTTTTGGTAAAATTGAGTTCGGATGTATTGTTGTAATGCCGGTATATCCTGTGTCAGTTTCAAATTCCGTATCATTTTCGGCATGCACTCCGGATTCCTTAAATAGCCTGAAATCGTGCTTTTTCCCATTGCAGAAGCTCAGGCAGATAGTTTTCATTGTCTTTTTATCCACCACAAGCTGTGTTTTCAGTGTGTGTCTTTTTTTCTTTCCGGAATAGTATTTTCTTTGTTTTTTTGAGGGCGTTCCACTGGGGTTTCTGTTGCATCAATCAAAATGATTTCATATGCTGCATCACTTTTCAGCAGCTCTTTCTTTCCAAGCAAAGAAAATGTCCCGTCTTTTATCAATGTGTCTTCTATCCATTTAATACTCCGGTAAATATTGCTTTCTGCTATTCCATAGCTTGCTACAATATGTGCATATGTCCGGTATTCACGCCAGTATTCCAAAGCCGCCAGCAATTGGTTTTCTATGCTCAGCTTTGGTTTTCTTCTTCTCCTTCTGTGCTTTTCTGCATAGCTTTTATTCAGTATTTCTATCATCTTATTGAATGTGGCTCTCTTTACTCCTGTGATTCTCCGCAACTGTTTCTCTTCATATTCTTTTATGATTTCATATTTCATCATACTTTTATTATATCATATCTTTTTTATTTTCGCAAGATGTCTAATTTTAAAAAAACAAAAAATTATCCTGATGAACTTATAAAACTTCTGGAACCATTTAAAATCAAAAAAGTGTATTCTGATAATAACTTTGCTCATCAGAATAAAATAAATCGTGATATTCTTGAAACAGGAAAGAAAAATACTCAAAAAATCGAAAGAGATCATCTTACTTTAAGAACAAGAATTAAATGTCTTGCAAGAAAATCCATTTGTTTTTCTAAAAATAAAACTATTCATAAAACGGTTATCGCTTCTTTTATCAATATTTTCTTTTGGAATAGACCTCTGCCACATTTCAATTGATTTGAGACATTACCCAAACTGCATCTGATTATCAACGATGAAGGTGAGATTCTGCCTTACTTCGGCAATATAGATGACAGGAATGAAGCTGTTATGAATTCACTGACGAAAGAAATATTTGGGAAACTGTTTGCTGACATAGGCTATATTTCTCAGAAGCTGTTTGAAAAACTTCTGGAAAAAGATATTACACTTGTTACCATAGCAAAGAAAAATATGAAAAACATCTGTGATATAGAACATNCCAGACATCGCAGTGTAACCAATTTCCTTGTCAATCTGATTTCTGCTCTGGCAGCTTACTCTTTTCTCCCTAAAAAGCCCTCTGTCTCTTCTGATTCTAATATGCCAAACGGCTCTATTCTACTATATTTTGAGAATAGAGCCGTTTTTTCAAACAATGTCAGGTTTTATTGTAATATATTATTTTTTATGAAAAGTCCATATCAACAAAAGTAGCATAATTATTCATTGATGAACTGTTTTTATTTATTAAATCTTTCAAAGTAATAAGAACAACAGGACTGATTGAAACACCTTTTTTAACAATAGCTGCGGAATAGAAAAGATTAAGTTTAACATTGCCTATTTCTCTTGGACTTTGAAGTTCAGCAAGAGCATTATTAACTTTTAACTGAAAACTGCTTGTATGCATATTCGGATTCTGAAAAGCTACAACAAATTCATCTGAGCCTGTTCTGTAGATACTCTGTTCATCAAAATACTTTTTAAGAATATCAGCAGTTGTTGCAAGAACCATATCACCTACATCATGACCATATCTGATATTAACCTGACTGAATTTTGATATATTGAACATTGCAAAACAGTAAGGTGTATCGGGACAGTCTGCAACTTTTAAATTTCCGTCTTTGTCCTTGCTGAAATCATTAATAAACTTAATTCTGTTGTTTACATCTGTAAGAATATCTTTAAGTGTGGCAAGATGAAGATTCTTTGTAATATGAGCCTGTTTTTTCTTTGATGCTTCAAGTTTCTGTAAAGTTTCTTCCTGCTTTATGCTTATAACATTGAATATAATCATAAGTATGATACATACAGCACAGAATGAAATCATATTCAGGTTAACGCTTTTTGAAAATTCAAAAACTTCACTTGATGGAGAAGTTACAATAAGAAGCCAGCCCATATCTCCGATATATGAATAGAAATTTATATCATCTTTGCTTTCAAAGCTTCCGGTAATGCTTTCAGATGTATCAGCATACTGATTGCATATATCAATAATGTCTGTATCTGTTGCTTCAACACCAACCATTTCCTGATTATCGCAGAATATGTATTTTTTATCCTTAACATTTATCATTGAAAAAGTTGTGCCGACTGTATTAAATTCCATTGTATTTAAAGCAGACGCAAGGTTTTCTGTAAATATACCGAATCCAACAAGCCCCTCAGGCTGTCCGTCTATTATAACAGCTTTATACATTGATAAAATCTGTTTGTTTGATGCAGGAGAAATAATAATACCTGCATTATAAAGATTATCAGGAGCATTCATCATGGAATCCTGTAACTTTTTCAGGCTGTCAGGGTCTTCACGTGTTGTAATTCCTACAACATCACTGTTTGTATGTGTAAGAACATGAGTTTTCCAGTCGCCAATCCATATACCTTCAGGGTCTGAAACTGTTGCAGAAAAATCTTCAGTATATTTTTGTGCAGAAGCAACTGTTTTTACATCATCAGGATTTTTCAATACAGACTCAACTTCCAGAGCAGTTCTGAATGAATTAAGTGTATGTTCTGCATTTTCAACATAGTTTAGAATCATAACAGACTGTTCCTGTGCTATTGATTTCATGTGGCTTATAGCATTTTCTCTTGTTTTATTTGATGTTCTGATTACCATAAAAACTGTCAGCAATATAATAACAGCAATAATTACAAGAGTTGATATAATTCGTCGTGTCTTTTTATTCATTATTCGTCACTCTTTCCTTTAAAAAATTTAAACAAACCTTTTTTATGACCTTTTTCTTTTGACTTTTTTGATTTCTCATTGTCTTCATCTTCATCATCATCAATAAGAAATTTATTTAAGCGTTTTTGCAGATATTGATAACTGTCAGCATTATCTANNNANGAAGCTNCTTTANATNNANTAGCAANGTNATNTTNACTTTNCAAAAANNCATTTNTNNGTANANCNGGAATAGAACGGTCAGGCAAAATAAGCATAGCATTTGAACTATTTGGATTCAAGCTTATTATTTTTGAAATACATTCATTGCAAGGTATAATAGGCTGAAAATTTACAGCATTAAATAATGATATTTCAGCAACAGCATTATCAATATCTCCGATAAGATTGTTATATACATCAATTTCAGCGTGAACACACACAGGATTATTATTTATATATTTCAACTTGCTTATTCCGGTAATAATTTTTCCGCTGGCTGTACAGACAACACATATAGTATCATTATAAGTCAATGGAATATTTAAACCTATCTTCTGTGAGGAAGTAATCCTTGCAATAGTACACATATCATCAAAACGCATTTTTTCACCTCTTATAGTAATATATTTATTGCAATAATTATATTATATCATAATTTTAAAAAATGTCAATATAAAATTAAAATATCTGCTGATAAAACATCTTAATATACATATTCAATATTATGTTTTTGTATATTTTCACTATTTTCTAACTTCTTATGAATTTAACATTTATGTGTCGAATGTATGATTACTATTTCTCATCTTCATTCTCTTCTAAAACGTCTATAAACACAAGTTCTTATAAACAGGACAAAAAATCTCTTGTCAAATTATGAAACGCACCTGCATAACATGACAAGAGAAAGATTTTATATTTAATTAATTACCTATAGTTCCGTCTAACTGTGTGAAATCAGCCAGATTTCCGTTAATTGTTATTGTACCGTCACCGTTATCCGTAACGCTTTCAGCTTTATAAGCTGTGCCGTCGTCTGAACCGTCGGGAACAATGAAAACCGTACCTGCTGTAATTGCACTTGCAAAATCTGCCGGCAGTTTTATTGTGTTGCCGTCAATTTCACATTCGTCAGCATCTATAACACCGTTAAGGTCAATAACGCCGTCTGCCAGTTCAATATCAATCACTGTTTCAAACTCCCTGTGTGTCCAAGCATAGTAAGCACTGTTTACAATGTCAACTGCTTTGCTGAGGTCTATGTTTGAAAGGTCTGCGTCATCAATAACGCCCTTTTCAACTGCACAGTCTATAATTTCGTCCATTGACGAATCACCTGTGACAATTCCGGTGGCTCTCATTGACGCTGACACAAGAAATTCTGCTGTTATTTCGATATCGGGGTCTATTTCAGCATCAGTGTCAACCACGTCCCAGTCCTTAGCGGTCTGCAAATCCGTTTCAAAAGTTCCGTCGGACATCATTCCGAAAACGTTGTTTATCTGACTGAGAAGTTCTGCATTGGTAAGAATTTCACCGTTTGCTTCTTCCTCTGTTTCCGGTTCAGTTTCGGCTTCTGTTTCTTCTTCTGTTGTTTCTTCAACGGTTTCGGGTTCAGTTTCTGTTTCAGTAACTGCCTCGGTACTTTCTGTAACTGTCTGCGATTCACCTGATGCGGAATTTTCCGGTTCTGCACCGCATGAAACTGATGACATAAGCCCTGCTATAACTGCCAGAGCTATAAATCTCTTTTTTATGGACATATTATACACCTTTTTTCCTGAATATATATCGTACTGAATAAGCACGGGAATTATTATATCACATATGTTTCATAATTTCAATAGCTTACTGAAAAAATCATCATATATCAAGAAAAAATATAACCAAATCCGCACTTTTTAATTTACTTTCACAGAAAAACAGTTTATATTATTTTGTTCCGGTCTGAGAAACAACAAGTTTTCTCAACATAACCATATCAAACACATTAATTTTGTCGTCTTTGAAAATGTCTCCGGCAGACCAGTCATCAAGATTTCCTTTTCCTAATAGAAAATTCTGCATCATAACGAGGTCTGCAATGCCGATTTCTCCGTCTGTATTAACATCCCCGACAAGAGTTTCATTTCCACTTTCTGCTGAATAGACAGTTTTGTACATAACGTCTGCCCACAGTTCACGCATAGCCGCATAACCGTTGTCACTTGGGTGAACGCCGTCCGCACTGAGCAAATCGGGATTTTCACGGAAAAACGTCTCAAAATCAGGACCTTTTACAACTTCGGGATAATTTTCATAAATTTTTTCAATCATTGCATTATAAGCCGGAACATTATCTCCTACCGCTGATTCTGTGGCATACGGAATTTTAGGAACAACCGGAATTTTTCCGGCTTCAATTATCTTTTCCACCATATATGCGGTATTGCTGTAATATTTTTCAGTATTTGACGGATTGCCCCATGCGTCATTTGTTCCATAGGCAACACTTACATATTTTCCCGGAAACACTTCAAGCCAGCGGTCAATATTTTCTGCACCTTGAGTGCTGGTAATACCTCCGATACCGCCGTTTTCCTGAATCGGAAAATACCTGTTGTCAATCTGATTAACGAGTTCCGCAAAACCTGTTCCGTAACAATTCATCATACCACACGCCGTAATTGAATCACCATAGAAAATCCAGCTGTCAGAAATACCGTCCGATATATTATGGATATCCATGTTTACAGAAGTATTTCCGCCGTCTTTNCCGTNATTTNNGGATATATTCNTNCNTATCCANNTATAGNCGGTCATGTCAACAANGTGCTGACGNGAATGAACGTGTGNTNCCTNTGANTGTCTCAACAACTTCCCAGTTATCTTGCGGATAGTCACCTCCGTCAGCAGAATTGACTTCAATTGTGTAATCGGACGGCAGACCGTTTGACCCTCCGTTTGCGACTGTATAGTCAAATTGTCCGGTAGCATTGTACCAGACGGCTATGACTTTTTTCCGCTGATTTTCGGGTACTCCGGAAAGGTCGTACGCAAGGTAATCAGCACCGGAACTGTTCCAGAAAGAAAAATAATGTTCATCATTTGCATAAGATGTCATACCTGTCTGAGAATACGCCGGACAGCCTGTACTTATCACGGGATTAGCATCTATTTCTGCAAAGACATTACTGTTAATGTCGTCATATAACAGATATGATGACGTTGTAAGCAGTACGGACATTGCAGAAACCATAAATTTTCTTATTGTTTTTTTCATAAATAAGCCTCCTGTTCACATAGAATTAAAATCTACGTAAAAAGTATGAATATGAGAAATCATAACTATAACAACAAGTTATTATTTCCTCTGTTTTTTTCTGTTATTTTTGTACTTTGCCTTGTTCAGATACATATGCTTGTCGGCAGCGTCAATGATGTCTATAATCGAATCTGTTTTGTTCTCCATACAGGAAACACCATAGGAAATGCTCAGATTATGATTTTTGACAGAAAAGTTCTGTTCTTCTTTCTGTAACTTCCGGACGATTGTCTCCGCTTCGCCTGCGGTTTTTCTGGGTAGGATAATCACAAATTCATCTCCACCAACTCTGAAAATCCGTCCGCTGTTCTGCACGACCATGCGGAACAGAAGTGCCGCCATACGTATATACTCATCACCAACAAGATGACCAAAAGTATCATTAATTTTTTTCAGCTCATTGCAGTCGGCAGAAATAATACTGACTGGTCGTTCGCTGCTTTTTTCAAGCTTTGCTGTATACTGCTCAAAGAAACGTCGGTTGTAAACACCTGTCATATCGTCAATCATAGCACTTTCTTCAAGGCTGATACGGAGCAGTTCACGTTCTGTGACATTATTAATAAGTCCGATGATTCCCGTGACAGCACCCTTTTCGTTACGGGTAGGCTGTTTGATGACCTCAAAGAACTCTCGTGTACCATCCTCATTAATCATTATCGTGTAGGAAGTTCCGATACCGGAACGCAGAATCTCAATATCTGCCTCCATTGCCTTAATCGCATTATCTTTATCCTTACGGATATCCACATCAGTTTTTCCTCTTATAGTCCAGTCCGGTTCGTCAGCGTGTTCCAGATGATGCCAGTAATGTGTAGCAAAAATATATCTGCCCTTTTCATCTTTAAGATAGATATTGGACGGCAGTTCCTTGAGCATTCGCTCAATCTCGTAAAACGTAGCCGAATCCTTGAGGCGAATGGCATTTTCAATCCGATGAAGAAGCAAATCATCGTGAAACGGCGGAGAAATAACATCTACAGCACCACGCTTCAGGCATTCCATTGCCTGTGGCATACCTGCTGCGTCATCACAATATATCAGAAGTGGTATGTATGCAACTGTGCTGTCCGATGCAATCCACCGGAAAAATACCTCTGCTGCTGCGGTCAAAATGACTGCGGACACTTGTCTAATCTGTGCCTTGATAGCATCGTAGTCTATATTGGAGTTATATGTTACAATTACTTTATAGCGACTGCTGAAAACGGTTTCTAATTCTTTAAATCCCTCAGAACCATCTGAAACAAGAAGAATCACTTTCTTTTTTTGCTTTTCATTCAGGACTTTCATATTAATTCCCCTTTTTATATCTATGATTTCATAACACACTGCTGTATTTTTTTATTATACCATAAAAAGCAGAATTTGTCCACACCTTATTATTTATAAAAAATTCATTTTTTTAAAGCCTGTTATCATAAATCTTGACAAAACAAATAAAATTCTGCTTACAAATATGACAAATATCTGACAAATATGCAATACACAATTATGAAGAATATGATAAAATTAGTAAATAGTTAAAGAACATAAATTTTAAAACAGTAAATCATTGTATTAATCAAGAGTGATTTCAGAATATGAACGTTATATATAAATTATGTTCTTTTGCGGACGGCGGTATTAATATAACAAATAATAAATTTGATGATACGGAGGTTTTTATGAAATTACAGTTAAAGAAAATTTGTGCATCTGTGTTGTCGGGCATGATGATGTGTAGTATTATAACGGCTGGTCATGTCGGTTCGTCACAGAATGCTGACGGCTGGATATCACAGCTCTCAGGTATTGCAAAGGTTGAGCCTTTTACAGCGAAGGCAGCTTCTGCATTCCGCAGACCTATTTCAAATGAGTCGCCCATGTGGATAGTTCATATTGATTCATGGAATTATGCAGACCCTGAAAAGATTATTGAACTCGTACCGGAAGATATTCTCCCTTATGTTGTTTTCAATATTTCACTCTCAATAAACTGGAGCAGTACCGAACACAGATGGCTTATGGTTCAGGACGGTGCGGAAACAGCAAGGTCGTGGATTAAGTCCTGTGCAGATAAAGGCGTGTGGACAATGATACAGCCTGCAAGCGGTGGACAGTGCCATTTCCCCGATTATCCTGCTGACTACGATTTGGATAATACAATTTTTGGCGAGTTTTTCCGTGATTATCCCAATTTCATCGGCTTCAATTATGCCGAACAGTTCTGGGGATTTGCTTCGGAAGATTTCCCTGTAACATATCAGCAGCGTTACGACCATTTTTCAGCATTACTGAAGCTCTGCAACAAGTACGGTGGATATCTTGATATCAACTGGTGCGAAAATCAGTGGGGTTCTGCACTTAATCCTGTAGCTATGCTCAAAACAAATTCCAACTGGGAAAAGGCTTGCCGTACATATTCTGAGAATCTTATTCTTGAAGAAAAGTATACACAGGTAGGCTATATCGAAGATGTAGAGAGCGAAGTGTATGGTGCGTATATCTCAGGCTACTGCGGAAATTACGGTGTACGCTGGGACGATACGGGCTGGACGGACTATCCGTGGAACGGCGGGGATTTTGACGAGCAGACAAAAAATCAGTACCGACTTTCAACAAGTCTTCCCGTTTATTTTGAACGTATGGCTATGAACGGTATGACCGTTATTGACGGACCGGAACTTGTATGGGCAGACTGCATCAAAGGTCTTTGGGACGCTACTGACAACGAAGGCTACAAAATTCGTCAGTGGGAATTCTTCGACCAGTGTGCAAATGTAAACATAGATATAATGCGTAAGTTTATAGACGGTACTATCCGTATTCCCGACAGGCAGGAAGTTATTGACCGTACAAAAGTCGTTGTTATTCAGGATGTCAATTCGGGCAGCAATGACGATAAGTACTGTTCTTACAAAACTCTTTTCGAGGGTCTTTATCGTATGGATAATGACGGCAACCACAAGGATAATCATAATCCGTTCAAGAGTACCGGACGTTATCAGACTATCCCGACAATTTATGGTTTTGCCGATGACATGGCTAAATCCATACCTGTTCAGATAAAACAGTCTCAGATAGCGGCACGCTGGGCAAGTATCGAAGCTAAACAGCAGGAGTTCAATAAACTCTATCCCTCGGAATACTGGGGCAACTGCTATGCCGGACGAAACGAAAATACATGGGTCACATATAATCCGAACAAGGTTGGCGGTGAAACAGGAGCAATCCTTAATCTGAAATACAATACCTGCAAAACACTTGATATCAAGCATCAGCTTTACGGTTCGGCACTTATAAATGAGTACACCGACCACATTGACGTTTATATGAATAATTATGATGAAGAAGCGGTGGAAACTCTTAAAACCGAAAAAATCATAATTGCAGGAGCAAGTGCAAAACCGTCCTTTACCTATAAGGATAGAGGTGTTAACCAGACTAAGAGTGTTGTGACAGAAAGTTGGGAAAACGGCGAATATACCCTTACAATCAAGCATAACGGTCCGATTGATATTTCTATCAAGTGTTCCGGTAATGAAACCGGACGTCAGACTTCTTATAAAAAGTCTGTACAGACTGCACCGCAATTCCCTGATTTCTACACAGGTGCTCGTCAGTATGAAGGTGAAAACTTCGATATGAAAAATGTTGAAGGAAATGTTACAAACGGCTGTCACAGCGATGTGACCAAATTTCAGGGAATGGGATTTGTGAAGTTCGGAACTAAGGATTCTGCTGCTGTAAGGGATACTGTAAAAACTTCAAAGGCAGGTACGTTTAAATGGACTCTCCGTTATTCCGCAACATCTGATGTAAAATGCGTTGACCTTTATGTGAATGATACTAAGGTAAAGACACTTTCACTTCCTAAGGGTTCAAATTACAGTGACTGGAAAACAATCAGTGAAAATATTAATCTCAAAGCCGGAGAAAATAAAATTGAATTAAAGGCAAATTCAACACTTCCANGCTCACTTNATATTGATAATTTCAAAGTAGAAGGCGATTTCGGCNATTCAGNAATTTCTGTTGAACCATTGAATGGTACACTTATTAAGAATCTCGTTGTTAATGATAAGGAAAATGCTGCTGACTGGTCAATTAATGAAAAATTCNCAAATGATTNAGTTATCTNCGNTGACCGAAACATTACAGCGACAGACGTTCCTGCAAACCTTATAGGTGCAGAAGCTGTCAGAACTGCCTGTGATTCTAAAATGTTCACTAATGATTTAGCAACATTCAAAGCCGGAGATGATATGACGGTTTATGTGGCTATTGATTCCCGTGTTGTACCGGTTCTTCCCGAATGGCTTGGAAGCTGGGAAAAGACCGGTGATGTGATTACTGCCACAGGTGACCTTACATTTGAAGTATATAAAAAGAATGTAAAATCCGGTGAAACTGTTACACTCGGTATGAACGGCGGCAATGGCGATAACGCAAACTATATCGTTCTTGCAAAAAACAAGGAGATAGTTCTTGACGGAAAACTTATAAAGAATCTTCAGGTATTTGACAGTGAGAATGGCGATGACTGGTCAATTTATAATAATACGGGTGCAGGTTCTGTAATTTTCGGCGACCGTGACCTTACAGCTGCAAGTTTCCCTGACAATCTGGTCGGTGCTGAAACAATCAGAACCGCCTGTGATTCAAAACTTATTACCACTGATTTGGGTATTTTTACAGCAGGTGCTGATATTACNGTTTATGTAGCTATGGATTCCCGTGTTGCAAATCCTGTTCCTGACTGGCTCNAGGACTGGAAAAACGCCGGAGTTACCATGTCTACATCAAATGAACTNACACTCATGCTTTACANGAAAAATGTCAAATCTGGTGAAACTGTAACACTCGGAACAAACAGCGGTAACGGAAATTCCGTTAATTATGTTGTAATGGCTGTTCCTGTGGAGAAGGTAATCAAGGGTGATGTTAATCTTGACGGAGTTATTAATGCTTTTGATATTACTGCTGCAAGAAGTGGAATTATAAACGATTTCACAAATACTCTTTCCTATGAAGCTGCTGATGTCGATGAAAATGGCATAGTTGAAGCTGCCGACCTTAAACAGATTCAGGATTATGTTCTTGCTAAAATCAAGAAATTTACAAAATAAAATATAAACGAAAACAGCTGTGATTGCTGATTAAATGCAATCACAGCTATTTATTTTTTCAAGACCTACAATATACCGATTTTTTACGGTTACGAATCCACAGCAGAACCGAAGTTCCGCCGTGGATTTTATTATGACTTATTCAAAATCAATCTCATAGATATCTCTTGACATTCCTATTTCCCACAGCTGAATCAGCAGAGCGTCAGAAGCTGTAACGCCGTCACCGGTATTATAGACATCTGCGTTGTATCTTCCTTGTTCTGTTATCTGAAATTCTTCAGGATTTGAAATTGACTGCATAATGAGTACTGCGTCTGAGACATTTACTTTCCCATCAAGGTTGACATCACCAGAGCGTTTTTCATCAATTTGGGAGAGGAGTTTGACATTATCTTCATAGTTTGCGGTTGTGGAAATGGTTTCCGAAGTTTCGCAGAGACTCTTGACATATTCATTATAAGAACCGTCAACGTCATCTATTTCGTCAGCGTACTTTATTACATATAACTGCACTGCCGTNAGNTCGTCTATACCACCACTATATCCGTTGCCGTCCAAATCATAGTTTTCGTNNATNTTNTTCCATGTTTCTGCCGAAATTATGCTTCTTTCAGCTGTACTGCCCTTTATTNTGTCANTCCAGTAAATATTTATGTCAAAATAGTCCCTGTAGTCAACAACTCCGTCCATATTTACGTCGGGAGCAGGTCGGATACCGTTTTCAACATCGGAACAGTACGAATCAAAGAATGTCATATCAAACGTATTATAAAAATCACTGATGTCAAATGCCGGTCCGATATTGTCGCTGATTTCAATACCAATAAGATGAGCAGCATCTATCATCAGTGCGGAAACTTTATATGAAGATATATAGTCTTCAATATTCTCTTTGTAGTATGCTTTGGTGAAATATTCCTGTTTTACTTCTATGTGATTTAAGATATAAGCCGCTACCTCTATCGACATAATATAACCATCATAATGGTGCGGAACGAGATGCTCTGAATAATGGAAAGAGAAATCCCAGCATTTCTGATATTCTTCTTCAGTGAGAATCTGATTTATAACTTCGTTTTCATTCTCTGTAAAGAATATGTGCATACGGTCAATATCGTCAACATCAAGGTTTTCATTCTCTGTAAAGAATACGTGCATACGGTAAACGTCGTCGACATCAAGCTGACCGTTTCCGTTAATATCAAGGTCTACTTTACCATTCTGATACANTTCATNAATCAGATANTATCGGGNTTGCAGATAGCCNACGTGATAGANCATACGCATAGGGAAAACGTATGCCTGAATTNNCTTATATTTTCCGNAATTTATTAAATCGTCCTCTGTAGTAAGCGGTTCAATATCAGGGTCATAATATGCAGGGTCGAGATATTCATATTTAATGTTTCCATCGACTATAAAGTACCTCATCAGATGTAATGTATCATCAAAGTCAACTGTTCCGTTGCCGTCATAGTCGGCTATGCTTTCGATACGCTGTACTATTTCAGGGTCAATATCATTCTCATAAGAATAGTATTCTGAACGGTAAGCGTCAAGCAGATAGCAGTCCATGATGTCAAATTCACCGTTGCCGTTGATGTCAACGTCCAGTTCTCCGCTTTCCATTTTAGCGAAAATTGCTTTTTCACCGGGCCAGTATCTTACCGGATTAACCTTAAAAGGTACACCAGAAGAATTGCTCATTGTGGGCATAACGGGATTCATTATTGTAAGTGCCGATATAAAAGACATAAATTTTTTCATGTATAAACTCCTTTCATCATCAATATTCTGAGGTGGATTTGTAATCTCTGTCTCCATTGTATTTGTCTGTACTGTTGTGCTGACGGTTGTCTGAACTTTTTCCGGTATATGTTCTGTCTGTATTTCTGTTGTGTTTACTGAAAAAATCTGATTTGTAACTGTTGTTGTGTAAATAATGTTTTCTGAAAATCCGTTATCTGCTGATATCGTTGTTGATAAAAATACATCAGAAGCTTCAATAGATGTAACTGTTTCGGATAAGTAAGTTCTGTTATTTTTATATTCTGTAGTGGAAGTCTGAGACATACTTTCTTTATTTCTCCCTGAATCTGTCTCATTTTCTGTAATAATCTGATTATTATGATTGTTATTCAGAAGACTGTTTGTCTGATTCTTTATACAGTCATTTGTCCATACTCCGAAACCTACCAGAATAACGGCACATATTCCCGAAACCGAAAATGAAATTTTTTTGATTACTGCTGTTCGTTTTCGTTTTTTTTCAAGAATTCTGTCCCCCTTTCTGAACACTCTTTCTGAAATATCATCATAGCTCCTCATAGATAAACCCCTCTCTTTCAAGCTCTGATTTAAGAGATTTCTTTGCCCTGTAAAGCAAATAGGTAATCTGACGACTTGTTTTGTGCATTATTTTTGCGGTCTGTGCATTGTCAAATTCCTCGAAATATATCAGATAAAGTACCTGTCGGTAATCAGAATTGAGTTTTTGCATTGCATGATGAATCATAATTTTCTGCTCGTCCTTTATATAATTCTGTTCAATTTCTGCTCTGTCTGCAAGACTGTAGAAATCATCAATCGGAGCTGAAACAAGCCTTGACATTTTTCTGATATAATCAATAGCTGTAAATCTCCCTATAGAATAAATCCATGTTTTGAATGAACTTTTTCCGGAAAACTTGGGTTTTTTAACATACAGCTTTATAAACACTTCCTCCGCAATTTCTTCTGCTGTACAGATATTGTCAGTAAAACTGCATATATACAGCACAAGTCCGTCTCTGTATTCATGGATTATTTCAGCAAGAGCATTTTTATTACCCTCAAGAAAACGGCGGTAGCTACTTGCACCGTTATCCATATATCTGCCCCTTTCTGAAAATATATCTTCATTACTTAGTCGCATGAATTTTGTGATTGTTGCAGTGATATTATAAATTTAATCCTGTATTTTTTATAATACAGGGTCTAACCATATAATACAATGATATCACAAAGTCATTGAAAAATCAGAATTACGCCCAAAGAAAATATATTAATGAAAGTTCCTGTAACTGCTTTGTCAATATCTTGCTTTTGATATAAGTATTTTGTCAGTAACACTGCTCTCATAAGTTGTTATCTGCACAGACTGTTCCGATTTACTATATAAAAAACTTGAGATTATATATGCAAAACTCCATAAAAATCAGACAAAATCCCGCAAAAAACAAATGAATTTAAAAAAACACATTGACATAATAGAAAAAATGAGTATAATATAATTACAGACATACAGAAGTAATGTTGATACAGTTTGAATATGTCAAAAATATAATATTTATCAAACTTATAATTGTTAATACGATTGTTTTAATATGAAGTCCAAATAAAAATCAGAAAAACACTATAAAAAACAGTCAAAAATCACAAAAGATATTGACATAATAAAAAAAATATAGTATAATGTAATCGCAGGCATACAGAAGTAACGTGGATACAACTTGAATATGTCAAAAATATAATATTTGGCAAACTTATTGAAAAATAGGGACGCAAAGCTTAAGGGTCTAACCCGTGAAAACGGTATGACAGCCAGTTGCACTTATAAAAGTTCTTATCTAANTAAGAATTNCNGANATCAGAAAGGAATAATGATTATGAATAATAACATGAGAAAAAATATAAAAAGAAAAATAACTTTCTTATTGGCATTATCTATGGTATGTAGTTTCCCGAACGCAGTCAGTGCTGAAGCTGTCCTTTCTAATATCGGTGGAACTCATGAGGACGGTGAAACTGTTTCCCCTGAGAAAGACAAAGATGATGTATCGCCAGAAAATAACACTGATAATCAGAATGAAGATGATAATCAAAATTCACCATCGGAAGATGAAAACGAACTTTCAACATCGGACGATAATAATGAAAATGTACATTTTAATAGTGTAGGTAAGATTGAAGTTGCAATTCAGAATTTTTTGAGTTTTGGTGATGATGTTAAATGTATAGCAACATTAATCTATCCGGACGGTTCTACAAATGATACAAAAGATGTTTTTATCAGTAAAGAAATTTCTGAGGAACGCAAAGTTAGCTTTGATAATCTTGCAGATGGCACATATGTTATTAAAGTTGAGGCAAAAGGTTTCGCTACATATGAGCAGGCAGTAGTTGTAGAAAAACAAATGATGTATACGTTAAGACTGACTACTGGTTTCTGCAATGGTTATGATTACGAAAACGAGAATAGTACACACCCCGGTGCTCTCCTAATCGGAGATGTGAACAACGATGGCGTTATAAATGATGATGACAAAGAAATTCTTATTGATGCTATTGACGGAAAACAGGTGGCAGAAGATTATGTTACAGATTTGAACAATGATGGTAATACAGATTTAGTAGACCTGATGTTCTTTTCAAAGGGTTATAAAGAAGAAAACAAAAATATAAAGGCAAAAATTGAAAGCAGTATTTCACCATTAGCTGTAAGCATAAAATCTGCTGAAGGTACACACGTAGACGGTGATTTTTCAAAATTGCTTAACAACGATGATACAGCAGAATCAGTAAAACTGACACCATCAAATGAAGATGAAATTTCAGAAGAAAATCCTGTATCTGTAGACATTGACATGACAAACGGTGGCAATGCAACTCAGGTTGAAGAAATCACTGTTGAAACAGGAAACAATAGTGACAGTTCTATTGACGAAGGATATGTTATTATTGAATATGTTGATGAAAATGGCGAAATAAAAGAGGTACCGGCATATTTCAAGAAAGCTGCTGATGCTCTCAGCGAAAGCGAAGTAGTTGCTAAAATTGACGAAAATGGAAATATTCATGTTAGTCTGGGAAATCAGGTAGCTGTCAAAAAAGTTAAACTGACTATCACAAAAATGATGGAAGGCAGCAATAATCTTGTTGAAATCAGCAAAGTTGAATTCCTCAACGGAATGGAAGAACGTATTCCGGAGCCTGAAATGGATAGACCCGAAGGTCTGACCGCAAAGGCAGGCAGTGAACAGTTTGAATTGACATGGAAACCCTGCATGAACGTGACAGGTTATGAAGTACAGATAAAACAGGGTGACAAGGTTATTCAGACACTGAATACATCATTAAATTCAGCTAAAATAGGCGGAGATGACATCAAGAACTATACAACTTATTCAGTAAGTGTACAGTCTGTCAACGGCACATGGAGAAGCGGTTACTGTGATTCTGTAGACGTTACTCCGTTACCAACAAAACGCCCCGACAAGCCCGATAATGTAAAAGCTTCAGGAATTTATAGAGGAGTTAAGGTTGGCTGGAGCAAGATGGACGACACTCAGTCATATAGTGTTTTCTATAAAAAAATGGACAGCGATGAAGACTATACTGAAATTTCTGATATTATATCAAACAGCTATACTATCGAGGGATTAGAAGACCTCACAGAATACGAAGTTTATGTAATAGGTCATAATGAGCTTGGTTCAAGCCCTCAGTCACTTCACAGCTCAGCAAAAACAACTAACCTTGACCTTGCTGATATGCCGAAATACAATCTGATTAACCGTGACGAAAACGGAAATCCCGGAAGCACACACATTGTTTCCGTTAAAAGATACGGCGGTGAAATGGTAGACAGTGAACTCGATGCAGATGCAAACGATACTGCGTGGGGTGCTGTGGACGGCGATAAGGCTTCCTATTACTCAAAGGCTACATGGGACGACGGTGGATTCAACGGTATAGGCAACAATGGTCTGACATATACTTTTGACAAGGAATATACAATGGATACCATTGGTCTCCTTACAGTAAATACAAATATCGATTATACAAATGTAAGATGCTGGGACGCAGAAGGCAATTTAGTATATCAACTTAATGACGGTTATGGAAATCTTTCGTCAGCTCAAACCGATGCAAATGGCAAACGTTATTACTACATCAAGTTCCCGAAACCTGTAACAGCAGCTAAAGTCCAGATTTCTCTTGCACGTTATCTGACATCTCCTAATACTGTTGCAGAAACATATTTCTATAAGTATGATACACTTATGGACGAAGTTATGGATTTATATGTAGACGATTTGCATACGGTTCTGAAAGATAATGTTAAACAGGCAACTATTGATGCTTTACGTACAAAAGTAAATACTCCTGATGAGTTCGGCGAAATCAATCCTAATACAGATGCTTTACTCCGTGAACTTGAAACNGCNGAAAAAATNCTNAATGCCGAATCACTCAGCAGTGCAGTAGAAATACANAACGGNATTACTACAAANGATACAGGACGTGGATTCANNGGTNTNAANGCATGGCAGCCTCTCGGTGTTTCCCTTGGTGTAGGAGAAGAAGTAACAGTTTATGTAGGCTGTAACGGCAAGAAAACTGGTGAAACCACAGATTTACGCCTTATTTCTACACAGTATCATTCTGAATCCGGCAATGTTTCTCCGGAAGGAGCTAATCTTAAAGTCGGAGCAAATACATTNAAATTGAGCAAAAGNAACCTGGCAAGTCAGGAAAATGGCGGTGCTCTGTATATCCAGTATCAGGGTGCTGCTAATTCAAATGTAAAATACTCTGTACGTGTAACAGGTGGTACAGAAATTCCAATGCTTGACCTCTATAAAGTAACTGATGAAGAAGAACGTATGGAAAAAGCAGTTGCATATATAAATAAACTTGATGAATATGTTCCGACTATTGAAAAACGTCATAATGAAATTCACAAAGGTTCAGGAAACAAGAAGATAGATTTCGACTATGACGAGAAGAACTGTATTCTCGGAGCATCTGATATTATGCTGGATACAATGATGATTTCACTTCCGGCTAAGCAGATACTTGCAGGAACAGGAAAAGGTACTGCCGAAGAACGTGCTGAAAAACTTCTTAAATCGATGGACGCAATGGAAGATATGATGTATCTTTTCTATCAGCACAAGGGTCTTAACGCTTCTGCACCTACTGAACTTAATCAGATTCCTAAGGGACATCTTAATATCCGTTATCAGCGTATGTTCTCAGGAGCATTCATGTATGCTTCTGGTAACCATATCGGTATTGAATGGGGTTCAGCAACTGGTATANTGAACGGTAATCCAATCGTATCAGATGATGACGGNAAATATGTANGCGGAAATTATTTCGNCTNGGGAATCGNTCACGAAATAGGTCATAATATCAATCAGGGTACTTATGCAGTTGCAGAAATCACAAACAATTATTTTGCACAGCTTGCTCAAGCAAAGGATACAAATGAAGGAATGCGTTTCCAGTATCAGAATATCTATAACAAGGTAACTTCAGGTACAAAGGGAGATTGTTCCAATATCGCAACACAGCTTGGTATGTACTGGCAGTTGCATCTTGCATATGACAAGGGTATGAATTATAAAACATACTCCGACTATGACGAACAGTTAGCAAATCTGTTCTATGCAAGAGTTGATACTTATGCAAGAAATACAAAGGAAGCTCCTGCACCTGGTGGTGTAGAACTTACACTCGACGGCAATTCAGATCAGAATCTTATGCGTCTTGCTTGTGCGGCAGCAGAGAAAAATGTTCTTGAATTCTTTGAACGCTGGGGCAAAACTCCTGATGAAACAACAATCGCATATGCAGAACAGTTTGAAAAAGAAACAAGAGCAATCTTCTACGCAAACGATGATTCAAGAGTTTATTCACTCAAAGGTAGAAAGAGTACTCTTGGTACTGAAAGCTCAGTTGAAGCAATAGAGGAAGTTTCTGTAAATATCGGAAAAGCAGCAAATAAGGTTGACCTTAAATTTACTTCTACTGGTATTCCCGAAGATGATATACTTGGTTATGAAGTAATCCGTTGTACTATATCAGGTGGAAAGGTTGAAGAAGTTCCCGTAGGATTCACAACAGGTTCTACATTCACAGATACAGTTACAACCCTTAATAACCGTACTGTATTCTATAAAGTTACACTTATTGATAATTATCTTAACCGTTCAGCAGTATATGAGACAAAAACTGTCAAGATTGAACACGACGGCAGTCTGGATAAAACATACTGGAGCATCAGTACTTCAGGTCTTACAGCAGAATCTGATGTTCACGACGCTACAAATGAAATGCCATGTGAGCAGACACATGATAATCCAGCTGAAAAGGCTCTTGACAATGATTTGGATACAATCTATGCTCCACAGGTAAACGGTGACACTGCTGAAATAGTTATTGATTTCAATCAGACACTTACAGTTTCAGGCTTGAAATACACCGTTGGTGACGGAGAATCTATCGGAGATTATGAAGTTTATGTAATGTCAGATAATGAATGGATTCGTACATCAAAGGGTACTCTCAATGGCAGTAAAACAGTTTATTTCGCAAATACTGATGATAAGTATATCAGCACTTATTCTGCAACCGCAGTAAAGTTTGTAATTCTTAATCAGGATAAGAAGACTGTTTCAATCGCAGAAATCGATGTTCTTGGAGTAACAGGTGATAATGTTGATTTCCGCAGAACCGAAAATGATACAACACCAGTTATCGGTACTTTGAGTGAAGATTACAAATACGGTCAGAATCCAGAAGATGTTATTCCTAAAGACTCACTTATATTTACAGGTTCATATAAAGGAAATCCGGCTTATAACGTGGTTATCCTGTATGATGTAAACGGTAATATTGTAGGCGGTATTGATGAAGAAGGCAATCTTGCATCTCAGCAGATTATTCTTGCAGATGTACCGGAAAAAGGCAATATCGCAAATGTATCAGATGGTACATGGATTTACTGGATTGAACCAGAAGAAATGAAAGATATGAAACTACCTGAAATGGTACGTGTTGAGCTTTACAGAGTAAATAATGCTCTTACAAATGAAGGACAGCGTCTTGTCAGTGATTCACTGATTGAAACTGTACCAGATAAACTTCCAACTATTACATTTAACGGTAATTAAAAATAACTGGAAAGGAGTAAGTTATGTTAAAAAAGTTTTTAATTGGCACGTTTGCTGCTTTAATGCTCAGCGTGGTTCCTCAAATAAATGCAGCGGCTGATGAAGGAATATTTTGTAGTGTTAAAATTGAGGACTCAAATGTAATATTAATATCTGATGAAGCAGCAAAAGACGCATGTAGTACTTTACTGTTAACTTTGAAAGTCGATACTTATGTTGATGCTGATACGAAGTTTTCTTTTGAACCCAGCGAAGATGTCAACTTTAAAGTTTTAGAATGCCGTTATAATTCAGAATTAAGACAACTGAATGTTTATATATCTAATGCAGAAAGTCTTTTTAATGAAAGTAATTCATTGAATATAGGAACTTTAAAGGCAACGGATAAGTCAGGAAATAAGGTTGATATAAAAGTAAGTGCAGATGAAGATGCTCTGAAATATGTTATAACTGTTGATGAAACAAACAATTCCTCAGATACAGATGAAAAAAAGTCGTATAATACAATTAAGAAAGCACCAGAAAAAACTACAGAATCAACTACAACTACTACAACAACTTCTGCAACAACATCATCAAAACCAACAACCACCAAAACTACAACATCTGCAACAACAACAACAACAACAACAACTTCTGCAACAACATCATCAAAGCCAACAACTACGACTTCAGTAAAACATATCGCTTCCGATGAAGTACTTTGCGACTGGTCAATAAACAACTACAATGACAAAAAAGGTATCATGCCCGATTCTGCTGAAATTACTGAAAAAGCAGACGGCAAGTATCAGATTACTTTGACTGATAGTTCAGATAATGTTCTTGATGTTTATGTAATTAATCCAGAAACCGGTATCGGTACAGATTCAGCTGGCAATGAAGTTAATCTTCCTCAGACAGGCAACAACTCGTTGAAAAATGTTTTAACTGCNGTTGGTGCATTCATGATAACCGTATTNGGNTTCTGNGCTANAANACTTTCCGGCATAACTCGCCGTAAGAAAAATGAACAGTAAGTCATTTGTTGCTGATACCACAAACAAGCGAACAAAAAAACAATGGGTCCTGTTTATAACAGGANTCATTGCCATAATAANNGGNACAGGTANTATGGGATTTNTTGGTATCAGAAAAATTTATCGGGAGATTCAGAAACAAAAGCTGTTCAGAGAAAATGTCATAGTCGAAATTGTTGACTTGAAAATTAAAGCTCCTGTTCTTGAGGGAACAGACAACGAAATCTTGTCAAAAGCTACCGGACATTTTATAGAAACTGGTNAGNTGGGTTCTGGAAACTACTGCATTGCANGACANAGCAGTACCATTTACAAGGAGTATNTTAATNATCNAAAAAATGTANAAGNCGGAATGGAAATCAATCTTTACAATATAGAAAAAAATTGTTATACATATGTTGTAACAGAAAATTTTATAGTTGAACCTGATGAAACATGGATACTCAATGATTTCGGTGATGACAGAGTTACCATTGTCACCTGTACTGATGATGGTACACAGCGTCAGGTAGTTGTCGGGATTAAGAAAAATGAAAGTCAATGGGCATTTTGATTGTAAACACATAATTCTATCTTTGTTTTAATCTTGCAAAACAATAATTGACATTTTCTGGACAATGTGATATGATTAAAGACATGAAATTTTTATTTTAAAGGAGTTTTTATATGAAAAAGACCTCTTGCAAAAATAAAAAGATATGATATAGCACGCAAATCAATTTTCAAAATTTCAATAATTTTTCATGAGTGTTTTTGATGATTTTGTCACTTCGACCGTACTAAAATAATCTGAAAACCATATTAAAATAATCAAAAGCGAGGTTAAAGTAAGTAAAATAAATTATCTAATCAACAAAATTGATTTGCATGATGATATAGTCAATCCACTTTACAAAAGAACACAAAAGTTATATAATAAAAATATGAGTAAAAGTAAAAATTTAAGGCAACACCACATAATGAAAAATCAGTGCGAAGAGCAAAGAAAAACACTCGGCAGAAATGCCGAGTGAGCAGAGAAATATTCAGTTTTTTATNCAAAGACATACAGANTCAGACTGACGGAGAAAATCTGNCAGCCAGATACAGATTCGCCAATGCGAACATGATATTCTGTTTAGCGGTTTGTTTTTTCAAACCTCGGTATCGAGTACTGC
>WFLZ01000220.1 GCA_009177225.1 Clostridia bacterium
TAAAGTGTTTAGAAACTGCAAGAAGTATATCAGAATTGACAGTAGCACCATTTTCCCAGCGTTTTATATTTCCAGCACTAAAACCTAAACTTTTTATAAGTGGCGTGGGTTTAACCCCTTCTCGCTTACACAAAGCAATAAATTGTTGATAAAACATAAAATAACCTCCTGTTTTTTGTACATATCACCAAAAATACCTTTTAAGAAATTTTACGCTTGACAAATACCTCAAAAGGTATTATAATATAAATGGTGGTAATATTCGAGGGCATAAAAAAAAGCCCCGATATAATTTTATCACAGGTATCTTGAAAAGTAAACAGAAAGGAATGATTTTTTATGAACGAACTGAAAGTNTTCCNGAACAGCGAGTTCGGGAANCTNGAAATCATGGTTATTGACGGAAAGGAATATTTTCCGGCTACCCAGTGTGCCAGAGTTCTTGGATATAAAGAACCGGCAAAAGCTGTCAGAGAAAAATGCAAAGGGGTGTCCAAAATAGACACTCCCACAAACGGAGGTATTCAGAAAGTCGGATATATTCCGGAAGGTGACCTCTACCGTCTGATTATCAATTCCAAACTTCCGACAGCAAGAAAGTTTGAAAGCTGGGTGTTTGATGAGGTACTTCCTGAAATCAGACACACCGGCGGTTACGGAAATATAAACCTTGAGGAAATTATCGCAAAAACGGTGGCTGTTGCGGTAAGCGAGACGGTAAAGGCAATAATGCCGGTACTTGAAAAGCCTGCTCCCGATATTATCGGTGATGTGTATGACCCTGAACCGCCGTCCAGAAGAACACACAGTATCATCAGCAGACTTGATACGGAACTCCGCACGGCAGTTGACGACATGATACTTTCAAGAAGATACACCTACGAGGAAATCAAGGAGTTTCTTGCTGAACAGGGTGTTGCCGTTTCAATGTCATCAATCCAGAGATACAAGACTTCCTTATACAGAAAGGGCTGATTCTATGACACTCGGGCAGAAAATAAAACACCGCCGCAAAGAACTCGGCTACACGCAGACCGAACTCGCAAGGAAAACACAGACTTCCCAGCCGTACATTTCACGTCTGGAAGATGACGGTTTCAATCCGTCAACGCAGATGATTGTTAATATCGCTGTTGT
>WFLZ01000086.1 GCA_009177225.1 Clostridia bacterium
AGACGGCACAGGACGTGTTTATGGTGAAATACCGCCGAAAGTTCACGTTGAAACCGCTGAAAACCACGCCGAAGAAAAAGTTGACGCACTTCTGGAGGGCTTGTAATGGAACTTTCAGAAATTTATGAAAANCTNTGCACANTTGGANANTCCTGTTGCATANCTGCAATTCAGCAAACCTCAGAAACTGCCGTTTATAGCGTATCTGGAGGCTGGAACGGAGATTCAGGGTGCAGACAACTACAATCTTTATCGCCGTGTCACTATCCAGATAGAACTNTATTCAGAAAAGAAAAATCCNGATTTGGAGCGGAAAATTGAAAATCTTTTCCGTTCCGTCGAGATTGAAAANGNNGGCGACANNTANNTANANNANGAAAATATGTTCATGACAGTATTTTCTTTTGAAACTATTCAGAAAATGGAGGATTAATNTATGTCACACACACAGACAAAAGAATTAAACAAAATCCCACTCGGTTCTATGGACTTCTACATAACCGAATGGANAGGNGAAATTCCGTCNGATGAGGAGCTTGAAANCGAAAAGAACATGATAGGACGCACCAAAAACGGTGCTACTGTCAGCTACACGGCTAACTGGTACACAGCAGAATCAGACGACGGCAAGGCTAAAAAACGTCGTCTTACAGGTGAAAACGCTTCAATAAGCTACGGCAATATCACATGGAACTCAATGACCATTGAAAAGCTTGTTGCAACGGCAAGAACAGAGGAAAAGGACGGTAAACGCATTACAAAAATCGGCGGTATCGAGAATGACAACGGCAAGCGTTATCTTATTCGTGGCGTTCATCACGACAAGATTGACGGCGATATCAGAGTTACGGGTGTCGGTGTAAACACTGGTGGCTGGGAAGCTGTTTTCAAACCTGACAGTGAAACCGTCATCACTCCGACTTTTGAGCTTGAACCGTCAATCGACGATACCGGCACACTTCTGATTTATGAGGAAGAAATTATTGAAGCTAAAAAGGAGACAATCGAAATATGAGAAAGTTTAAATTTTCCCTTGAAAACGGACAGAAACTGACAATTAATCCGCCGTCTGTCCGTCTGTACTACAATTCATATGCAACAGCAAAGTCGGATAGCGATTTATTTAAATCTATTGCCGAAATATGTAACAACAATGATGAGAAAATTCCCGTAACTACCGACTATCTGCTTGACAACTTCACAGTAGTTGACTTACAGCGATTTACAGCGGAATTTCCGAAGTGGGTAAGCAACACAAGAGATTCTGACCNAAACTGAAAATACCTTACTACCCAACGCAGGGCGGTAAGGTATATTTTTTAAACAATTCAAGAGACTCAAAAATTGTAGCCGACTACACTAATATGACAGTTCCAGAAGCTGAAAACCTTGATATTTTCAGCTTCTGGGGCTATCTCCACGACGCATGGGTCTATAACTGCAATCAGACTGAAACAGGTCGGGAATATCTTGAAAATGCCTATTATTATAGTCAAACAGAACCCGACAGGCAGGCTTTAAGAAATATATTCGGAGGTGGTACAAGTGGCAAGTAAAATTAAGGGCATCAACATAAAAATCGGTGCGGACACCACCGGTCTTGATACTGCTTTAAAGGGCATTGAATCTGCCGGAAAAAAAGCAACGTCCGAACTTCGTGAAGTAAATAGTTCACTGCGAAATAATAATGATTCTGTCGTACTATGGAAACAAAAACAAGAGCTTCTGACAACCGCACTCGAAGAAAGTCGTAAAAAACTGGATTTTCTCCGTGAAGCACAGGAACAGATTAAGCGACAGTTTGAAAACGATGAAATTGACGGCGGACAGTATCGTGCATTTCAACGTGAAATTGAAACTGCACAGAGAGATGTAAACAGTTTTGAAAATCAGCTGCAACAGGCTAATACACGTCTTGAAGAACTTACACAGACTACAGAAGAATCGACTGAACAGATTGACGAATTAGGCGAAGAATTGCAGGAATCAGGCGAACAGGCTGAAAACTCCGCAAACGGCGGTTACACGGTTTTAGGAAATGTATTTGCAAATCTAATCACAAAGGGAATAGAACTTGCATGGACTGCCCTCAAAAACTTCACTCAGGACGTTGTTGCGACAGGTGAGGAATATGAATCGGCGATTTCAAACGTTGCGGCGATTTCAGGGGCAATGTCCGAAGAAGTGGAGATGTTGCAGGCTAAAGCCGAAGAAATGGGGGCAACCACCAAATTCACCGCTGCCGAATCTGCTGAAGCTATGGGATATATGGCTATGGCTGGCTGGAAAGTAAACGACATGGTATCAGGTCTTGATGGTATTATGGACTTATCCGCCGCATCGGGTGAGAATCTGGCAAGTGTTTCCGATATTGTCACGGACGCTCTGACGGCTTTCGGACTACAGGCAAGCGATTCTGCACACTTTGCAGACGTTCTTGCGGCGGCTTCGTCCAACGCCAACACAAATGTTTCTATGATGGGCGAAACTTTCAAATATGCCGCACCTATAGCTGGTGCTTTGGGTTTTTCAATCGAAGATACCGCCGAAGCTATCGGATTAATGGCAAACTCCGGTATTAAAGCATCTCAGGCGGGAACATCTCTCAGAACGATTCTCACCAACATGGCAAGCAATATAACCCTTTTCGGTGATGCTTTCAAGAGTGCAGAAAATGCAGAAGGAAAATATATAGTAACAACTAAAAACGCCGATGGTTCAATGCGTGATTTATCAGAAATTCTTTCAGAACTCCGTGAGGGTTGGGACAAGCTTACAGAAGCAGAACAGGCAGCTAACGCAGCTAATGAAACAATAGCCGGTAAAAATGCAATGTCAGGATTTCTTGCCCTTATGAACTCCGCACCAGCCGACATTGAAAAACTTTCAACTGCTATTGAAAACGCTGACGGTGCTGCACAAGGCATGGCTTCAACTATGCTTGACAACTTACAGGGTGACAAAACACTTCTTGACAGTGCTTTTGACGGCATGAAAATAGCCATATCCAAAGAACTTAATCCGGCATTGCGTGACATTGTACAATGGGGAACTCAGCAAATTCCAAAGGTTCAGGCAGTTGTAGAACCGCTCTTCAAGAGTGCTGTAAATGGCGTTAAATCACTGATAAACGGATTTGAAAAAATGAAACCTGTTTTGTCTGCTGTCAAACCGCTTATAATAACAATTTTCGCCAATGAAGCAATATCTTTATTTACTACAAAGTTATTGCCGAAAGCTCTTGAACTTCTTGGAAAACTTCCGACTCCGCTAACTCTTCTTTCTAATCTGATAACATCTGTTGCTGGTTTTCCCACAAAATTCATTGAAACAATAGGAAAAGTTCCATCAGTAGTAGGAAATATCAAAGGTGCTTTTCAAGGTCTGTGGACTGTTATTTCTGCCAATCCTTTGGCTGCGTTTGCAGTGGCTGCAACGACGGCGACACTTGCTTTAAAAAGCTATTTCGATAACAAGGAAGTCGAAAAAACTGAAATGGAATTGCTTATCGAAAAGCACAATGAGGAATTGCAATTACTTATTGACAAAAGGCGTGCTATTGAAGATTTAAACGACGCTTTTTACGAAAATGTCGACGGCATTCAGAATCAGACCGACCGCACCAAAGACCTTTGGAAAGAACTTGACAAGCTTGCTGACCAGTATGGAAATGTACAGCAGAAAGACAAGGCACGTGCGGAGTATATCCTCAACGAACTTAATTCCGCTCTCGGTACTGAGTACACGATGACCGGCAATCAGATTGACAACTATCGTACACTTTCCGCCGAAATTGATAACGTTATTGCCAAAAAACAGGCTGAAATGATGCTTGACGCTTATCTTGCGAACTCCACTGAAATGACTAAACAGCGTATTGGAGCACAACAAGATTACGAAAAAGCTGATAAAGATTATAAAGAAAAGAAGAAAATAGCTGAGGAAGCAGAACAGGCTTACAGAGAACTTACAGGGCGTGACTCATCAGAAATATCATTATATAGTACTGATATAGGCAGAGAATTAGCCAATTTGTCGCAAGAAACTGAAGAACATGGAGCAAATGAAGAATATGAAGCCGGTATGGCTGTATATACTGCACGTATCAATGCTATGGCAGCAGAAGAGGAAAAAACTCGGGCTAAAAACAATTACGAGGCAACAAGTGAATATTTCGATAATCTCGAACAGATACAAGAGGCTTACTCTCTCGGACAGTACGACCTTATGGCTGAAATCATATACGCAGAAAAAGATTTGACAAGTACAACGCTTGACGAATCTGCCACCGATGCAGAACAGCGTTTAGAAATTTACAGCGAAAGTCTGCAAAAAACTCTCTCGGACTTTAAGCTTGCTGTCGGTGATATGAAGCAAATCTCTGTTGACGAACTTGAAAAGCAGATTTCTGAGACAATGAACCTTGCGATGCTTGCCGAACAGAATCCGCTTGAAGTGTGGAGCAATTTTAAGGATGATTTCAAAGCACTCAGCGATGCAGGTCTTGATATTACAGGTCTGCTCTCGTGGGGCGTTGATTCAGGAATACCAATCAGAGATATTCTTGGACGAAATGGTCAATGGAGAGACATTATACAAGGTCAGCTTGACGCAGGTTTTGACATTACAAATCTCCTGAAATGGTGCAAGAATTCAAATTATACAGCTTCTATGGTTCTCGGCGACAAATTCATGGACTATCTTCAGGAACAGCTTGACAAAGGCGCTGACATATCATATCTGCTTGAATGGGGCAGCGAATCGGGTGAGGAAGTCTCGGAAGAATTTGCCGGAGTTTTCACAAAATTTGTTCAGAAACAGATTGATGAAGGCTATTATATCGGTGAATTACTGGACTGGGCAAAGCAAACCGGTATTGACCTTTCAGAAGCATTCGGCGAAGAATATATGGCAAAAGCTCAGCAAATAGTCGATAAAGAGTTTGATTTGTATGATTTGATTCAGTGGGCAGAAAGTGCTGGTATTAATGTTGGCAAACTTTTTGGCGAAAACTTTCAGGATTACGTTCAGCGATATGTGGATTTCAGAGAACTCAACGAGGCGATTGACAACGCAAGCGGTTTTGCTGTTGATAGTGTGCGAAAAGCTTTGAATGCGTTTAAGTTTCCGATGATGGCAGACGGCGGATTCCTGCACAGAGGTCAGGCTATCGTAGCAGAGGCAGGACCGGAGCTTCTTGAAGTCATGAACGGCGGTGTAAAAGTCACTCCGCTTACACGTTCAGCACAGAATACGCCTGTTTCAGACGGCGGACAGAAGATTTTCTACAGCAACTATACGATAAACGCCACGATTTCTGGCAGTTATGACGTGTGGAGACTGGCAGAAGACCTTGAAACAGAACGCCGGAGAATTGAAAACGGAAGGGGAATGTGATGAGTTATTTTTTATTTAATGGAGTTTCAAGCAAGGAACTT
>WFLZ01000076.1 GCA_009177225.1 Clostridia bacterium
AAAGCTATCATATTTTCGTATGAATACAATTAAAAGACATAACAATAATAATCATTAATAAGTAGTTCCATTTCAACCAAATATAAGATATTATTCATCCTATTTGATGTCATGATAAACGTTGTACGTATATAATACATAATTTAGCATTAAAGTTTTATCATGGATATTTGAAGTTATGCCGTGGGAAGCTGACTTCAAAAAAGGTGC
The DNA here is from genome assembly GCA_009177225.1 of Clostridia bacterium. Lineage (GTDB taxonomy): Bacteria > Bacillota > Clostridia > Oscillospirales > Ruminococcaceae > Ruminococcus. The sequence goes on from WFLZ01000076.1 coordinate 211, forward strand.
TATGGCTATTAAAGCGATAGCACCTTTGTTATTTGCTTTCAACTTTTTGTAATGAATTTTATAAATAAAATCATGGTCTAAAGTCGGTGGGGAGTTCACATCTTTTATTTTCCAAATGCAACTTCTGATAACGTTCCGGAAAGGAAATCCCTTGCGGAAAACCTCCGACAACTCCGAAAATATTCAGAACATTTTTTAAATAGGTTCGGAGAAAGTGCCAAAATAATAAGCATCAGGGTCAAAATCATCATCTTTAATAGAAATAGACGGAAGCTTGTCAGGGTCAAGACGATTAATACAGCCGATAAGATATGTAACAGGATTTCTAACAGGCTCTATTGACTTAACAAGCATTTGACCATAGAGAAGTCTAAGACGCTTTTCAAGCAATTCGGGCTTACGTTCTGAAACCGCTGGAACTTTACAAGCGAGCATATCACAAAGAACTTTAATATCATCTGGAGCAAGGTCTTTTTCAAACTCTCCTGATAAATACGGTTGACTGCTCTGAGCAGAAGAACGAAGAGGTTCCGGAGGTTGCTGTCGCTCATCAGACGAACAGTATGTTTGTGATGCAGACTGCTTGTCTATAAAGTCTTGCAGTTCGAGGGGGTCAGAGTGCTTGTCATTCTTTGAGATGTGAAATACAATAGTCAGCCATTTGCCACGATTTCCGACTTTGCCTTTTTCATATGTAAAGCTTATATCTGTATTTTCGGATAATGCTTGTTGACAGCTATCAAGAACACGCTTTTTAAAATCCTTTAAGGCAGAGTATTGATTAGGGGCAATAAAAAGATATTCNCGGNGTTCTGACACTTTGATTTCAANACTTCNTNTNTNTNCATNTNGCTTTAAANGTTCGTACNTACGCAACTGATTAACAGATTTAANGNGTAAAGCGTTCCACAGTTCATAGGTAAAATAATTTTTTTTCAGATTAAAGAGCAATGGTAATGCGTCATCAGATGCATCAATCTCAATACACCATTTTTCAGAATCATCTTTGAAGACACGGACACGCTTAAAAATTGTAAACCCTGTATATCCGCCGTCTGCATTAGGAATATTTACAACTTTACACAAAAGCTTATTAGTGCTTGCCTGAAGTTGCTTGATATTCAGGCGACCAAATTCCATTATCTTCTGAAAATCGCATAAAGGAAAGCAGACACGGCGTGTAGAAACATCACGGGCATTAATTTTTGCAAGATATATGCTGAAAAATCTCAGTTCCTGCAAACTCATGTTATTACCTCTGATTTCGTTAAGTACGTTGCTTTTTTCAATAATATACGTATTTTTTAAAGACATATAATCACCTCCATTTGCATTATATCATATGTCAGGGATAACGTCAACACTTTGTCCTCGAAAAATATAAAAATATGTCCCTATCTGTGCAATGCAATGTCCCTATCTGTGCAATGCAATGTCCCTATCTGTGCAATGCAATGTCCCTATCTGTGCAATGCAATGTCCCTATCTGAATCTCAGATTAGCGATATTTGGTAAAAAAATGTAGCCGAAAACAAGAATAAAACAAATAAACAAGTTTTTTTAAACAATCTATCAAACAAGGGAAGATTGACCGACCGAAAATCAAAAAAAGAAAGGATTTTATTTTGAAAATTGCGATGTACAGTTAAAAAAATAACTCTCAGAAGTCACTTGGAAACATCTAAGAGTTATTTTTTATTAATAGAACTCATATCCGAGTTCAGCTTCAGCTTGCCATAAATCTTCTTCCATGTCATATTCGCTTGCTTCTCGTTCTTTCATACATCTTTCTTTTTCTTTCTTGACCAAATCCATTACAGCTTCTCTGCCTTTTTCGTCAAGCGACTGATAAGAACACAAAAAGTAAAATATATTCTCTGTGACGTTCAGATTGTATCTTATTGAACTTTTATCCTCTACATCTTCTTTATGAAAGAACATTCCAAACAATCCCTTTCTTAAAATTTAGGCAGTACATCAGTATATTTTTTTGAGCATTTACCACAAGCCCAGTAAATTCCATTGTAATTCCATAAATCGCTATCTGCAATATCTACTGTCGAATAATTTTCGGGAAGTATCTTTAAAGCAGCACTACAATCAGGTTTAATATGAATACAGCTTGTTTCAAGGTTCAATATAAAATGCAGAGTAGTCTGAACAGGAGAAGTCTCAATAGCGGGTGGTTGTGTTTCTGGTATTTTTTCTGTTGGTGGTTCTGTTGTATGCTTAGTAAATTTTTTTATAGTGTAGATCATGAGATTTTGAAAGATATTGTGAGATATTTTATAGAAGATGAGGAAGTATATTGGTTGTGTGAGAAATTTATTGACAGTACAGATGGTCTTGGACTTCCTCTTGGTAATCAGGTTAGTCAAGTGTTTGCACTTGTGTATTTATCTGGATTAGACCATTTTA
>WFLZ01000248.1 GCA_009177225.1 Clostridia bacterium
AGCACTTAGAAAAAATCCAGCTTCAGGGCTATCACTATGACGAGCTGATTAGAACCCTGAAACAGGATCACGAAAGGCTAGAGAAAGAAACACACTTTCCTTAATATTAATTATAAGTATATCACGAAAACGTGAAAAAGTAAATACCTAAGAAGAAATTTTTGCCGGAGTATATCTGCTCCGGCAGAAAGGAGAGAAAATTGGACTACCTGACAGTAACAGAAATGGCAGATTTAAAAAATTGCTCGATTCAATATATAAAAAGGATTTGTAAGGAGGGTAAAATCCGGACTGAATTACAGCCACATCCACAGAACAAACAACCCTGCTATATGATACCTGTATCTGCACTGCCGGAAGAACTGCAAGCCAGATACTACAGGCATAAGCGCACCGAAGCAGGAATACTTCCCGAAAAGACCGACTACAAAAGCAACGAAAAATCACCTTTGAAATACCGTTCCAAAGGTATTAAAAGAGCATTTGAGGAATTTTCTGAATCGGAGCGTGCGGAAATAAAACGCTGGACTGACCTGCTTACACAGTGGCAGTCTGAACGCTCTGAACGCAAAAACAAAGTCGAATTTGACAAGCTGTTTGTCGCCCATCAGAAATATCTCAATCCGGATTTGGAAATCAGCACGGATATTCTGTACCGGAAATATTCGGCTTACAAAAATGAATGCTACGGCGACCTGATTGACAAACGTGGGAGCTGGAGCAGGGGGAAAAGTAAACTCGCCGATGACAGCATAATCTGGCAGAACTTTCTGAGTGTGTATCTTGAACAGAGCAAGCCGAATATCGCACTCTGCTACAGAATGGTTGAAGCGTATATTGCTGAGGAATACCCCGAAATGGCTGTAGAAATTCCGTCGGAGGCTTGTTTCAGGCGGAAGATAAATACACTTCCGTTTGCCGTTCTTGAATATTCCCGTGAGGGCAAAAAGGCACTTCACGACCACTGTGAGCCTTAGAGCCTGTTCAGTATCTCCCTGCACACGTCTTTTCGGCAAATTTTGCCGATTNCTGCGTTGAAAAAGCTCACCATACGACAGTATGCTTTCGCTTTTTTGCCTTGCCCTCGTCAAANTTATGCTCGAAAATCCGCACACGTTGAGATACTGAACAGGCTCTTACACNAACCGCCGGAAAAAGNACGTCTGTGCCNANGACGTGTGGNTTATGGACAACTACACAATTGACGTTATAANCNAAGACAACGAAAATTCTGAAAAGACAAAGAGACTGTACATAACAACCGTACTTGACGTAAAATCAAACGTCCTTGTGGGCTGGAACATAACCGAAAGTCCGGATTCAAATTCAACGCTTGATGCTCTGTACTTCGCAATAATGAGGTTCGGAATACCTAAACGACTTTACTTTGACAATGGTCGAGAATTTACAACGCTTGACATTGCAGGTGACAGACGAAACCGCAAGGTTGCAGAAGATAAAAAAGGCAATATTCCGCTTACGATAGTCGAAAGGCTCGGAATAGAACTGATTTTTGCAAAGGTCACAAATGCTCAGGCAAAAGTCGTTGAACGAATCCACAGGGTTATCAAGGAGCAGTACTGTACTGCTCAGTACGGCTACTGCGGAGGAAACGTCGTGGAACGTCCTGAAATCCTAAAGCAGAACATCAAGAACGGTAGCATCGAAACAGAGACGGAACTCCGTGAATCGTTTGCCGATTTTGCGGATAATGTGTACAATGTGCAACCATATGGCAGTAGTGAGACGAAGTACAAGAGCATGACCTTGATTGATGTATGGAATGCTTCAATCAAAGAAACCGAGTTCAGAAAAGCAAGACCGGACGTTCTTGATCTGCTTATGCTCAGAAACGCAGGATTCCAGAAAGTCAAGCGTGACGGCGTATTCATTACATATCACGGTGAAAAAATATGGTACTATGATAAAAATATTACGTGGCAGCATATCGGTGAGGAAGTCTGCGNNAGATACNACCGCAGCAATCCGTCAAAAGTCAGGNTTTACGACCGTGAGGACAGATACCTTTAGAGCTGGGAATGTGCGGACTGGCTTACGCTTGAATACTTCAGTGCAAGCGATGAAGAACTCGCTGAACTCGGACGTGGAAAAGCAGACATTGTGAAACAGGTCAAGGCTCGTGCGAGGGAACTCAAAGGAAACGGCAGTCTTACACAAAAAGAAGGTCTGAAGTATCTTTCAAGACAGAATGCCGGAAAATTCAATATACGGCAGCCGAAAAATATAATCGTGGTAACTGTAAACGAAGAACCGGCAGAAGAACGCATGGCAGTCGGTGCAGAGTACGTGGATATTAATATGAAGAGAATCAAAAGAAATTCAGAAATGAGGAAAAAATAAATGTATACGCAAAGTCAACAGGAGCTTCTTGACAAAGTCGAGGCTCTCCAAAAGGAAAAAAACCTCAGTCAGAATGCTGTCGGTCAGCTCATCGGCGTGTCCGGCACGGCACTGTCACAAATCAGGAACGGCAAGTACAACGCCAATCCTCAGAAAATATTTGATATTCTGGAGCAGTATTTCGGAGTAAAGGAAAGGGCAAAGCTTACATATTCCGAAGTCGTATACGCTCCGACAAGCATTTCAGAGCAGATTTACGACATAATTTCCGTGTGTCAGGTAAAGGGCGGACTTGCTGTAGCGTGCGGAGATGCCGGAATAGGCAAGACAAAAGCCGCACAGAAGTTCGTGTCGGACAATCCCTCAAACAGCTTTCTGATAACCATTAACCCCTGCTTAACCAACGTAAAAAGTCTGCTTAAAACAATCGCCGACCGCATCGGTGCAGGTCAGGAAAAGTC
>WFLZ01000099.1 GCA_009177225.1 Clostridia bacterium
CCAACAGCAACTGATCTGTTCTGTATGTTAACATATATTGCAAACATACAGGCTTATAATTAAAAATAGAAAAATAAGTCTCACGGAAAGGAAAAGTTTTATGCCAGAAAATTATCCGTTTAATGATGACAACAATTCCCAGAACAATCAGGATTTATCGGTTTATACCTACGAGAACAATTCCAGACCGACAAAAAAGAAAAAATACACCGGACTTAAAGCAGTTGCTTTTCTGCTTTGTCTTGCAATAACCGGTGCAGGTTCTGTGCAGGTTTACAAATATTTTAACGATAATAAAATTGAAGTTTCCGAGTTCAGCAATGAAGATAATTCGGATTCGCAGTCCAGAGCAATCGTTCAGCAGGGACTTCCCGAAAGCACTGAACCGTCTCAGAATGACACAAGAGATATTCCAAGTCTTATCGAAATAGCTGCACGTTCCGATTCAAAATATCTCCCCGACATAGTAGATACTATTATGCCGTCTGTAGTCGGTGTAGCGTCAACTTTTGAGTACACACCGGATTACAGCACTATGGGCTGGGGCTGGGGATTTGGTATGCCCCAACAGTCAGAAACTCAGGAAATACGTGGCACAGGTACAGGTATTATCATGTCAGACGACGGATATATTGTAACCAATGCTCATGTTATCTATGATGAAAGTGAATATAAATGCGGTGAAGCCGTTGAAGTATCGGTAGTTTTCAGCGACGAATCAGAGCATGAAGCTAAAATTATTGCCTATGACAGAGAAACTGATATTGCCGTTCTCAAAGTAAACGAAACAGGTCTTACTCCGGCGGAGTTCGGCGACAGTGATGATTTGAGAGTGGGCGAACTTGTAATAGCTGTGGGCAATCCGCTCGGATTTGACCTTTTCGGTTCTGTTACAAGCGGTATTGTTTCAGCTAAAAACAGAAAAATTGACATCAACGAAAAGAGCATGACCCTTATTCAGACAGATACCGCTATAAATTCCGGTAACTCCGGTGGTCCTCTCCTCAATAGTTCCGGTCAGGTTATAGGAATAAATTCCGCAAAAATGTCGTCCAGNTATGGTGCGGCAAGCGTCGAGGGTCTCGGTTTTGCAATCCCGATTAATGAGGCAAAGATTATTATCNACGACCTTATTAATTACAAGNATNNAAANNGNAGACCACAGATAGGTATTACAACTGTTGATGTTACCGAATCGGTTTCAAGATACTATGATATACCACTTGGTGTATACGTTCAGAGCGTACAGGAAGGCAGTGCGGCAGCACTGGCAGGTATTCAGAAAGGCGACGTTATTATTGATATCGAGGGTGAAGCAATCACAAATGCTACCGAACTTAATAAAATTAAAAATAACTACAAAGCCGGTGACACCATAAAAATAACTATCAGCCGTGCCGGTGAGGATATAATGATTGAGATGGTTCTTCAAGAAGCAAACGCAGACAAATTTACAGACAATCCGCTTGACAACGAAACAGATGCTTCCGAAAACTGATAATCTGTTTATTTCATAAAAACTTTATACTTCTCCTTACTTTTATTAAAGCCGTTCCATATCCGGAACGGCTTTAGTGTTTTCTATAAGTTTACCTTAATGGATTTTTCGAGCTGGAAAGAATAAAGATATGCTTCTTTAACACGCTTTCCAAAAGTGAGTTCTATCGCTGATTTATAAAGCTGAATCTGTATACNGTAACGTTCTTCAAGATATGCNGCANAAATTCCCCTGTCCGACTTGTAATCGACNATAACAAGTCCGTCGTTTTCTTCAAACATAAGNTCTATGATACCTTTAATCATGCCGTCGGATTTTCTGAATTTCTCCATTATACCGTCCTCAAGGTCAAGCTGTGCAATCGCAACCATGAATTTCTTTTCACGCCATGTATTCACTGCGTTTTTGATACGGCTGTAAAGTTCACTTCTGAAAAATGCCGAAACTTTATAAGTGTTTATCGTTTCTGCCTGTGCCGGACTGATATAACCCATATCAGAAATGCGTTCTATTTCCTGTGCCGGATTTTTTATTGCATTTTCAAAAATACAATACTGGAAAAACGTATGTATAGCCGTACCACGTTCCGCACCAGTAAGCTCTTTGGTTTCAGACATAAATTTAGGTCGGCGAAGCTGAAAATCAAAACTTTCATCTTCCTTGAACTTTCTTGTAATTTGTGTAACACTGAGTTTTGCCGGTATTTCGGAAAGACTGTCATCATAATCATTGTAGATAATACTGCTCATACTGTCGCACANCGCCTTATCGGGTTCTGCTTCACACNCTGTTCTTTCTTCTGTAATTTCNATNNCCGNAATTTTATCNCAGAACTNATATTGAAAAATTCTTCTGCTGAAACACGGTTCGGNAAGGACGGCGNTTTCAGAAATCAAATCAAAATGTTCTGCAATCTCCTCAAAATCAGCGTGTTTCATAAGACACAGCCATATCCAGTCATAAAATCTGTCCGACCGGCAGACTATATCTGTAATGTCACTGCCTGATATATACTGTTCAGTGAGATTTCTTACGGATTTGATTAACTTTTCATTATATTTCAGATTTATGAAAAGCTGTTGTTTTGCCCTTGTAAGACCGACATACAAAAGACGCATTTCCTCGCTCCGTGTATCACGCTTTTCTTCTTTTACAAGCATAACCTGCTGAAAAGTCCTGTATCTCCGGACAAATTCAGGGTCATACAGGATATAGCCTATTCTGCCGTCTGACGAACACATGACCGAATTTGAATCATACTGAAATTCAGATGAATTTTCCGCAACAAAAACAAATGTAAATTCCAGTCCTTTAGAACGGTGGAGTGTCATCACGGAAACGTAATCTCCCGACGATGCGGAAATTTTTCCCTGAGTGTAGTCGCCGTTCTCCATAACTCTGTCAATATGCCTGAGAAAACCGCTAAGTCCGCCTGTTCCCTCGAACGCCACAGACTGCTCATAGCCTTTGGCGTACTGTATAAGTATACGCAGGTTTGCACGTTTTCTTTCTCCGTCACTGTAAAGCTGCATAACCGAAATAAAATCAGTTGTATCATAAATAGTGCTTATCAGTTCACCGATAGTCATAGTTACAGAATCAAGACGGAATCTGTCAAGCGATTCAAGAAATGCCCTGCACCGTTCAGTGAGTTCACTACCGCAGTCGCCGTATTCTCCGTCAATCATTCCAAGCATAATGGTGAATAACGGCTTATCCCTGTCCAGCGACTTTATATAGGCAGTTTCAGATATAGAAAACATATACATAGGAGAAGTCATGACGGCTGTCATAGGAACGTCTGAAAGAGGATTGCTGATAATTCTAAGCAAATCAATCAGCACCGCTATTTCCCTTGACCTGAGATATCCCTTTTCTTCACTGCTCTTTGCAGGAATACCAAGTTTTTCAAGTTCATCTGCATACTGATTTATATACTTGTTTTTACGTACCAGTATACAGAAATCAGACGGAACACATTTACGTTTTTCGCCGTTTTCAAGTGTCACTTCAACGCCGTTGCGAATCATTTCCGCAATTTTATGTGCTGTGAATACAGCTTCAGGATTCGGCGTATCTTTTATGTCGGTTTTCTTTTTTTCATCGTTACTGTCGTCAGCTGTATTTATAAAAGAAATATGTGCAAGTCTTTTTTTACCCTGACCGTCATTGTAAGCCTCTGCACCGAAATAAAGTTTTTCGTCGTTTCCGTATTCAATCTCTCCGCACTTATCGGACATGATATTCTCAAATACATAATTTACAAAGTCAATAACTTCCGTAGAACTGCGGAAATTCTTATTAAGAAAAATTTTTTTATTCATAGAATTTCCGTTTTTTGTATAAGGCTCGGAAATTTTAAGTGTGTTTATAAAGTTTCGGGGGTTTGCAAGTCTGAAACCGTAGATTGACTGCTTTACATCTCCAACAAGAAAAACATTGTCCCCGTACATTGCTTCACCGTGTTCATTGTTATGATAATTCTTTGAAATAAGCTTGAATATCATGTCCTCTTTATTGTTTGAATCCTGATGTTCGTCAATCATGATTATATCGTAAAAATCAGCAATTCTTTTTGCCGTTTCCGATTGAACTATAAAACCATTTTCGTCGGTTTCCGCAAGCATTTCAAGGGCAAGACGTTCACCGTCGTCAAAGCTTATGGAATTTTTTGCACACTTTTTCTCCCACACTATATCCTGATATTTTCTTACCATTTCTGCGAGAACTTCTGTAACCTCGCCTGCTTCGGCAAAATCGCTTTCAATGTATTCATTTCCCGACGCAACCCCTCTTACAAGCTTTATAAAATCGTCACGTTTGTTCTTGAGAATTATACGCAAGGATTCATCATATTCAATCTTTTTGCTTTTTCTTACAAACTGCTTGAATGTAAAGGCTTTTTCTGATTCACTCTTATCCGGAATACGTCCGTTTCTGAAAATATCAGCAAACCATTTTATTTTTTCAAGTTCTTCAACCGTCTGAATATATGTTTTTCTGTACTGGTCACTTTCGGTCACTCCCATGAAAACATTATTAACCATATTCAGACATTCTTCCGCTTTCTTATATGCGGTATCAAGAGTATCAATGCAGTTTTTCATAAAGGTCTTGTAATATATTGATTCAACAAAATCCTTTTTGTATTCATTTACAGCGTTATCAAGCCATTTGTCCCTTAACGTAACCGACGCAAGAAAATTATCGACATTTGAAATAACATCTGTTAAACGTCTGATATTTTTTACACAGAAGCGGTCGTAAAGAAACGATATCTTATCATATTCATTTTCGCTGTAATAATTAATCAAATCTTCCATAGCCTGTGATTTAATAACATCATTGTCAGTATTATCAAGCACACTGAAACCGGAAGTTATTCCCTGCTCTGTAACATTGTCCCTGATAATTTCAAAACAGAAAGAATTTATAGTCGAAATTTTTGCATTCTGCAAAAGCACCTGCTGTTTTATAAGATGTGAATTATCCGGATTGTCATTGATAAGGTCACGGAGTTTTCTGTCAAGACGCTTTTTCAGTTCAGCGGCTGCATCATTCGTAAATGTAACCACAATTATTCTGTCAGCCCGTACTTTTGACTCCGGATTAGCTATAAGCTGTATAAGTCTTTCGGTAAGAACAGCGGTTTTTCCGCTTCCTGCCGCCGCCGATACGATAATTGACGAATTTCTTGCGTTTATTGCATTTTCCTGTTGCTTTGTCCAGCTCATGAAATTTCCTCCTGTTCTTCTGTTTTCAGATTCAGTATTTCTTCTGCTTCTGCTGTGCTTTCCTCGTCGGGAGTACGGTATCTTGTCATAAGTGAATTATCACATATATTTATATAATTACAATACTCACACGGAAGCGACTTTCCGACAAGCAACGGTAAAGCCTCTGCATCTCCGTTCAGAAGTGATTCAGCCATTTCAGAAAGTTTTCCGTATACAAATTCACGCAGTTGTTTCATACCGTCTGATGTTATACATGATTTTACAGGAATATAATTACCTTTTACCTGATTTTCCATAGCATTAAGAACTTTATAATCATTCAATACAAGTCCGCTGGCTTTGAGAGACGAATTTATTTGAGTGATATTTTCTGAATTTTCCTTTGAGTTTTCAATTTTCAAATCCTCAGAAATCTGCACCGGTGAATAAAGCACTCCGGCAGGAATAAACTCGTCATAAAGACCGCCTTTATCAGTCGATGCAAAAAGATACAGAAGCATCTGTAAATTTATTCCGCTTCCAAGAGCTTCAGAAGTAATAAATTTCTTACTACTTTTATAGTCAATAATTCTGACATATTTATTGTCACCTATTGTACAGGTATCCACGCGGTCAATAATCCCTCCGAAAGCAAGCCTGTAACCGTCTCCGAAAGGCAGAACCACCGGTTTTCTTTCATTGAGGTTTACTTCAAACTCACGGGGAGTGAAACTTGTAACCCTGAGTTCATTCTGCATATGCACAAAAACTTCTGTAAGACGTTCAGTAAGCTTATTGAAAATAAGTTCAAACTTTGAATTTTTTCCGAAATCTTCCGCAATCTTTTCATTCCTGTAACTTTCAGCACAGGCTTTTATACGGTTTTTAAGTTCTTCATACGAAAGATTAATAAATTCTTCCTTAGTCATCTTACCAAGTATTGTGCAGAAACATTCATGTATGATTTCACCGGCAATTCTTGCATCAAGTTCCATTTTTCCGTATGATTTCAGTTTAAGACACTTTTCACAGAAATATTTGAAATGACACATATTATAACTTTCAATATCCGTCGATGAAAGTCTCAACAGTGTGAATGTTTTAAGTTTTTTGATTACGTCCTGCTCAATTTTATAATTCTGACAATGTTCGGAACGGCTTGTCACATATGAAAGCCGTCTGCTGTACTCCGGTTCATTCATGAGTATTTTTCTGATAGAAGCGGTATATTTGTTGTTTTCACTTCTGTTCTGCATATAGTGATAGAAAGCCGAATGAAGNNTTATCGTNNNTAGTAGTCAATTGAAATATCGTCATTTGTAAGACGTATGCTTTCATTTCCGAACATTTTTATTATGCTGTCAACAACTGGTGCAGGATATTTTGCCTGTCCGGACAAGTCCGAAAGCGGATAGGTCACAAACACCTTTTCCGATGCAGCAGAAAGAGACTTATATACAACAAGTCTTTCAGATGCAGTGAGGTCTGACAACGGACGGGCTATTTCAATTCCGCTCTGTGAAAGTTTCTGCTTGTCAGATTCAGAAAAAATACCGTGCATATTCACCTGATTCGGAAAATCTCCGTCATTTGAACCTATGGCAAAGACAATCTTCGGGGAACTAAGTCGTGCAGTACGTGCAGAAGCTGCTATTACTGAATCAAGTGTCTGCGGAGGTGCGGAATATTCAAGTTTTCCAATCATAGACCTGATAATTCTTGATATTTCAGAAAGCGAAATGACTGTTTCACCGAGAGTTTCCGCAATGCTGTCAAGAATATCCATAAGACAGCCCCAGAGCCTTTTGAGTTCAGCCGCTTCGTAGTCACGGTCAAGCCTTATAAGTTCTCCCATAAGACGACCCATACTCTTTTCTGCCTTACATTCAACAAGATATTCATAAAGCATACGGCATATATTTTCAGCAGTATTTTTTCTTGAAAGACGTTTTTTCAGACTAATGACCGGATTTATGACAGATGACCTTATTTCTTCAAGAAGTTCAAGATTTTCGTCACCGGCAGTAAACGGAGAACACCATGTATCACCGTCAATATTCCACTTATAGCAGTAATTTTCAAAAAGTGATATATCTGTAAGTGATATATCAAGTATTCCGCACTTCATAAAACGGAAAATATGTTCTGAATTTATCTTTCTTGCTGTAAGCAGGTCAAGCAGAGATGAAAAAAATACCATTATTGAAGTATTTACAACGGGTTTTTCCATACTGAGAAAATAAGGTATCTCACAGCGTTCAAATGCAGATTTCAGAATGTCCGTATATTCGGAAATATTATTTGATATAACAGCAAAATCACGGTATTTCAGCGAATTGTCCTCATACATCAAACGCTTTATGGTGGCACATACATATTCTGTTTCGCTGTACATATCCTTTGCCTCAAAAATCCGGATATTATCGGGTTTTGGTGCATTTTCCGGACTGTAACGGAAATTCTTCATAATATGCGTACTGAGATATTCAAGGTCGGGACTTGCAAAACGGTAACTCTTTCCGCATTTTATATTATTACACTCAATGTGCATATCACGACATATCTCTCTTATTGTACGGTAAGTGCAGTTTACTGTTTCAAAAAGCGTGAACTCCCCTGCATTAACGTTATCAGTACGCAGTGCTATATAAACATTTTCAGCAGATGAAATCATGACTTTTATCATCTCAAGCTGGTCACCGTTAAAGCTTTCAAACTCGTCTATACAGATATTCATTCCGCTGAACCAGTTTTCACGGTTTGCAGTTTCGGCAGCTTTCATAATATTGTCAAGATTGTCCTTAAAACCGTACTCTTTCATAAGCCTGTCATATTCAAGGTATATACCAGCAATATCATTTGTCTTGTCCATAAGGCGACGTTCAAAAAATACAGATTTGTTTATGAGCATTTCAGGTGAAATTCCTGAACGCTTCATATCGTTTATAAGTTCAAGAACTTCTTCCGCAAAGCCGTTCTGTGAACTCTGACGGCGGAAATAGTTCAGTGCGTCCGGACTGTTCTGAACAGCCGATATTGCCTGATATATAAGAATCATTCTTGCAAAATCGTCTGCATATTCACCTTTTCTGTCGGGTTCTCCATAAAGCTGAAACAGCTGTCTTGAAAGACTTGTAAAACTAAGTGAAAAAAGTTCATTGAATTTTTCCGCACCCAGAAAGAAATAAAGTTTTTTATCAAATTCATATGAATACTGTTCGGGAACAAGTATAAGCTGAGTGTTTGGCTTTTCGGAATTTTTTTTGATTTTCTCAAACAGAAGTGTAGTTTTTCCGCTTCCTGCCTGACCTGTTATAAATTCTACCATAAAAAATACTCCCTTAATAACAATGTGCATACCGCAGAAACGATACGCACATTATTTTATTTATTAATTAATAGCCGTTAAGATGATATTCTGTCATGAATGACGGATAGTCAATATAAGCATAGTCAAGGTCAACAGAACCGTTTATACCGTCCACTGTTCCGGTACTGGTATACTGCCACATTCCGTAATAACCACCGTAACTGGGCTTTTTGACGTTATAATGTGCAATCCACACCGCATATCTGTTAAGGAATGACACACCGAGTTTGTTTTTAAGGAAATTTGAATAACTTGTAATTCCGCAGTAATATCCCTGTTCTTCCATATACGAACAGAAAGCTTCTGTAATTGCGTCTATTTCCGCCATACTGAGACTGTCAACGGAGGGGTCTTCAATATCGAAATAAACCGGATATTCAANTTTATAATCCTTTATTACCTCACNACAAGCCTTTGCTTCCTCAATTGCACCCTCNACGNCCTTCGCATAGCTGTACCAGTAAACACCGCAGTCAATTCCCAGACTTTGANCAGTTGTTACATTATAGTCAAAATTCTTATCTTTCTGCGAANCAAGTCTGCCNTAACCTGCACGTNTAATGGCATAGTCAACTTCACCTGATTCCTTTACNGCATTCCAGTCAATNTCACCCTGCCACACAGAAACATCTATGCCTTTCTTTTTGTAAGCAGGAGCGGTTGTGGTAGACGTAATANCTCTTATNCCCGAATCGAAAGAAGTCGCAGGACGGTCAACGNATGTATCAGGTGACATTATATAAGGATAATTCACATAGGAAACATCAAGGTCAACAACCCCCGGCACGCCGTCAACGTAACCGCTTGCGGTATACTGCCACATTCCATAATCTCCGCTGTAGGACGGTGCAGAAACGTCAAAATGTGCAACCCAGATGTCATATTTGTCAAGTATTTCGGAATAAATTTTTGTTTTTAGGAAAGTCGTGTAACTGTAAATACCAACACGATATCCCTTTGCCGCAAGAGTTGAACAAAAAGCCTCTGTCATTGCAGAAATCTGTGCTGCAGTCAAATGGTCTTGAGAGGGGTCTTCAATATCGAAGTAAACCGGATATGTAAAGTCATAATCCTTGATGACTTCATAACAAACTTCTGCCTCTTGTATTGCTGATTCAACGTCTGTCGCATAGCTATACCAATAAGCACCACATTCAATACCGTTTTCTTTTGCCTGTTGCATATTGTAATCAAACGTCGGGTCTTTCTGGGATATGTATTTTCCGTAACCGGCTCTCATAATTGCAAATTCAATACCGCTTTCCTTTACGGCTGTCCAGTCAATATCCGGCTGCCATGCCGAAACGTCAATACCCTTTGCCTGTCTGTACATAAGAGACGGGTCAAGCGGATTTTCGGTTGTCGTCGTAGATGTTGTAACATATCCCATATGTGCATTATAGATATCAAACACATTGAAAGGAGACTGCGTAGTTTGTGTTGCAGAAGAAGTAACTGTAGTTGTAGTAGTTGTTGCAGGTTCTGTTTCTGACGCAGTTGTTGTTTTGGTGGTAGCAGTTTTTGTTGTTGTGGTAGTTGTTGTTGTTATTGTTGTAGTTGTAGTAGTTGTGGTGTTTTTTTCGTCCTCTTTACTTTCTTCCGGATTTGTGCTATCATATAAATCAACAAGTGCATCGTCCGGAGCATCATCGGCTATCGCCTGCGGTATTCCTTCCGAAACAACCGACACCCCTATGAATGCACATGACATAAACGCAGAAAGCAGTTTTTTATAAAGCTTCATATCAAATCAGTCCTTTTTACTTTTTTAACAATAAGAAAGCCGTACCGACAATAATTCCAGTGCAGCTTTAACCAGTGTGTAACCTTTTTGTAACATTATATCATACTTTATTTTTAAATGCAACCTTTCAGACGAAAAAAACAATTTCATGATGAATATTTGTATATAATAACGAATTCAAAAGGCTGATTTTATCCATTTTATACACTTTTTTCAAACGGAGGATATATTATATGATTACTTTCATCATCAACGAAAACGACAGCGGACAGCGTGCGGACAAGTTTATAAAAAAAGCTCTGCCAGAACTCCCGAAAAGCATGATGTACCGTCTTTTCAGAAAAAAGGACATCAAGGTCAACGGAAAACGCTGTGATATTTCGAAAGTTCTTCAGACCGGAGATATAGTTACAGTCTACGTTAAGCAGGAAGTTTCAGAAGAAAAAAAGCATGACATGAACTTTCTGAAAGCGTCGGACAAGGTAAATATTATTTATGAGGACGAAAATATTCTTATCGCCTTTAAGCCTGTCGGACTTGACTCGCATTCCAACAGTACAAGTACCTATGATACCCTTATAAACCGCATAAAACATTACCTTTACAACAGGAAAGAATATGTCCCCGAAAGTGAAAATTCATTTGCTCCTGCTCTTTGCAGTCGTCTTGACAGAAACACCAGCGGACTTGTCACCGCCGCCAAAAATGCCCCTGCACTGCGTGAAATCAATGAAGCTATACGACAAGGTGCGGTACACAAAATATATCACTGTGTTACAGTTTCACCACCCCCGAAAAATTCAGACATAATTTCCGCATATCACAAAAAAGACGATACAAGAAATATTGTCAGAATTTCAGATACTCCGGCGGAAAACTTCAAGGAAATAAAAACGGGATATAAAATTCTTTCACGGAAATCCGGTCTTTCACTCGTTGAAGTAACACTGTTTACAGGAAGAACACATCAGATAAGAGCGCATCTTGCACATATAGGTGCTAATATTCTCGGTGACGGAAAATACGGAAACGTTTCGGCAAACAAGCGTCACGGTGTATTCCGTCAGGCACTGTGTTCGTACTCTCTAAAATTTGACCTGCCCGAAGAATCGCCGTTTTCGTATCTGAATAAAATTCAACTCAATGCACCAAAACCAGATTTTGAAAAAATCTTTGATTAACAAATAAAAAAATATGCGTACTATTGACTTTTGCCATTTAAAGCGTTATAATTTAACTAATAAATACAGAAAGGTTTGATTTTTTATGAATATTCTCGTTGTAGGACTTGGTTTAATAGGCGGTTCTGTCTGTAAAGCTCTGAAAAAATATACATACCATAATGTTACAGGCTGTGACATAAATCACGATATTGAAGAAAACGCTCTCCGTGACGTTGCTGTTGATGAGGCTTTCAGCGGAAGTTACAGCGGTTTTGACCTCGTTATCATTTCACTTTTTCCCGATACCGCAGAAAAATTCTTTAATGAGAATGCCGGAAAATTTGACAAAAACACTCTTATTACTGACGTTTGTGGAATAAAGGGAAATTTTTCTGCACGCATGAAGTCCATAGCTGAAAAAAACGGTCTGCGTTATGTTGGTATACACCCGATGGCTGGCAAGGAATTTGGCGGTTATTCCAATAGTTCCGCTGACCTTTTCGTAAAAGCTAATTTCATAATAACACCGTTTGAGGACAGCAGAAAGGAAGATATCGAAATTCTTAAAAATCTCGCCTCCGAACTCGGTGCAGGAAAAATTGTTCTTACAAGTACCGAAAATCACGACNANATGNTAGCTTACACCNCNCAGNTTGNACATNTTGTATCAAGTGCATACGNCAAAAGTCCGGAACTNANTCTTGAATGTNNANTNAGCGGAGGAAGTNTTCAGGATATGACAAGAATTGCCACAATGAATGAAAAAATGTGGACTGACCTCTTTATGCAGAACTCCGAAAATCTACAGTTTGAACTTGACACCTTAATAGACAATCTCCTTAAATACAGAAATGCACTTGAAAACAAGGATTCTGAAACAATGATGAATTTAATCGCAGAGGGTAGAAAACTCAAGGAAAATAATCTGCGTCATCGTGTCGGACAACCTAACTGAAGTAACAGTTTTCTTTACTTTGGCATAAAATGATATGAGAGAAAATCTCAATTACAGCGAAAGGAATGCTTTTATGCCAAAGGTATTTTTAAGTCCCTCGACACAGGAGTGGAATCAGTACGCTACCAGCGGCAATGAAGAATTATATATGAATCTGCTCGCAGACAGAATAGAGCCGTATCTCCGTTCAAGCGGAATAGCGTTTGTACGCAACGACCCTGCACGGAATGTCAACGGAGCTATTCAGGATTCAAACGCCGCATATTATGACGTACATCTTGCACTCCATTCAAATGCTGCTCCGGAACATCTCGCCGGACGGCTCAGAGGCATTGATATATATTTTGCCCCGAAAAGCAAAGACAGCGAATATCTCGCCAATATCATAGCTAATAATTTAAAAAGCATCTATCCCCTGCCCGACAAAGTAAACGCCGTTCCTACTGCAACACTCGGTGAAGTACTGAGAACAAACGCTGTTGCCGTTCTCTGTGAACTCGGATATCATGACAATTATGCAGATGAAGCATGGCTGAAAAACAATCTTGACATTATTGCTAAAAATATCGCACGTTCTCTGTGTGACTACTTCGGAATACCGCTTATTTCCCCGACTGCTGTAAGGTGGGGAACTGTAATAACAGACGGTTCGGGTCTGAATATCAGACAATTCCCCGATATTTCGTCTGCTATTATCGGCTCGATTCCGAATGGTGCAACAGTCATGATTAATGGCGAAACAAACGGCTGGTATGTCGTTAACTACAACGGCACTATTGGATATTCAAGCAGTGAATTTATTTTCATCTGAAAAAAACAGGCTTTCTGTGATATGCAGAAAGCCTGTCGTCATGCTCTGGAAATACTTACAGGAAATATATTTTATTTTTCAGACTGAGAATTATTTGTCCTGCTTCTCTGTGACCTGTACTTTGCCTTTGCGTTCTTCTGCTTGTTTTTGAAAAGAACATACGAATAAATACACATCAGAATATAAATCGCACAAAGCACAAATGAAACAGTTAAAGCATTTCTGAACCACTTTGAACTCTTGAATTTTGTCACGGCATAAAAATTATACTTTGCAGCTGAACGGTTCACGTCTGATACCGCAACAAGTTCAACTGTGCCAAGTTCTTCACCGTTGTACTTCAAAGTGACTTCTCCGAGCGGTTCACCCTTTTTAACGGGAGCTTGCAGTGATTTTTTATACCATTTTATATCGTACTTATTTATAACAGCAGTATCAATTTCGTCATACCAAAGGAGTGAAAATTCTTCTTTCGGACGTGCAAGCACATAGTCGTTACCGTCGGCAAGCTCTACTGGAATTTCACCTACTTCCGCAGTATCGGCAAGCAGAACCTGATAGGAAATATGCGTGAATGCCCATTCAAAAAGCGTTCTTGCATCATCAATATGGGAATAAATTAAATTTCCGTCCTCGTCGCTGATAGGAGACTTCATTAAAACTGCAAGATAATTATTGCCGTCCTTGCTTGCGAGAGCGACTATATTTCTTCCTGCCATTTCAAGATTAGCTGTTTTGATACCTTTTGCGGCATTGTAATAGTTAGAACTTTCGGGATTCATCATTTCATTTGAATGCGTCCATGTCCATGAATTGAAGTCTTCATGGTTTGTGTCGTTCGGAACAGACGGCTTGTAACTGTAGGTTGTTGCAATCTGTTCAAAAAGCGGAACTGTAAGGGCGTACTCTGTAAGCACTGCCATATCACGAGCGGTTGTATACTGGTTCTTGTCGTATAATCCTGTAGGATTTGTGAAGTTGGTGTTTTCAAGACCGATTTCAGCAGCCTTTTGATTCATAAGATTGACAAAATTATCCACGTTGCTTCCGCCTACATAGTAAGCAAGGGTCTGCGACGCTTCCATTGAAGAAGTAAGCATCATTGCATAAAGTAGGTCTGTCACAGTAAGAACATCACCGTTATAGATTTCTGCCGTGCGTACATCATCGGGATATTCAGTATCATACAGTATATCGGTATAAACTTCCTCATTCATAATAATTTCCTGATTTATATTATCACAGTTTTCAAGAGCAACAACAGCTGTCATAATATTGACGAGAGGTCCGGGCATCTGCTGTAAATCGGCATTTTTCTCATTTACTACGGTGTTGGTATCACGGTTAATGAGTATAACCGATTCACTTTTAAGAGTGGTTTTCAATGTAAAATTAATTGCGTTTGCGTTTGGGACGCAGAGAAGCGGCACTGTCATAACAAAAGCCGCAAGTGCTGATAAAATTTTTTTCATACTTTCTCCTTTAATTTATGCGGTTTCCGCAGAATAGTTTAATACATATATTATAACAGATATTTTCATAATTTTAAAGTCTTTTTCAAAAAAAATTTTTTTCTCTTTACGTGCGGCTTTAAATATGTTAAAATAGACTTGTTTAAAAGCCATTACTATAAAACGGAGGTACAAAAAATGATTTACGTAACGGGTGATACTCACGGAGATATAGAACGTTTCAACGTTCCGGAATTTAAAAAACTCCGTCGGAGAGATACACTTATTATATGTGGTGACTTTGGTTTTCTCTGGAATAACTCAAAAAAGGAAGTCGCTGCTCTGAAAAAACTTATGTCAAAAGATTACACTATTGCCTTTATTGACGGCTGTCACGAAAATTTTGATCTGCTGGAAGCTTATCCCGAAAAAACATGGAACGGCGGAAAAGTGCGGCATATAGGCAGAAATATATATCACCTCATGAGAGGACAGGTCTATACAATAGAAAACAAGAAAATATTCACTTTCGGCGGTGGTCACAGCCATGACTACGATTTCAGACATGACAGTAAAAACTGGTGGGAACGTGAACAGCCTACCCATGAGGAAATTACCACTGCACTCAAAAGTCTTTTCGACAATAATAATAAAGTTGACTATATAATAACACACGAACCTCCTGCGTCGCTTAAAGACTGTCTGGGCGTTGATGTTTTTCAGCGTCTTGAAGTACACGCTTTCTTTGAGGAAATAATAAGAACTTGCCAGTATGAAAAGTGGTTTTTCGGAAAGTGCCACATAGACAAGCACATACCAGTTAAATTCTATGCCGTATTCAATAATATAATTCCGCTGTAATATTCTTTCAGACTACAGAATAATTATGTACTATCTTAATTTATAAGGGGTACGTATATGAAAAGATTCAGTTTAACGGATTTGATTATTTTTGTAGTGGTCACTGAACTCGTCGGGGCAGTTTCGGCACTTATCACAGGTAACTTTTCTATGTTCTATTCACAGATTACACAGCCTCCGCTTTCCCCTCCTGCAATCGTATTTCCGGTTGTATGGGCAGTACTTTACGCTCTTATGGGAATTTCTGCATATATGATTTACAGGACAGGAAAAAATTACGCACTAAAAATCTACATAATTCAACTTATAGTAAATTTTTCATGGAGCATAATTTTTTTCCGCTTCAGATTTTTTACACTTGCTGCTATAGTTGCGGTAATTCTGTTTTTACTTGTCGGAACAATGATTTTTGTATTTTCACGGGTCAGAAAAATTTCCGCACTGTTAAATATTCCGTATCTGCTCTGGTGTGCTTTCGCCGCATACCTCGCAATAGGAGTATGTGTTCTAAATTAAAAATCACCGACCATTTTCAGTAAATTCTTATTCCATTATCTTTGCATTGATTTAATCATACTCATCTGCTATAATATAATTATCCCGAAAGGGAAATGTAAAAAGGAGGTTTAAAGATATGTGCTGTAACGAACTTTTCAAGCTTATCTGCAACCTTTTCAAAAACTGCGGATGCTAATCTGAAAAAAACGAATCCCTGAATAACCAAAGGGAAATACATAAGGAGGTTTAAAGATATGTGCTGTAACGAACTTTTTAAGCTTATCTGCAACCTTTTCAAAAACTGTGGCTGTTAAGCAATAACAAAAAGTCCCCTGAATTAATTCGATACTCATAAAGAAGTTTAAGCCATAGCACTTTTGATTTTAAGTCGAAAGTGCTATGGCGTTTTTATTGACAAAACAATTTCTATAATGTATAATTTTATTGAGATAAATTAGAATTTATCAAAAAATTGAATAAGGAGGACAGATAGTTTTATGAATGGAGAAATTTTTGAATGGTATGACTACTTTTTAAAGATGTGTAAGGTTTTAGAATCACTTGGATGTTCATATCAATTTGAAGACCCTGCTACAGAAGAAGAAATTACAGAATGTGAGCAAAAAATAGGATTCAAACTTCCGAATGACTATAAAGAATGGTTGAAACTCACCAAATGTGTCCGTATGGAAGATTACGATTTTAACATTTATATGCCGAATGAAGTCTGTGACAGCGAAGACGGCTATAAAATGATTCCAATTGGAGATATAGGTATTTCTCCGAGAGATTATTTTATTAATTTAGAAAACGGTAAGCCCTTGGTTTATGATGACTTTGAGCAAGAAACCACTGAGTTTGATTCTTTTGACGATATGCTTGATGATATGTACTATGAACTGGAATCCTATGCTAATCGTTACTTTCCCGAAAAATGGGTAACTATTTACGATGAAATGTTCCCAGAAAACTAACTTCTGATTTATGTTAGTAAACGAATAACAAAAACTAAGCCCGAAAGTATTAAATTGCTTTCGGGCTATACTTCTTTATGAACGCCTACCTTTATCAGGGGATTTTTTTATATAAGATTGTTTATAATATCTTCGATTTCAATACAGGCATCTTCAACTTTTATTATGGTTTCATCATCAAAAAAACGACTGCCGCCGGCTAACTGGTCAATCAAAAAAACTATTTCAATCACATATTCAACCGGCACACTACCTACTGTTTTCCATTCATAAACTTTATTCAATAAAAAAGACTTTATTTTTTCATAATCGTCGGTACTGAAAATATCGTCCATTCTTAATTTTAAAAGAAAATTTTCCACATATCTGCTTAAATCCATATTATCACCAATAAGTATAAAAAATAAAAGCACCCGAAACTAATCAGATGCTTGAAAGAGGCGCCACCCAGATTTGAACTGGGGATCAGGGTGTTGCAGACCCACGCCTTACCACTTGGCTATAGCGCCGTACTGGAGCGGATTACGAGGCTCGAACTCGCTACCTCCACCTTGGCAAGGTGGCGCTCTACCAGATGAGCTAAATCCGCATTTCTAATATTAATTTTATATGACAGAACTACTCAGCTTGCGGTTGTACTTTCTGCATCAACATAAATGCTATACATACCATCATGAAAGCAAACTCTGTCTGAGTCGTTCAATTCATATAGTGGCGACCTGGAAGAGACTCGAACTCTCGACCTCCGCCGTGACAGGGCGGCGTTCTAACCAACTGAACTACCAGGCCATTGTGGTGGGGACTACAGGACTCGAACCTGTGACCCTCTGCTTGTAAGGCAGATGCTCTCCCAGCTGAGCTAAACCCCCACACATTTTTATATCGTCCTCATCTGACGACTATTATATTATATCACAGCTTTTCAGATTTGTCAACCCTTTTTCCGAATTTTTTTCAAAAAAATTTTCAGATTTGATTTAAGGCTTTATTCCACAGAAAAATAAGGGTGAGAGGGTACTTGCGTACCCTCATATAGAATTAACTTTCTGAATTAACTGANGAAATCACTTCTNCAAGCAGATTTGNCGGCAGCTGTTCNTAGCGNTCAAATTTAAGAGNNAAACTTCCAAGACNTNTTGTTGTCTGACNGAGNTACATTGCAAANTCGNGCATNTCNCNCANCGGCACTNNTGCCTGAATNANAGTCACACCATGTGAAACAGGTTCCATACCGAGAACACGACCACGTCTCTTATTAAGTTCGCCCATGATATCGCCGGTGTTTTCGTCAGGAGCGGTTACTTTGAGTTCGCCGACCGGTTCAAGCATAACGGGGTCAGCCTGACGCAGTCCCTCTTTGTAAGCGATTGAAGCGGCAGTCTTGAACGCCATTTCCGAAGAATCAACGGGGTGATAAGAACCGTCAACAAGAATTGCTTTAAGACCAACAACGGGACAGCCTGCAAGTACGCCTTTCTTTATGGATTCTTCAAGACCTTTCTGTACAGCAGGAAAATAATTTTTCGGAACTGCTCCACCGAATACTTTTTCTTCAAAAACAAGTGTATCGCTTACGCATGGCTCAAACTCAATCCACACATGACCATACTGACCATGACCGCCGGACTGTTTCTTGTGCTTGCCCTCGACTTTGACTTTTTTGCGTATGGTTTCTTTATATGCAATTTTCGGCACTGTAAGATTAACGTCAACACCGAATTTATTTTTAAGTTTTGCAGCGGCAACTTCTATATGCTGTTCACCAAGACCGCTAAGAATCTGCTCTTTCGTATTTTCGTCCTGAATATAGGTAAGAGTGGGGTCTTCTTCTGTAAGTCTCTGCATACTTGTCGAAATCTTCGCCTCGTCGCCCTGAGCCTTAGCCTTTACAGCCATTGAATAGCACGGTTTCGGGAAACTCATAGGTGCGAACTCGACTATTCTTGAAACATCAGAAAGCGTATCGCCTGTATTTGCGGAAATCTTCGACGCTACAACAATTTCACCGGCTGATGCACTTGAAACTTCTGTCTGCTTTTTACCGCATAGTGTACAGAGTTTGCCGATNTTNTCAGTATTNCCNGTNGCGNANTTGANAACTNCACTGTTNGAGGAAAGTTTCCNCGACANCACACGGANAANCGACATCTTACCTACNAACGGGTCAGCAACNNTCTTGAATACATATGCGGAAAGAGGTTCGGAAGCGTCACACTTTATTTCTTCAACTTCTCTTGACGGCTTGTAAGCTTCAGCAGAATAAACCTCGTCGGGTGCAGGAAGAAGCAACTCAATTTCTTTAAGGAGCATATCAATTCCGGCGAGTTCAGTAGCGGAAGTGCATACGACAGGGGTAATAATACCACGGTTCATACCGTCATGAATACCGTCTATAAGTTCTTTCTGCGTAAACTCCTCGCCCTCAAAAAANTTCTCCATNNGTTCNNCNGAAGTTTCTGCAACTGCTTCTGAAACGGCGGCAATAAGTCCGTCAACACGATATTCAAACTTTTCAGAAATTTCAGCCGTCGGCATATCAGTTTCAACGGGATTTCCCTTTGAATCGTACTTATATGCTTTCATTTCTATCAGATTAACATAGGAAACAATTTTTCCGTTGCTTATTACCGGAACTACAACAGGGCATACTGTAGGACCGAAAACCGTTTTAAGCTCTGTAAGGACATTGAAGAAATTAGCGTCCTTATCGTCGATTTTCGTAACAACAAACATCTTTGACTTACCCTGATTTACAGCCTCCTCATAAGCTTTTCTTGCACCGACTTTTACACCGGATTTTGCTGAAACTGTAATCATGACAGTATCAGACGCACGGATTCCCTCAACCATTTCAGCGGCGAAGTCAAAAAGTCCGGGGGTATCAAGAAGATTTATTTTATAGTCATTATATTCAAATGACGCAAGAGATGTTCCTATTGAAATACCTCTTTTAATTTCTTCAGGGTCATAATCGCAGACGGTAGTTCCGTCAGCAGTTTTACCGAGACGGTCGGAAGCACCTGCTTTGAACAGGAGGGCTTCTGCGAGAGAAGTTTTGCCAGAACCGTTATGACCGGCAAATGCAATGTTTTTTATTTTAGTAACATCGTAGGTTTTCATAGTGGATTCTCCTCTTAAATTGATTGTCGCAGTACAAACTGCATGAAATGATTATATAATATTTTTGTGCAAATTGCAATATAAAAAATTTATTTTCTACATTTTACATTGTTATTGACCACTTTATTTGTTTATATTGCACAATAATTTTGTGTCAGAAAATCCGAAAGATTTAATTTTACCGAATCCGGCAAATATTCCGAAGTAAGCAAGCGACCATAAAAGTACAAAAAAGACTATTTCGGGAACTTTTACGCCGTCCGCACCTAAAATGCGTGTAACAAGTTCAACTGCTCCCATAGTCAGAAAAGCATATATCACAGGAACTGCTATTATACGGAACGGTCTGAACGGTGTTTCTGTATGGTGCATTATTTTAATGAATCTTGCACAGTTTCCGATAACATTGCTTGCATAGTAAGACGCTACTATGCCGTAAAAGCCAAATTTCGGTACAAATATAAGAACCACTGAAATTCTGATTGCATATTCTGCAAGGTAGTTCAGAGAGGAAAAAGCCTGTAGACCCATTCCCTTTATCAGTGCTTCAAGAATAATTTCCATATAGATAAACGGTACTACAGGGGCGATAATTGTAATCATTTTTCCGGCAAGTTCACCACCGCCAAGCAGTTCGCCGATATTGTCGCCGAATTTCATCAGAACAGCCGCCGCAAATATTGCAAAAATCAACGTCCACTGTGTAAGACGTGAAGTAAGACTGCGGATTCTCTCCTTATTTCCAGAGGCAGACGCTCTTGCCGATTCGCTGACAATAATTCCCGACATAGAACAAAGTACCACCGACGGAAAAAACAAGGCAGGTATTACAATAGCCTCGAATATTCCAAAACGGCTTAAAGCCTCGTTTACAGAATCACCGTTCTGTCTGAGACACATGGGAATAAGTGCGTCATTTGTACTGCTTAGTGCAGACGTGAGAATACTTCCACCCATTATCGGAAAGGCAAAAACAGCGTATTTTCTGAAATTCAGCGAACATCTGCCCGTACATTTCTCATAGGATTTCATATACACAAAAAGACAGTATAAAAGTGAAAAAATATTCCCTGCAATAATTCCGGCTATCATTATACGGCAGACCGTACTTTCATCGGGATTTTTCATGGAAAGTGTCATTATTATTATGACCGCAGACTTTATAATAAATTCAAGTATATCTCCGGTCGCCGCAGCAGATGCTTTGCGACAGGCGTTGAAATATCCCTTGAAACACGCCGACACCGCTCCCGAAATCAAAGCCAAAGGNATNAATTTTATAGCTTCTTCNATTTTTGCACCACTAANAANCTTACTGCTTAAAGGTTCGGCGAATATAAACAGTACTGCCGAAACCGTAATACTCAGCATAAGGCAGAGTTTTATACCATGTGCAAGAATTTTGTTAGGATTTGAATCAGGTTTGCCGAGTTCTTCCGAAATCAGACGGCTGGTACAAAGAAAGGCATTGCCGTTTGAGAGAATCCCTGCAAGTACGAGAAACGAACCCGTAAGGGATAAAATTCCGATAGCCTCCGCACCGAGCTGTCTTGTAATGAATACATTCAACAAAAGTGCTGACGTGTCAAGAAATAACTGCATGAAAGTAAGCAGTACAGTGTCTCTTATCAATCTGTTTTTTAAGAACATAACTTCCCCCCGTTGCCTGATATATTACATTCTATGGGGGAAGTCCGCATTTAATGACAAAAATCATATGCAACTGTATTTTCCCCGAAAAACCGCAAAAAGCAACCGCCGGTTGACAAATTGACAAGTCTGATTGATTGCTTTTTCCGTATGTGTATGGTAGAATGATTACAGTAAAAAAATTCACAGGAGGTACATTATATGATACTTGCAGACAAAATTATTGAACTCAGAAAAAAGGCAGGAATGTCTCAGGACGAACTTGCTGAACAGATGGACGTAAGCCGTCAGTCAGTCTCAAAGTGGGAGGGCGCACAGTCAATACCCGACCTTAACAAGATACTTAAACTTTCACAGATTTTCGGAGTGTCCACCGACTACTTATTAAAAGACAATTTTGAAGAACCTGCTCAGGAAGTTTCCGAAACACTCACTGACGACAAACCACTCCGCCGTGTTTCCATGNNNGANNCTAACAAGTTTCTTNAAATAAACAGACGTTCAGCTTTCAAGACGGNTTTAGGTNTGNCACTGTGTATACTNTCGCCTGTTCCTGTAACTATGCTCAGCAGTCAGATGTATTCAGAAATTGCAGATTCTGTCGGAACTGCTCTGATGTTTCTTATAATTGCCACAGCAGTGGGTCTTTTCATTTCAGCAGGTGCAGACAAAAAACCATACCGTTATCTTGTAACGGAGGGCATTGACACAGCATACGGCGTTGAAGGAATGTTAAAGGAAAAACAAGCTAAATTCTCCCCTCTGCACACAAGAAATTTAATTATAGGTGTAGCTATGTGTATACTTTCATTCATACCTATGACTATACTTGATTCGGCAACGCATTACAGTGATTTTTCCGACATTCTCGGAACTGTAATTCTGTTTGCACTGGTAGCCGGCGGAGTATTTCTGATTGTGAGAGCGTCCTCAACTAAAAAAGGTTTTTCAAAACTGCTTGAGGAAGACGGTNTCACNCGTGAAANGAAATTNAGAGANAAGCAGAATATNGGCAGTGCTNCAGGAANTNACTGGNNAATCGTAACAGCAGGCTACNTTGCATACANCNTTATAACATTTGACTGGGCAAGAAGCTGGATTGTATTTCCGGTTGCGGGTATTCTTACACCTGTAGTATATCAGATAGAAAAACACATCAAATCAAGATAACAGAAAAGGGACTGTAAAAAGTCCCTTTTACTATTTATTCAGAAGTCTTTCTATCATGACTTTTCGGCAATCCTTTTCAAGATTATCGTCGAGCTTGGAAAGCTTTACAGGAGTATCTGATTTTCTGTTAATACAGTAACTAATCATATAGTCGGAAATTTCCGGATTCTTTGCAAGCATAGGACCATGTAAATAAGTTGCTATGACGTTCTTTTCAAAATACCCCTCTGCACTGCTCTTTGAACAGTTACCGTTGCCATAGAGTACAGAACCAAAAGGATTTTTTACACCCTGAGTCTGTCCGCCGTGATTCTCAAAACCGACTACTTTTACAGGTTTTCCGGTAATTTCAGTTCTTATGACGATATTTCCTATACAACGCTTTTTACGGCTTGACGGCGCAATTGTAAAATAATCAAACAGTCCGAGCCCCTTTATTTCGTTTCCGTCAGCGTCACGGTAATATTTTCCCATAAGCTGATAACNTCCGCATATCAGAAACAGAAAACTGCCGNTTTTGTAAGCCTTTCTGATNCCGTCACGGCACTTTATAAGGTCGGCAGAGATGTGCTGTTGTTCGAGGTCTGCACCACCGCCGATATATATCATGTCATATTCAGGAAAATACGGCATATCGTCCCCTGCTGAATACTTGTCAACGATACATTCAATATTACGCTTGTTACAGCGGTATTTCAGAATTTCCATATTTCCGCTGTCACCGTAAAGGTCAAGCATATCGGCGTACATATGGAGAATTTTTATTTTACTCATTGTTTTTCCCTCCGTTCTCCGAATAACGTTTAAGTGCCTGTCTCGTTGGCTGAACTGCGGTATAATTTGCAATAACAAATTTTCTGCCCTCTGTGCGAGCAAGTTCCTTTACAGCGTCATCAAGGTCGGGACAAACTGTTATTTTGGCGAGGTCATAGCCTGAGCATTTTATTCTTACGGCAATGTCATATGCTCTTGTACCGGAAGTCACAACTCTTGTAACACGTTCAAATATACTGAAATTTATATCCCATATCCAAGAAACATCAAGACCGTCGGCTACATTGTCATTCAGCACAAATAACAATTCCTTTTCACCGTTCATTTCGTTCATGACACGCAAGGTCATATTTGCACCCACGGGATTTTTGGCAAGGTTAAGAGTTGTTTTTCTGTCACCGAGCATAAATGTTTCCATACGTCCGTTATTCACGGTATACGTAGAAATAACGCCGTCTGTAACAGACTGTTTTATTTTATAGAGTTTTGAAACAGACGCAACAGCAGTCATATTATAGACATTGTAGATACTGTTGAGTTTCGGGGAATACTTATGACCATCAGCCATGAAAACAGGCTTTTCGAGGTCAATTTTACTTGCTGTGACGTATGGCTTGTAATTGCCGAAATCACAGTTTCTGCATATGAATTTTCCTATGTGTGAATACTGGTAATATTCATATTCAAGCGGTTCACTGCAAAACGGACAAAAATGTCCCTCAGAGGCTTCAAAAATTTTATCAGTAGCAAATTTATAAGGTTCTGCGTGAAAATACCTGACTTTCTTGTTTTTCGGATTTGCACGTCCTAAACGGGCGGTGTTGGGGTCGTCGCCGTTGAGAATAAGATTTCCGTCAAAAGTTTTGCAGAAACCATTGATTTTCTGAATAAGCGTCTCCATTTCGCCATTACGGTCAAGCTGGTCACGGAAGAAGTTCAGAACAACAAGCGTTTCAAGCTTCATCTGCGAGTATACAACAGGTACGTGCGATTCGTCAGTTTCAAGAATGAGATAATCAGCCTTTACACGTCCCGACATATCGCAGTGACGAAGCAGAAGTGAGCATATACCGGTATCAAGGTTATTTCCCTCACGGTTTATAATTATCTTCTTACCACTCTTTTCAAAAAGCTGTGCAATGCAGTTTGTGACAGAAGTCTTGCCGTTCGTTCCTGTAACCGCAATAATCGGACAGTCAACTTTGAAAATCGAACAGCATTTCTGTCCCGACAAGTGCCACAAAATAATACCGGGCAGATTTCCGGCATTCCGGTGAAAAATATGAAGAATTTTCACAATTATTTTTCCTATTAATATTAATAATTTTTTCAATTCAAATCCTCCGTTTTATTTTTTTATAATTATAGCAGAGATTACGCAGAATGTCAAACACAAACTTGACATATATATTATAATATGGTATAATTTCAGCTATAAAACAAAAGAAAGGATTTTTTACAATGGATTTTATTGAAGTACTTAAATCTGCCATACTGGGCATAGTCGAGGGTATAACAGAATGGCTTCCCATAAGCAGTACAGGACATCTAATACTCGTTGACGAGTTTCTGAAACTGAACGAAACAGACGATTTCAAGGAGATGTTTGACGTTGTAATTCAGCTTGGTGCAATTATGGCGGTAGTGCTGATTTTCTGGAAAAAGCTTTTTCCGTTCGGCAAGGAAAACAACCCTCACCCACTCAGCAAGGACGGTTTCGGAGCATATGTAAAGACGGATATTTTTCAGATGTGGTTCAAGGTTCTTGTGGCGTGCGTACCTGCTGCCGTAATCGGACTGCTGTTTGACGAAAAATTCAACGAACTTTTCTATAACCCGTGGACTGTTGCAATTGCACTGATAGTATTTGGTATAGCGTTCATAATCGTGGAAAACTGGAACAAGGGCAAAACTTACAAAGTAAACACCATTGACGACCTTACCTATAAGATGGCTCTTATAATAGGCGTATTTCAACTTATAGCGGCAGTGTTCCCCGGAACTTCACGCTCAGGTGCTACAATAGTTGGTGCTTTGCTGATAGGCATTTCAAGAACCGTAGCCGCTGAATTTACATTCTATCTTGCTGTACCTGTAATGTTCGGTGCAAGCCTACTCAAAATCGTCAAGTACGACGGTGGTTTCACAAGTCAGCAGATTATGATACTTGTTACAGGTATGGTTATAGCTTTTATAGTATCAGTATTTGTAATAAAGTTCCTCATGGACTATATAAAAAAGCACGATTTCAAGGTTTTCGGCTGGTATAGAATCATTCTCGGTGCGTTGGTACTGCTGTACTTTGCACTCGTTAAATAAAAATACAGCACTTTCGGTAAAACGGAAGTGCTTTTTTTGTTGACATTTCTATTTGTACATGATATAATTTACTAAAATAATAAAGGAGAGTTTTTATGCTGGAAAATCTTAAAAAACAGGCGTTCAATATTGTCAGAAAAAGAAACTTATGCAGTTATATGAACAACACCAAATGGAACGAATTAAGAAACGCAATGCTTTATGATATGCCATTTCCGCCGATATATGCAATAAAAACACTCTTTGATAACGAATGTTCCGACGAAAACACATCTCTTAATGCCAGATACATGGGCGACTGGTATGAGGGATTTTCTTACGGGGAATACTTCAACGGCGGTTTTGCGATAGAATGGCTGAAAATCAATCCACGATTTCTGAAACACAGAGGATATCTTATTGAACCAGAAGTCATTGACGCAAGCAGTGAACTTGAAAATATTCTAAGAAAATATAATATTCCTTACGAAAATCAAAACGATATATACTGCATTTATGGCTACAGATAGGAGTATTTTTATGCTTGCTTATTATTACTATCCTTTTTTCGATAATCATAATTTTACGGAATATACAAAAAATGATTTAACGAATCCCTCAAAAGTCGAGGAACTTTTTGATTACTGTCAGATTCTTGAAGCGTATATCACAAAATCCGGCTGGGAATTTCTAATTAACTATTATGGTTATGAAAAACTTTATGAAATTAACAAAAAAGCGGTTGGTTCGATGCTGAAACACTGGACGAGTATATATTATATGTCCAGTCAGACATGAACAGCCATACAGGAGATTAATATGAATAATAACGATTTCAGACAGCATTGTATAAATATTCTGCATGAAACAGGTGTAGACGATTATGAAAAACGTATTTATATTGTCAATCCTGTAATTGAAAAAAACAAACCCTATAATTCTTGTGACGACATTATGAGACTTGTTATACTTCCTGAAACAAGAAAATGTACATTTAAAGGCATGATAGGTCTATTCACTATACTTGAGGGCTATTATCCGTGCTGGATTGACGTGAGTATTACAGAAAATAATATTGAAANGGACANCANTTNACGTATGCGGAAATTAAAAAATACAAAAAATATCGGTGAAAACCACCCATTCAGAATAAAGGTGATAAAATGAAAAATGGAAAACGTTACAGGCAATACAAGGCACGAATCAGAAAATTAAGCAGATACGGCACAATGTTATTTTCAGTATGTAAGAAGTGCAACGGAAACAATACATTCTATTATGACAGGTTTGACGCTGAATGCTGTCTTTTCTGTGATGAATGGCTTGAAGAAGCCTGCGGAGACCCTCTATGTCCATACTGTTCAAAAAGACCTGCCACGCCGTCTGAGGCTTTTTTCAGCGAAAAAGTTCAATTTGACAGTTACAGAAAAGATAATCTCCGTATAAAGTATCAACGCAGGTACTCCGGAAAACTCAAACACGAAACAAAAGCCCGAGAAAATTAGGTCAATACCCATATAGAAGTTTAAGCCTCGAAGCAATTATTAACTGCTTCGGGGCTTATTGTTAATATTCAATTATTCGTATAAATCAGAATTTACTTGCTCTCATTACACNATTTGCAACCCAAANATGACATAAGCAAACCGTGTTTTGGACATTTCGGACANCCACAGTAAANAGGATCATCTTTCTCTCTGTCATAGAGCCATTCCTGCAAATTGTTGTCATCAATATCATTTACTGTCATTCGATTTATTAGTGCATTAAAGCCATTCAACGCATAGTCAATATTTTCTTTATTTGGCTTATATCCAAGTTTATCCCAAACACTTTCTTGTAATGTTAATTCTCGTGCATACTCTATTACTTTTAATAAAAACGATTTGTCTGCTTCAAAAGAATCTCTATGCCACGGCATTTCAATAATCTCAAATCCGACTGTTCCAATTCCGATTATCCATTGCTGTTTTTCAGACAGAAAAGCAATCATTCTTTTTTCACTTTCGGAATCAGCCAGTTCAGAACCGCTGACAAGTAAATAGTCGATCAGTACATCTGTAAGTCCGTTAGACATAGAGAACGAATCGTTCTCTGCATATCCTTTGGTATTAAAAGCGATTATATTTCCCATTTTATTTTCTCCATTATCACAAAAAGATATTCGATTATATTCCAATTTATCTTTGTAATAATTATACATCAAAGCCGTTACATTGTCAATAGAAACGCCATAGCACTTTTGACTGAAAATCATAAGTGCTATGGCGAAAACTTCTTTATGAGCGACCGTCTTTAATTCTCGGGCTTTTTTGTTATTCCTTGGAAATTATTGTATCATCTTTTTTGTAAATGCTGTTTTCGGGAATCACTCCACGCACACAGCTTGTCGGGTATATGTTTGAGTTGCGACCAACTACAGTGCCGGGATTGAGAACACTGTTACAGCCTACTTCTACATAGTCTCCGACCATAGCACCGATTTTCTTTATTCCTGTTTCAAGAGTTTCACTGCCGGACTTTATAACAACGTTTGTCTTGTCGGACTTTACATTAGACGTAATAGAACCTGCTCCCATATGCGACTTATAACCTAAAATACTGTCGCCTACATAGTTATAGTGGGGTGTCTGAACGTTGTCGAAAATAATGACGTTTTTCAGTTCCACAGAATTTCCTATAACACAGTTTTTACCGACCAATGCACTTCCACGTATAAAGGCACAGTGACGGACTTCTGTTTCCGCACCGATAATACACGGTGAACCTATATAAGCAGTCGGATAAACATTAGCAGTCTTGTGAATCCATACGTTTTCAAAGGGATTGTCATACTCGTCACGGGGGAGAGTTTTTCCAAGTTCAATAATAAATTCACTTATGCCCTTAAGAGCTTCCCACGGGTATGTAAACTTACTGAGATAATCAGCCGACGCAGTATGACTTAAATCATACAAATCAGTGATTTTCACATTATTCATATATTTCAGCTCCGATTCTTAAAATTTGTACAATAATATTATAATACTATATTTCATAATTGTCAAGTATTAATTAATATTTGGATAATTTATTGTTTTCGTCTTTACTTTTATTATATAATGTGATAGAATATAACTGTTGCAAAATACAGACTGAAATAAATCAAAATATCATTAAAAGGAAGTAAGTTTATGAAAAAAAGTTTTCTTGATAAAATCAAAAAAAGAGTGATTCCGTTATTCATTGCAGGGTCAGCTTTTGGAGTAACGCTTATATGCACATCTTGTCAGGGCAGTGACGAACCGCATGAAGAAGATGTACCCGTTATAGCTGACAACAGTCAGACTTCAGACACAAACTCCCCAGAAGCATTACAGACGGTTACAACCACTTTGCCTTTACAAATGTCTGCCTCCGCAACAGCAATGCAGACAACAANCACTNTACCGGAAGAAGTCAGCAGGTCTGAAACAAGGACANTTAATGTTCCGATGGGTACGCAGGCAGAAGTTACCAAANCGCNTACGACACATTNTGACGTATGGCCTCCCGAANTAAGAAAAACAACAACTGCAACAGATACATCTGAAACAAACGGCGAAAATACAACAAACNCAGAAAATNCCTCAGAAACNNCANNAGCTACAACAGCANCTATTTCATCTTCTGTCGGAACATCATACGGCGATTCCCCGAACAGTGCATTTTATCAGCAACGGCTTACCATAGCAGGAGATTCAATCGCTTACGGATTCAACGCATACGGACTTGTTCCGTCAGAACGTAATATAGCAACAGAATCAGTTTCCATGTGGAATCTTGATTATTTCACATTCAGCACAGGTCTCGGACTTATCGACACAGTGGGATATCTCCAGCCGAGTCTGCTTTATATGTCAATGGGTATGAACGACGTAAATGTTTCCACTGCGGAAGAATTTGCCGAAAGATACCGTATTGCAATAAACAGAATACGTGAGCAAGTCCCTGATATAAATATTGTCGTTGCAGGAATTACACCCGTTACGGACGACTCGGAATTTGCAAGCAACTATACTATTCAGTCATTCAATACCGCTCTTAAAAACATGATATCGGAACTCAATTCAAACCATGTATATTACTTTGACGCTTATTCCGTAGTTGCAGACCCTGCCACAAATGCTCTCCAATATGAAAACACAGGCGGCGACGGTATACATCTTGCAACACAGTGTTATTATGACCTGCTTAATCAGCTTTTTACATACCTTGATACAACACCTGTAAGGTCAAATATTGAGAAATCAGAATAATCAGGAGAATAATATCATGTTTCATGATATAACACTTAATATTCACTATACTATTCCGGATAATCTGTGGAACAGACTTGTTCCGCTTATAGAAGAACTGGACACTTACGGCATTGTATGTAGTGTAGAACCTGGGGGACTTCAATTTTATGAAGACAGTGAAGAAAACCAAATCCCCGACAAACAATGGAACAGGCTTATTAATCGTTTCTTCAAACAGGCTTCTGAAATTCTCGGCTTTGCAGTCGGGGACGCTTCTGACAATTTCCCGTGTATTCCGTTTAAATAATTAAAAATTTAACAAAAAGTGAGGGTAATATTAACTAACAGATATAAAAGAAGATTTTGACGAATTTCTTGCAGACCTTAAATTCAACCTTGAAGAATTTGCAGAGGACGTACACGGAGAAAACTGAACAGACATCTATGAACAAATGTAAGGAGCAGGCACAATGAAACAGTATATTGTTGACGCATTTACAGATAAGAATTTTTCGGGAAATCCTGCCGGCGTATGTATTCTAAAAAAATGGATTTCCGACGACTTTATGAAAAATATTGCAATGGAAAATAATCTCTCCGAAACCGCTTTTGCTGTAAAAAACAGCAACAGTTATCATTTACGCTGGTTTACTCCTGCCGGAGAAATAGACTTCTGCGGACACGCTACCCTTGCCACCGCATATACAATAAAACGTTTTTATGATACAAACAGTAATATTATCACGTTTAATACAATGTCGGGAAAATTTTCAGTAAAAGTTAATGATGATGTCTATGAGATGGATTTTCCGGCATATTCGCTGAACGAAATCCCCGTAACAGAAGATATGACCGAAGCAATAGGTGTCAGACCGTCAGAAGCATACATTGACAGAGATTTAATGCTTGTGGTAAATTCCGAATCTGACGTAAAAAATCTTAAAATCAATATGGAACTGCTGAAAAAACTGGACGGCTTAGGTGTTGCCGTAACAGCCAAAAGTCAGGAATATGACTGCGTGTCACGGATTTTTGCACCAAAAATGAACGTACCCGAAGATGCTGTTACAGGTTCAACGCACTGTATGATTGTTCCATACTGGGCGAAAAAACTCGGAAAGAAAAAAATAACAGCATATCAGGCATCGGAAAGAACCGGTATACTCTATTCTGAAGTAACTGAAAATAACAGGGTCAAGATTTCCGGAAAAGCTACTGTATGCAGTTTCTGAAATTCTGATGGAATATTCTGAGGAAATTTTATAATGTATATTCCCGAAACAAACGAAGAACTGATTCAGAAATGTCATGAAAATAATTTCAGAGGTACTTTTTCAATAGAAAATAATATCATAGTCTGGCACGTTACAAAACATATTTTACTTAATATTATACTTCATAATGCTTTTAATGATGAAGGGTATATTGCTGAATATTATATTGATATTAACGGAAAAGCTTTTTCGCAGGGACACTGGCATCCCGAAAACTATGAGATTTTCGACGACTTACAGGACGTAAACGACAACGAAATTATAGTTACACGCCATGACATATTAGGAAGAAAGAAAATAATAATAGTCAATAAACAATACCTTGCCAGACTGAAAGACAATATATTTTTCCGGTATNAAATAANTNAAAGCNAGTAAAGATATGCCATTTNAAACAGTTCTGATAAAAAAATACAACAGTTTAATGGAAATATTATAGAGAGGTTATTATAATGTGGGAAAATATCAACATTGACAACGAAAAAAATAATATTCTNAAAGACGAAGTATACAAAAATTCCTGCCGGATAACGCTTGAAAAATATCCTCAACGTTATGAAATAACCTGTGGTGTTTATGGTGCAATGGTTCATACAGTCTACTGTGGCAGCAACTATCAAGAAATATACAACTCCATGAAACAAGAATTACAGAATTTCATTGACCGGAACACTACCACAGATGAAGAATATGAATTTTACAATTATTTTACCAATAAATACTGATTTAAAAAATCCTGAGAACTTTAAAAAAATTCTCAGGATTTTTCTTATTTTCTTCCCTCTGCACAAATCCAGTTTGTACCGGTTTTTATATGAATTTTCACATCAATAAATCCTGCATTTTTAAGAAGATTCTCAAACTCGTCAGGTGTCGGATTAAAAAGATTGTACTTTCTGATATTTTCGATTTCGCTGTCTGAAAGTTCCGCACCGCCGTATATGTCCGCAACAATAAGGAACGTTCCGTTTTCAGCGAGAACCCTGTAAACTTCTTTCAGATTCTCCGGAGGATTATTCCAGAAGTAAAAGCTTTCCACCGTTATTATCTTGTCAAAAGAATTATCATCAAACGGCAGATTTTCGACGGACGCTTCAACTATGTCCATTTTTCCGTCAGAAATACTTTCTGCATTGTGTTCACTGCTCATCTTTACGGAAACCGCTGAATAGTCAACGCCTGTAAGATGTCCACTGTTTATTTTTTCCGACATTCGTCTGAGAGTTTCACCGCCTCCGCAGCCTATGTCAAGAACATTTTCATTTCCCGAAAACTCGAAAAATCCCAACGCCCAGCCTGTCACGGAATAGTGGGATGCGTTCATTCTGTTAAGCATTTCTTCACCGGCTGTCCCCTGCGGTTTAGCCGGATTTCCTTGCTCTGTTACCGACATTTCATAATTATCACTCATTTTCTGTACCCCTTTCAAAAGACAATCTGCCGGAGTTTCCCCCGACAGAATCGTTAATTATTCTACTGTAACGCTCTTTGCGAGATTTCTGGGCTTGTCAACGTCATAACCCTTTGCAACAGACACATAATATCCCAAAAGCTGGAGAGGAATAACAGAAAGACTTCCTGCAAAAAGCGAATTGGTCTGCGGAATATATACAGTAAAGTCCGCAGTATCTTCCATGTTATAGTTTCCGTAAGTCGTAAGTCCCATAAGCGATGCACCACGGCTCTTTACTTCAACCATATTGCTTACAGTTTTTTCGTACAAATCGGGCTGAGTAAGTACGCTTATAACAAGTATACCGTCCTCAATAAGACTGATAGGTCCGTGTTTGAGTTCTCCGGCAGCATAGGCTTCTGAATGAATATAGCTGAGTTCTTTCATTTTGAGACTTCCCTCAAGGCTTATAGCATAGTCGATACCACGTCCGATAAAGAAAGCGTCCTTAGCATTGGCAAGCTTATTGGCAAACCACTGTATTCTTTCCTTATCGTCAAGAATCTTTTCGATTTTTTCGGGAATCGTATATAGTTCGTCAATCATTTCATTACAGTATTCCGAAGTGATTTCCTCTCTTGCAACTGCAAATTTCATGGCAAGCAGGTATCCTGCTATCAGCTGTGTACTGTAAGCCTTTGTTGTAGCAACTGAAATTTCAGGACCTGCAAGAGTATAGAAAACATTGTCTGCTTCACGGGCAATTGACGAGCCTACAACGTTTACAATTCCAAGAGTTTTCACACCACACTTTTTTGCCTGACGAAGTGCCGCAAGACTGTCTGCTGTTTCTCCCGACTGGCTTATAATTATAACAAGGCTGTTTTCGGCAAGTTTCATTTTTCTGTATCTGAACTCAGAGGCAAGTTCAACTCTTACAGAAAGCGAGGTAAGTTCTTCCATTACGTACTGAACCGCCATTCCTACATAATAAGCCGAACCGCACGCAACGACATAAACCTTATTCAAATTTTTTATTTCATCGTCTGTAAGACCTACTTCGCTGAAATCTATCCTGCCGTCCTTTACAACGGAATTTATTGTATCACGTACAACTTTGGGCTGTTCATAAATTTCTTTCAGAATGAAGTGTTCATAACCGCCTTTTTCAGCGGATTCAGCGTCCCACTTGATTTCTGTAAGTTCCTTTTCGATTTCCTCACGGTCAATATTATAGAAAGTAACTTTTCCCTTTTCAAGCTTTGCGATTTCCATATTGCCGATATAGTAAACGTCTCTTGTATATTTAAGAATAGCAGGAACGTCAGACGCAACATATGTTTCGCCGTCTGCTATACCTATAATCATAGGGCTTTCCTTACGTGCCGTATAGATTTCTTCCGGACTGTCGCTGAACATAACGGCAAGTGCATATGACCCTCTTATTCTTATCATTGCACGGGCGATTGAGTCAACAGGTCCGAGATTATACTTTTTATAGTAGTAATCTATAAGCTTGACAGCAACTTCCGTATCAGTCTGCGACTTGAAAGTATATCCACTCTTTGAGAGTTTTTCCCTGAGTTCCTGATAATTTTCTATAATACCGTTGTGAACGCATATAACGCTTTCGTCGTCACTGCAATGAGGGTGAGCGTTAAGAACGGACGGCTCTCCATGTGTTGCCCATCTTGTATGACCGATACCACAACAGCCTTTTACAGCCTCACCATCGTTTGTCATTTCTTTGAGAACTTTGAGCTTTCCCTTTGTTTTTACAACTTCTGTTTCATCTTTGCCGTCACGTACTGCAATACCTGCCGAGTCATAGCCTCTGTATTCAAGCTTTGAAAGACCGTCAAGCAGAATCGGGGCAGCCTGTTTACTGCCTGTAAAGCCGACTATTCCGCACATAATTTTTTCCTCCAAAATATAATATTTTAAAATAAACTCAAATCTGTTTTTGAGGGTCAGAAAACCCATAATAATATTATATATTAAAAATAACAGTTTGTCAACCGACACAAATAAACATACCTCTATTATACTTGACGTTTCAGAAAAGCAGATGTGCGGTCTGAACCGTGAAAGTTTCTATCATATATAATATTTTGTCAAATTTATACAAAAACGATGCAGTACAAAAATACTGCACCGTTCTGAATATATTTACTTTACAATGTCTTTACTGTCGAACGGGTCGCCACATTCTGGGCAGAATTTCGGTACATTTGCAGAGTCTGACGGTTTCCAGCCACATTTGTCACAGCAGTAAACCAGATTGCCTGCTGGTTTCGGACTTCCGCATTCAGCACAGAATTTACCTGTATTTTCCGTACCGCAGGAGCATTTCCATGAACCTGATACAGTAGGTTTCGGATTTCCGCAGTTCGCACAGAACTTGCCCGTATTTTCCGCACCGCAGGAACATTTCCATGAACCTGATACAGTTGGTTTCGGACTTCCGCAGTTTGCACAGAATCTTCCTGTATTATCAGTACCACAGGAACATTTCCACGAGTTTGCATTATTCTGCTGTGACCCCATCTGGAAAAGTGACTGAGCATTAAGACCACCTGCCTGCTGAGCCATATTCATTCCATAGAATCCCATAGCCGCACCGCCGGCATTTCCGGCAGCCGTTGTCATAGCGTTAGCCTGAGCATTTACGAGCATTGCCGCAGCATTTGAAGCATTTCTGTTCCAAGCCGTATCTTCAAACTTCTTAATTCTTTCCTCGTCGTCCTTTGAAATAGTAACGGAATTAATCGCAACGGAAACGATTTCAAGACCTCTTTTTTCGTTCCACTTAGGAGAAA
Organism: Clostridia bacterium; assembly: GCA_009177225.1. Classification (GTDB taxonomy): domain Bacteria; phylum Bacillota; class Clostridia; order Oscillospirales; family Ruminococcaceae; genus Ruminococcus. The sequence goes on from WFLZ01000099.1 coordinate 35,799, forward strand.
GAACACTGTCCATAGCGTCGGAAAGTTCCATAGTATGTGCCGGCAGTTCGTCATATCTGATACCAGAAGCCGAAATTTTCGCAAATGCCGGATTCAATGCACTGAGAAACTCGGACTTTAACTGCTGGTCGATATTTGCACGGGTGTAAGCATTTGAAACATTTCCGCACACATTCGTATAGAAAAGCAACGGGTCGCTTATTTTATACGAGAAAACGCCGTTACAGCGTACACCTACAGTAAAGTTTCTGCCGATATCCTCATAAGTCATTCTGAACGGCACCGGATTCTGAGTACCAAATTTATTGTCTGTAAGTTCCTTGATATTGAAATAATAGATTCGCTGGTCATGTGCAGTATCTCCGCCATAAGCGATACGCTTTCCTATTGTCTTGAAAGTCTCCTTGATGTCACTTCCGAGACTTCCGCCGAAAAGACTGGGTTCTGTTGACATATCATAAGTATATTCACCGGGAACAGCACATATTTCCACCACTTGACCCTGGTCAACAATAATCATACACTGTCCGTCACTTACAGCGATAGAACTTCCGTTTGTGATTATATTGTCATTTCCTTTGTTTGATGAAAACAAACCTGTTCTCTTTTTGCCCTTTACAACAAGAACGTCGGCAGGAATTGCGTCACAATAAAAAAATTCCTTCCAAGTGTCGCCGAGGGTTGATGCTGTTGCCACAACAGCAGCCTGAATAAGTCCCATAAATATTAGCTCCTTTCATAACTGAGTAATTCAAAAATTATATGCACAATAATTATAACATATTATGATAAAAATTGCACGGTTTTTCAGAAAATTTTCCGCAAAATTTCATAATTTTTTATTTTAATCTATTCCCAGTCCTTCCAAACGTCCGGACAATAGCCGACAGTTGCCTTTTTTCCGTTGCGGACAACAGGAGTTTTCAGAATCTGCTGATTCTCAAAAATCTTTTCTTCCCTGTCACTGTCTGAAAGATACTTAATCAGCGTAAGCAAATCCTTGTCTTTGCAGTTTTCGTCAATCATAAAATCCAGACCGCCGACTGACTGTTTTATGCTGTTAAATTCTCCCCTGCTCATACCTTTTTCTTTCATGTCGATTGACTGATATTTAATACGGCGTTCCTTGAACCACCGTTCAGCCTTTCTTGTATCGGAACACTTTTTAGTGCCGAAAATCTGTATATTCATAGAATCAATCCTCCTGCCTGAAAGCAACGCTGCTTATATCTTCTACCAGTCTTGTAAGTTTAAATTCAATGCTGTGCAGGTCAAGACCGTTCTGTGCGAAATAAAGGCGTATTGCCGTAAAACGTGAAAACATAGGAATTTCCTTTGAATATGATATGGGTTTACCGCCTGTACCGTTCCATGTGAAAGTACCGCTTGCCGTACCCATCGCAAAGAGAGTCAACGGAATCTGTGCAAGTTCACTTTGATTTGATGAAGCAGTGATTTTAATATCATACCAGCCAGCATTGTTCAGAATAAGTGCAAAACTGTAATTACTGCCCTTTTCGGCTTTTACTTCACTCAGGTCAAGCTTAAATTCCTTATCCACTTCATAGAAAACTACAGGAGAATCGTCCGCATTTTCATCTTCGGGACGGTTTATTATTTCAATTTTCTCGCCCTCACCGCAAAGTCTTTTCATAGCGTTCGTATTCATAAGGAAACGACATATATTCATTGCATTCCTTTGCAGTTCACATCTTTTCAGTCTGCCCTTTTCCAGTTCTTCAAGCGTGTTGTCGTCACCTGACGCACCGTCTGCACATACCATATAAATATCATTCTGTGCAATCGCCATTGACGCAAAGTCTGTTTTGTTCGGTTCACCGCCACGAACATTTATATTTGCCCACCAGTCCGTCATTGTGAAGCCGTTGAATCCCCATTCATTGCGGAGAATAGTTGTGTTGAGGTCAAAATTACCTGCCGTNCATAAACCANTCACAGAACCGTANGTTGTCATAATGCTGNCGGTTTTTCCGGACTTTACTGCAATTTCAANACCTTNGAGATAGANTTCACGCNAAGCACGTTCCGAAACAACATCGTCAATAAAATGACGGTTTGTTTCCTGATTGTTTCCGCAGAAATGCTTTATAGTTCCGGTAACTCCGGAATTGTGCAGTCCGTCAAGTTCGGCAGAAGCCATTGAACCGGTAAGGAAAGGGTCTTCAGAAAAATACTCGAAATTTCTTCCGTTGAGGGTATGACGGTGTATATTCATTCCCGGACCAAGCAGACAATCAACCTTATTCGCAGTCATTTCAAGACCTGTAAATTCAAAAAGTTCTTTTACAAGTTCACGGTTGAAAGTAGATGCTATCATTGTACCATTCGGCAGACTGAAAGCTTTTGTACCACAGTCAAGTCTCATTCCTGACGGTCCGTCAGAACAACAGCCGGCAGGTATTCCGAAATTAACAAGATTATCCGATACACCGCCGAACGCAGAAGCCGTACCTGCCGTAACTCTCGGACTTCCCATACCCTCGCCACGAATTATACACGAAAGGTCATAATCCGAAAATTGTGCAATAAATTCCTCCATAGTGTTTCTGCCGTTTTTAACGTCCACAAGCTTTATACCTCTGTCGCCCGTGCAGGAAATTTCCTCCGGAAGATTTTCAAGCCGTCTTTGCGGTTCGTCAGTTTGGTTTAACGGCACGTCCTCTGTTTCGGGAATAAATTCTTTTGATGTCATAGCAGTCTTAATTCTCCTGAAAGGAATAACGGGTGACATTGCCTGTGAACACTCAAACAAAACTTTTGTTTTTGTAGTTATATATTCCGTTGCGACTTTTAAGTTTCTAACGCTGTTTCCGACAAGGAATTTATAGTTGCCCTTTTCGAGAACCCAACAGAATCTATGACCCGTAACGCCTGAATCGTCATAAGATGCGATATCATAATAATTTACATTTATTTCAAGAATCTGTGACTGATTCGGTGCAAGGGTTTTTGTCTTTGCGAATCCGCACAATACTTTTGCAGGCTTTCCGAGCTGACCTTGTGGCTGTTCACAATATACCTGCACAACTTCCTTACCGCTGTAACTTCCGGTGTTGGTTACTTCTACACAGAAAACAATAGAATCATCGCTATAAATATGTCTGTAGGGTGATATCTTAAAATCGGTATATGAAAGACCGTAGCCAAAAGGATAACGCACTTTGTCCTTTGCGAACGTTTCAAACCAGCGGTATCCCACATAAATATCTTCGCAGTAGAAATTTCTTTCCTTACCGCCGAAATTACTGTCAGACGGGCAGTCGCTTATTTCATAGGGGATAGTATCAGGAAGTTTTCCGCACGGACTTACTTTTCCGGTAAGAACGTCTGCCGTACCTGTTCCGCCTGTCATACCGCCCTGCCATACGTAAAGAACAGAATCCGGATTATACTTGTCCATAAAAGACATATCAATAATACCGCCGACATTCAGCAGAACGATTACTTTACTGAATGCTTTTCTCACCTTTTCAATCGTGTCATTTTCCTTGTCGGTGAGAAGATACGAACCGCCCTCAAGACGTGAGTCATTTTCTTCTCCTGCGGTACGTCCGATTATTATAATAGCCGTTTCACTTTTTTCAGACGCATTTTTAACCATTTCGTCGTCAAGAGACATTTCCTCCTGCGACCACGGCTCACTTCCCCAACCGTCGCCGAGGTCATACGGATTTTTTTCGTCCCACTTTCTGTAAATTTCAAGCAGTTCTTGATTTATTTTTACACCTGCTTCAAGAAGTCCGTCAACTATTCCCGTAACCTTTGAAACGTTGACCATACCGCCCGAACCTGTACCACTTTTATAGTAATGAAGCTGAATACGTCCGAACACAGAAACAGTTTTGTCTTTTTTCAGNGGNAGTNCATTGTNTTCGTTTTTTNACATAACAACANCTTCNNCAACAGTTTTTTCTGCTGTCTCAAGGTATCTGTTCCAGTCAAGTGTCTTCATTTTTAAAACTCTCCTTTGATTATTTACCAGTACATTATATAGTACTGCTTTTCCTTCATAAAGTTGCAGAAATCTATAACTTTATCGTTATCAATATATTCGTTGGTCTGTCCGGAAACACATAATTTCTGCTGTGTATAAACACCATCTGTTTTTTNCAGAAGATATAATNTATTAAATCCGACANCATAAACNTNTTCGCCGTATTCCTTGNAAACGGGAACGCTCGGTATATCTGCACTGTTTACAAAATCATACATTACAGCAAGGTCTTCTTCTGGTATTGTACTTTCGACAAGTGTATCCTCCGATAACTCTATTAACTGTTCTGCCCAGTTTTCCGACATATTTCCATCTTTGCCCAGAATGTCGTCCGGTACTTTTATACGCTTTCCGTCCGTAGTAATCAACGTTGCTGAATGTATTTCCTCTTCTGACCAGTTATCATATTTTAAAAGAAACATTAATTCCTGCTCCGGTTTCTGAACATCGGGGAATTCTTCGACTTTACCACAAGCCACTAATGAAATTGCCGTAAATGCAGTCAGAAAAATATATCTTGATTTCGCATACAACATAAATAACACTCCGTTTTATATTTATGATAGTTAAATTATAACAATTGCATACATAAATTTCAAGTCTTTTCACTAAATATTCATAAAAAAAATCCTGCTTGACAGGACTTTTTCAACAAATTATTTATATATTTTTTACTTATTATCTGACGTGCATTTCAAGAATATTCTTCAGTGCTGAAACAGAACTTGAATGTGAACGCTCAATAAGTGTGGGAAGTCCTTTTGTTTCATTTATAGCACACCGTGCCATTTTATGAGACATAGTACCTGTAAATAATACAAGCAGGTCGGGAGTGCCGATTTTTCTTTTAAGGTCTGTTTTCATATGAGTAAAAACTTTGGCACTGCATTTATACTGTTCACAAAGTTCTTTATACTTTCTAATCATACAGTCATTACCGCCTACAATTACTACGCTCATTTTTTAAACCTCCATCATTACAGCAATTCCACTTAAGATAAAGAGTATCCAGAAGCAGAAAACCAACCTGAAATATCAGAAATAGAAACCGCCGAAAAAGCATCCGGAATTACAGAATGAAGCAATTCAACGGTAT
>WFLZ01000304.1 GCA_009177225.1 Clostridia bacterium
GAAATATCGGTAACACCAAGAGTATTTTGTGTAGCAGCATCTAATGAATTTCCAAAATTCAAAAATGCTGACGATGCAACTCTTAACAGACTTATCATAGTAAAAATCAAAGGTTATGACGGTAAGCCTAACCCTAAATTTTCTGAAAGACTTTTATCTGAAGCAGATTCTATTATTTCTCTTGCCGTGGACAATCTTAATAACTTTATAAACTCAGACTATGATTTCAATATGTCGGAAGAATCCAAGAAAGTTCTGGAGCAGGAGAAGAAAAAAATTCACATGATAGAGTCATTCGTTAATGACTGCTGTGAGATTGACGAAAACGGAACTATAAGCTCAGTAGAACTTCAAAGGAATTATCTGTATTGGTGTGATATTAATGCTATTGAGCCTATAGGTAAAAATACTTTCTTCGACAAGGTTAAATACAATATCAAAGGTATTGTTTATAAAAAAGTACCTTACGGCAATTCATACGTTAATGGCTTCCACGGGATTAAGCTCAAAACAAGTATGAGTAATGAAAGTAATGATAATTGTAACAAGATTAGCAAAGGTAATGACCATGACATTAAGGTAGCGAATGCCACTTAATTAACACATAACTCTCTCTCAGTCTGGTAACAGGCTGAGAGAACTGTTAATATTTCTTACTGAAACAATATGGAGGCAAATAATTATGGAAAAAACAAAAACAACTACGATACAGATAAAAGTATCTCCCGAAATCAAGAAGAAAATTGAACTTCGTGCTTTACAAGCCAGCATGACTACAAGTGAGTATATCAGAACGGTATCTCTTGCCGAAAATAGCATTATTGTTCTTGATAAGGGCGGATATATAGCCAGGTCACTTATCGAAATCAGTACCTTGATTGAAAGGTCTCTCAGAGGTAAAGACATTACTACANAACTNGAAAANAAACTTCTGTCAGTACTTGATGAAACGAACGAGAAATTTGACNTAATNACAGAACAGCTTACAGATATCCATTCCTTCGATAATGAAAGTGAGAATGATTGATATGTCTTTAGCTAAATTTATCAACGATAAAAACAACAGTTCCGATGATATGGAAAAAGTGATAGAATACATTACAGAATCTTATAAAACTAACGATTCAAAATACATCGGAACATACGGATGCTCTGCTAAAAGAGTCATCCGTGATTTCAAGGCCGTAAAAAAAATCAACCATAAAACCAACGGAAAACAATATGAACATTTTGTTATTTCCTTAACGCCAGANAACAANANAATTACCNACGAAAANTATNTGGAGATTGCTGAACGTATTGCAGGTCACTTTCAAAGATTTCAATCTGTTTTCGCTCTGCATAAGGATTCTGATATTCGTCATATTCACTTTGTTATGAATTCCGTTTCTTATAAAGACGGCAAAAAGTTTTCCCAAGGTCCAGCTGACCTTAACAGCTTTAAAAATTATTGCAATCATGTACTCGGAGAATATGATTTCGATATTATTAAAACTCACCCTACGGAATTAAGGATTCCAAGTGAAAATGGTTTCGACAAAGGATTTAACTTTCTTGAAATCACTGACGATAAACCTGAAACAAGATTCAATATCGAACTTGATTATTATGAGAATGAATTGCTTTATGGCAATAATCAAAAGAAGCCAAAATTTAAAATAGTAACAACGGGGGTAACTATGAAAAACGATAATGACTATACATACTCAAATAATGGCTGTATGCCTGTACAATCGCCTTACATACCGCCTCTTCCGTATACACCTACTCCACCTCAGTATACTCCAAATTCGCCTTATCCGTGTTATCTGAACTACAGTGACAACATAACAATTAACGTCACATCAATGAATCAGTTCAATCAAGTCATAGAAGCCATGAATAATTCCCCAATTTTTTTGGAAGAACAAAAGGTTGCCAACGCCGAAATTGATAAATATATTATCAAAAACAGCGATTGTAAAACCAGTCTCTATATAAACCGTAGCCGCAATATAACCATCAATCTTCCTGATGATTCAGTCTCAGCAACTGTTATAGATACTGATTAAGAAGCAAAGGATTAAAGCAAAGACAGTCTCCTAGGAGGCTGTCTTTTTTATCCTCCATAATATATTATATAACTTTTGATTTAAAAGGTCAAGAAATAATGTGAAAGAATTCGATTAATTTTTTGATGTACAATCTAAATTTTTTCTGGTTGATGTACGGTTGATGTATTTCACCAAATGAATCTATATAACAGAAAGAAATAATTACCCACAATATAATTCTAAAACCAAATCATTCAGCACGTTAGATTGCCGTAAATCACGAAATATAGGCAAATAAAAATAGCACTATATTTTGCAATATAGTGCTAAAATTTTGGTTGCGGCGGCTGGATTTGAACCAACGACCTTCGGGTTATGAGGGATTTACATAGGGATTTTTGATGTTTCTCAGCCTACGCATTGCGTTGAAATACATCTATTTTACGCTATTTTCAAAATTCTGCGTTACTCAACGTACGCACTGTGAGCAACTTTTTTGGGGTCAAGATTGGGGTCAAGTGAAAGATTCTTCCAAAAAGTGGTCTATAAATAAAGTATAATATTATTTATTATTCTAATAATGATATATATCAAAACTACAATTATAATGAAATTTCATTATAATGAAAAGCACCTTCATATCCAAATATAATTGTTCAGATATGAGGGGATTTCTTATTTATATTACTTTTTTAATTCAGCTATTTTCTTTTCGATGCAGACTTTGTGTGGAAAGAGCTGTAAAACCTTTTGTCATCGTACGTAAGGAACTGGTTGTTCTCCGATACTGACAAAGGCGCTGAGGTGAGTGCAAAATGCTACAGCGTTATCGAATCCACCAAACCCAACAACCTAAATGTTTTCTGATATAGTTATTCTACTTATAAACGAAACTACAAGGACATAGAAAAGCATAGTGAATGGAATCATTTAAAGATAAGTGATAACGCAGAAATGCTTTTATTCTACGTTTTAAAACATACCAGTGTTTTTCAATGGGATTCAGTTCAGGAGAATATGGCGGAAGAAAAATAAGGTTGAACCCATATTTACTGTATATCTGATAAAGCTGCTTTTTACGGTGAAAAGATCATTGTCCATAACAATAGCGATATCTTCTTCAAGATACGGCAGCAGGCACTTTTCAAACCACATTTCAAAAAGTGCTGAATCCATTTTTGAGTTGTACTGCATTGGTGCAATTATTTCATTTCCAAGTTTTGCAGCAATTATATTGGTTCTCTGGAATTTTCTTCTCGGTATTTTATCATAAACTTTCTGCCCACGGGGTGCATATCCATACTCACGGTAAATACATGAATCTATGCCTGTTTCGTCGATATATGCTATTTTTTCTTTCGGA
>WFLZ01000006.1 GCA_009177225.1 Clostridia bacterium
TTTTTCTCCCGTTTTTAGAATCTTCTGTTTGAGAAAAAGAATCTATAATATAAATAAAATTATCTTTGATTTGAGTATATATAACAGCAATGTTTCGAGCTAATTGTTTTTGGGTTAAATTTCCTTTATAGGCATACAAATCAAATGCTACTTTGTTAGGATAGTCAATCAAAGAACCAAAAACTGTAACATCACCACAACTAAACTGATTATGAAAAGAAATGTTATTTAAGATACTTATATCAAATATGGACATTAAATTCACCTCAAAAATTAAATAATAATGTTATTATAACATTTTTTATAAAATCTGTCAAAAATGAAAGGACTTGAAAGAATGAAATTAGTAATAGCAGAAAAGCCGAGTGTAGCAAAGGCGATTTGCCCTGTACTCGGCACAACAACAAAGAAAAACGGCTATATGGAAGGCAATGGCTACATTGTTTCATGGTGTTTCGGACATCTTGTTGGATTGTATATGCCTGACGATTACGGCGAACAGTGGTCAGGAACATGGAGTTTTGAACAGCTTCCAATGTTGCCTGAAACATGGAAATTCAAGATAAAATCTGACTGTGTTGCACAGTTCAAAGTACTCAAAACACTGATGAACGACAGAAATATAACAGAAATTGTCTGTGCAACCGATGCAGACCGTGAGGGCGAATGTATCTTCCGTTATGTGTACAGACTTGCCGGTTGCCGTAAGCCTGTAAAGCGACTCTGGGTGTCATCACTTGAAGAAACAGCTATCCGTGATGGAATGAAAAAACTTAAAACCAGTACAGAGTATGATAATCTGTATTCAGCAGGATTTGCACGTGCAAAGGCTGACTGGCTTGTTGGTATGAATATTTCACGACTGCTTTCCATCAGACACACAACACGTCTGAATCTTGGACGTGTTCAGACTCCAACACTTGCTATGATTGTCAAGCGTGACAGTGATGTAAAAAACTTTGTAACGCAGAAATTTTTTACAGTTGATTTGAATTGTGGAAGTTTTATTGCTGTATCGGAAAGAATTGATGATGAAAATACTGCTGAAAAAATTGCAAGTTTATGCAACAGAAAAAATGCTGTTGTAACTGAGCTGAAAAAAGAAATAAAGACTACAAATCCGCCTAAACTCTTTGACTTGACAACTTTACAGCGTGAAGCAAACAAGCAGTTTGGCTATACTGCACAAGAAACACTTAAAGCTCTCCAGTCACTTTATGAAGCAAAATTAGCTACATATCCTCGAACTGATTCGCAGTACTTATCTGACGATATGGAACAGACTGCAACAAAAGTAATATCAGACGTTTACAGTGTGTTTCCTGAGTTCAACAGTGGTATTTCATACATTCCAGACGTTAAACGCTGTATAAATAATAAAAAAGTTTCCGGACATCATGCGATTTTGCCAACTGAAAAAATAACTAAAACTGATTTTTCAAAATTACCTGAAGAACAGAAAAATGTACTTATGCTCATCTCTGCACAACTCCTGCTTGCTACTGGAATGCCACATAAATATGAAGCTGTAAAAGTTACTGTAAACTGCGAAAATACGTTGTTTACAGCCAACGGAAAAACAGTAAAGGAGCGTGGTTGGAAAGCGATTGAGGAACGTGCTAAGGCAGTTATGAAAAATAAAAACAGCAGTGAAAATGAAGAAGATAATACAAAGTCGCTGCCTGATATTGCACAGGGACAGTCTTTCAGTAATGTTGTCGCAAGAAAAGCTGAACATTTTACCACTCCTCCAAAGCCTTATACAGAAGATACACTGCTTTCTGCAATGGAACACGCAGGACTTGAAAATTATGATGATGATTTAGAGAAAAAAGGTCTTGGAACTCCTGCAACAAGAGCAGCAACTATCGAGGGACTTGTTATACACGGTTTTGCACAGCGTAAAGGCAAGCAGATTTTTGCAACTGAAAAAGGCGTAAACCTGATTAACTGCTGTCCTGAAGAAGTGAAATCGCCCAAACTTACTGCTGACTGGGAAATGCAGTTACAGCAGATTGAACGTGGAGAATATTCTGATGAAACGTTTATGAATGATATTGTTTTGTTTATAAAAGAAGTCTGCCAGAAGTATGGAAGTATAGATACAAATGCTGTTTTTACTATAAATTCTGAGGAAATCGGCAGCTGTCCAAACTGCGGAAAACCTGTCAAAAAGGGAAAATTCGGTTTTTATTGTACCGGAAAATGCGGTATGAATATTGCTAAAGTATATGGTAAAGAACTGACTGAAATGCAGCTGAAAAGACTGCTTGACGGTAAAGAGATTTCCTACACTTCAAATGATAAAAAGACTGTTGTATTGCCGAAAGCTGTGAAAAATGAGTATAATGGCAAAACCTATTTTCAGTGGAAAACTAAAAAAGGCTGAATTTATATTGATGAAGATGTATGCGTTGAAACAGCAAGAGAGATTTTTTAAATATAGTTCACGGTGACATTATAGTGTGTCACCGTGACACAGAAAGGATAAAATGATTATGAATATTCAAGAATATAATGCTCAGATTATCAATGAATATCTCATTTACAAAAAGAATGTTCCTCAAAGTACATACAAAAGCATTTCAGCAGATTGTAAAGCAATCGGGAAATATCTTTCTGAAAGTAATACAATGATTACTTCTCTGTCTGGAACAAATCAATCAGAACAGTTTCTCATCTATCTTACCGAAAAATATACTCCTGCAACAGTTAAGCGTAGATTGTGTACTTTGCGTTCAATGCTGTATTGGTGTCAGGAACAGGGATATATCCCTCCTGAACAGGATATAAACAGACATGATAATCTTGAACTTGCAAAAATGAATTTTGCACAAAATACTGATATTAAAAGACTTTATGATTTTTGCAGATATATTGGGGAATCAGATGAGTATACAATGGCTCGTGCAAAATTAGAGTGTTTAATGGTAATAATATGTGGTTTTAAGGTGTCTGAATTAAAAAAACTTCGTATACAAGATGTAAACGGTTCAGTTATTGATGATAAAATGAAAATGGTGTGCTGTACAAAATCAGAATGTATTGATACCTTTTTACAGCTTAGAGCCAAATTTACAGATTTATGGCTTATTAAAAACGATATTCTGTTTGTAAACAAATACGGTAATGAAAATGAGCAAATAAATCTTGACTACGAATTGATACGCAAGCAATGTAATGTAAGCAAGAAGGTTACTTTGTCATCAATCAGAAACAGCTGCATAAAAGAGTGCAGTGTGCTTCTGAATAATGACGCTGTTGCCTCCAAGTTCTTTGATGTTACGTTTCAGTGGCTTAGTAAAATCAAAAGGCAAGATGTAAACAAAGAAAACTCACTGACAAATGATGAAATGTTATTGCTTAAACATTATCGCAAGATGACTCCTGACCAAAAGAAAGATTTAATCCAATTTATGGAAAATAAATTAGATGTGTCATGATGATACAGAAAGGGAAAAACAATGTTTAATTTTTTAAAAAAGCATACAAACCAAATGAAGCACAATCAGCTTGCTGATAAAGTTAGTGAAAACAACATCATACTGACCGATGATGTTAAATTATCACTTGATACTGCACAAACAGGTAAAAATCTGAATGTATGTGTTATTGGCAGTACGGGAACAGGGAAAACACGCAACTATGTTCTGCCAAATATCTTACAGGCAAACACATCATACGTAATAACTGACCCAAACGGCTATCTGCTGAAAGAAACAGGTAAATTCCTTGAGGAACAGGGCTACAAAATCAAAGTGTTAAATTTGATTGATATGGAACATTCAAATCATTATAATCCTTTTAATTATATATACGGCAACGATAGAATTGTAGACAAAACAACTGTTATGAAAATGGTCAATTTGCTTTTGTCAGCATTAAAAAACAAAATAGATTTTGAAAAAACTTTTCTTATGGATATGATAAAAGACCTTATATCTGCAATTTGTTTTTATCTTGTTGAAAATGAAAACATGGGCAATTGCAACTTAAAAAGTATCATACGATTGTTGAATATGCCCATTTCAGAACTGGACACAATTTTCAATGTGCCTTATGATGAAATCTACAATATATACAATACAAATTATATGCTGTTCAGAAAATCTTCAAAAGAACAGGCTGAATCAATCCGTATTATGATACTAAACATATTGCAGGAAATTATTCCACCTGATATTATAAAACTCACAGAAGATGATGATATGGAACTTGACCTTACAGGCAACAGAAAAACAGCTATCTTCATTACGATGTCGTTAGCTCAAAATAAGTTAAATTTTCTGTCTGATATGCTGCTTACACAGATTTTCAATGTATTATACGTCAAGACTGAATCATTGCCAAATAACGAATTGCCTGTTCATGTTCGCTTTATGCTTGATGAATTTGCTAACAGCGTGTATATTCCTGATTTAGAAAAACATCTTGCAGTATGTGGTTCTCACAATATAAGCGTGAATATTACATTACAGTGTATTGAACAATTAAAAACGCTTTATAAATATTGGGATATTATACTGAATAATTGTGGCAGCATATTGTTCTTCGGCTGTCATTCAGTTGAAACATTGAAATGCTTTTCTGACTTTATTGGCAACCAAATAAGTGTTGACCAATTGAAAACAATTGATACTGATAAATGTGTTTTAAACATTCATGATATGCCGACTTTTTACGGCAAAAAGTTTGATGTTGAGAATCATATTAACTATGACAAACTTGAAAAATAGTATGTCATCGTGACACAAATAACAGTAAAAAAAACCAAAAATGAAAGAAGTGTAACTTATGAAAAAGTACAGATTAAATTATGATAAATTATTTATCGTCAAAGGTGGAATCGAGGGTTTTGAATATAAGGGTGAAATAATTGAAGCTCTGCAAATTTACTTTGAATATCGTGTTTTAGATAAAACAGGATATGAGAAGTTTTTTACTTGCTCCGATAACGAAGAAATGACAGAGCAGCTTATTGACGGATATGATTTGAACAGCTTTTATAAATGCAGTTTTGACCGTAGCAGAAAATTGGGATATTCAATGACACCTACAGAAATAGCCCTGAAAAGCGACTATGATGTAGTATACAACGTTGATTGCTGCTTTAAAGTGCTTCGTGATGAGGAATACCCAATCTTAATCTCACATGAAGAATTTTGTGATATTCTTTTGAGCAATGCAGAGCATTTTGACATCAGCGGTAATAAGCCTACACAATCTGTTTCCTATGGTGCTAATGAAATCAAGGAAGTATGCCATTGTGAGATATGCAATTCCATGCGTGAAGAACGTCAGTTTGCTCTGAGCAATTGGGACGATAAATACATCTTGTGGGACGTTGACGAAGCTTCGGCATTTGACAAATGGCTTGATACATCAAAAGATAAAAGAGTTCCTGTTGATTTTCCTATTGTAAAAGCCAATGAAGAAGAATCTCCGTATCTTCTTGTATATGGAATAATTATTCCAAATCCGCTTAGAGAGTGCAATTTGATAAAGGAAGCAGAGGATTATAAGGGCTTTGGTCATTTTACACTTTTAGACGGAAAGATATATGAATCTGTTTACAGTGATATTTGGCTTTCGCCTGATAAGGTGCATAGCGGAAAAGATATTCCCTGTGCAGTGCTTCTGCAAACTTCTCTTGATTTGAACAAGAAAAGAGATTACGGCTTTGGATATACAATGACTGTCAGATACAAAGACGAAAAGGGATTTATGGATATATTTACCAACATCATGAACCGTAGCTTTGCTTTATGCGTAAAAGACGTGGTAAAGATTCTGCCTGAATATACTGACGACTGGAAAAAATACATTGATGAAGCTGCTTGTATTGAAACGGCAAGAGGAATTTTTTAATTATATAATCACAGTGATACATAAATGGAAAGAATATCAACAGTAATTAGACTAAAAAAGAAAAGAATATATAATTTTTAAGGAGGAAATAAAATGGCAGAAAACAGTACACCTGTAAAGAATTTCAGCAGTGCAGGAGCTGAAAAACTCCGTGAAATGACAGAAAACAGCGATATGTACATTGATTTTCTGAAATTTCAGGGACGTGTATTCAAGCACAGTGCAAGCGTTGCCCTTGAATTTTTTACGCAGAGACCCGAAGCAAAATTTATTGCAACGAGGGAACAGTGGGCAAAAACAAACCGCACTGTTGCAATGGGAAGTGAAGCTATACGATTTGTTGATTCGGACGGCNAAAATGTTGATTTCTATGACTTTTCACAGGTCGAGGAAACTAATCCGCCATATCAGTGGACGATAAATAAAAGCAATGCAAATGCAATTAAATCGCAGCTTGGAATGCCCGAAAAAATACCAATAATCAGCGGAGTTATAAACTCCACTGTAAAGCCGTCAGACATTACGTCCTGTATGTCCGTACTTGGAATACCGCCAAAGGATTATAAAGAGTTCAGCAAATCCTATTTAAACGCAGTTCAGCTTGTGATTGCAGGTCGCCTTGAAATCGGCGGAAGTACTTTTAATTTTCAGCCTGATTTGACTGCCCTGAAAATGCTGAAAACCGAATCACAGAAGCTTGCAT
>WFLZ01000166.1 GCA_009177225.1 Clostridia bacterium
ACACCTTGTTTTTACAGAGAAGAAAAAATTATTCTGAATCTTTGTCGTCCGTTTTTTGCCCGACAAATTATTGAATACGTTTTTAATAATCTGTGTAGTAAGTACGACGTTGGCGAGATTAATATTAAAGACGGTGACAATATTCTGAATGAATTGGGNTATAAAGATTTTTACTGANAAAATNCGAAATATTATANAATNAGGCNATATCACGCCTGAATNGTNGATATAATGAAACGAAAAACAAGAACTATAACTGTCAATAATAAAAAGTATGTATGGTGGTGGGACATTATCAACTATACAACTTCGTTATTTCTTTCGCCGGAGGGCGACAAGACTTCAACTATCAGTGTCGATTTTACGGACAAATGCATCAATGGTCAATTCAATATGAGCGTGATTGTCAGAAAAGACGGCACGGAAAAAGCTGTAAAAATAGTTGAGCCTGCAATGGCTGGTCTAATTCTGCCTTACTTGCAGGAGCAGGGGATTTTCAAAACTCGTAAACATATCGTAATGGACGGCTTGGAACTGCTTGAAAAAATGGGTTATGAAGTAAACGAAATAAAAAAAGGTTTATACTGGTGATAACATAAAACCACCGATAAATTAACGTGAGTTCGACAGAAAAAATCAGTCAAGTAGGCATAAAAAGCCGTTTGGCATATTAAAATCAGAAGAGACAGAGGGCTTTTTAGGNAGAAAAGAGTAAGCTGCCAGAGCAGAAATCAGATTGACAAGGAAATTAGTTACACTGCGATGTCTGGAATGCTCTATATCACAGATGTTTTTCAGAAAATCATTTACTGATTCAATTACAGCACGTTTGCGGAGCATAAGTTTGTCGTGTAAATCCATCAGCTTGTTTTTCATATTTTTCTTTGCTCTGGTAACAAGTGTAATATCTTTTTCCAGAAGTTTTTCAAACAGCTTCTGAGAAATATAGTCTCTGTCAGCAAACAGTTTCCCAATTCATAATTTCTACAAATCGGTTGTAACTTACAATATCAGGATAATCCTTCCTTTGATGTACCATTACAAGCTTTGTATNATACCATTTAAATGTCTTATATCCGGACAGATGATACATAATCATTATTGTCATAATTTCACTCAATGGCATTCTTGTTCTGGGTAAAACCCTTTTTTATCCATCAACAGTTTGTTTCTGCAATACTCCTCATATGCTTTGCAAAAATCATCTGTATCACAAAAAATTGCTATTTGTTCCATAAAAAAAGTCGCCTTTCTGTTGCTTTGAGTTTGTGGNTATTCTNATTATAACAGATTNNGGCGGNTTTNTCTATCTTTTTNCATCNAACNNANGTTATGATNANATCNCAATTACATTATAAATGCCATGTGCCGCCATACATATCCAAATACTATTGGTCTTTTTATACATCATTCCAAGAATTATGCCGACCACAAAAGCAACAATCAGTTGCATCCAACTGTAGCTTATACCGCTGTAACCGAACTGAAAAGATATGTGTCCTATCGAAAAGAATAACGCTGAAAGAACGACTGCCGTATCAATTTTCAGTTTATGAAAAATTTCAGCTTCAATATCTCCACACACCCAAAGAATCATTACAAGAGGTAATGACCTATAACAAATTTCTTCACCAAATCCCGAGAAAAATAATTGAAATATCAATGCGTCTATACTAAATGTCTCAGAACTGCCTCCATAAAGAATTTTCACATAAACTGCAACAGCAATTTCAAACATCAATCCTATTGTAAACCAATTAATACCTTTCTTCCAGTCTTTTATGTGGTATCCAAAATCAACTGGAATATATTTATGAATAAGAATTGTAGGGATAAACAATAATAGAAATTGAAAGGTATGATGTATCATAAGATAGCAGTTATTTGAAAGTCCTGTAATAATTTTCATGACAAACTGAATAAAAACTAAAGTCAGCTGAAAGTAAAGAATCTGAAAGCACAGGATAGCTAAAGATACGATAATAAGATATATTCTCTTTTTATTCACTTCCATTTTTTATGTCTCCTGATAACGCTATAGCACTTCCGACCTGATGATTAGAAGTGCTATGGCTTGAAATTTTTTATGAGTACTACTCTTTCTTTATTACTTTAAATTTATGCTTTGAGTGAAATTCCCTGTGATTTAAGATTTTCAATAACCTTATCTGTAACGGCTGAAACTTCCTCACGGGTAAGGGTTTTGTTTTTGTCTGAAAACAGGATTCTCACAGTAATTGATTTTCCTGCTTCGTCCATATACGTATCAGCAACACTTACCTTTTTAACAAGCGGTGAATCAACGTCATCTATTGCTGAGCCTATCGGTGCGAAACGGTCAGCCATGAAAGTAAGGTCAACTTCCATTTCTGGATATTTTGAGGGTTCATCGTAAGTCATACTTTTTGATACGATTTCCGCAAAGTCTGCAACGTCGATTTCTGCATAGACTATTGACGCTTTCTTGTCGATTTTCTTTGCGACAGTCGGATAAACAACGCCGATTTCACCTACATTCTTTCCGGCACATATAACAGAATTGAGATTCTTCGGGTGCTGATAGGAATGTGAAGCTTCGATTTTTTCAAAGGAAAGCTGTTCATGTCTGATGTCGTCTGCAATAACAGCAAGCATATCACGCAGTTCAAGATAAATCTGTTCTGTTGATTGAACCTTGCTAAAAAGTGTTATACAAAGCTTTTTTCTTTCGTTGCAGAGATTTGTTTCGGGGTCAACGCCGTCCGCAATTCTGCCGATTTCAAACACGCCAAATTCCTGAGCAAAATCCGTATTATACTTGACCTGACAAAGCTGTGTGGGAACTATTGAACGTCTGATTATCTCAATATTCGGGTTTGTAGCGTTTACAAGCCTTATATTGTCCTCTGCCTCAATTCCGAGAGCCTTGTATTCGTCATTATATACCCACACGTAAGAATGAAGCTCATGAAGGTTATATTTCTGAACAAGCAGGTCTTTAATTCTGTCCTCAACGGTCTTTTCCTCTGCCATGCGTACAGGATAAAGCGGAGATTCAGCCGTGTGGACATCAAAATTGTCATAACCGTAAATACGTGTAATTTCCTCGATAATGTCGGCTTTCATAGTGATGTCCTTGGTTGCACGCCATGACGGAATTTTAACTGAAAATACGTCATTTTCTTCTTTTGTCTCAAATCCGAGAGATTCAAGAGTTTTTACAATAGTATCATTTGAAATTTCAATACCTGTGTATCTGTCAACAAAAGCCTTTGTGAAGTCAAACGCTCTTTCCGGATATTTATAAGCGTACTCGTCAGTAAGGGACGAAATTACTTTTGAATCGGGGTCAGCGTCAAGCATGAGTTTTACAAAACGTCCGATAGCTGTGACGGTCATTTCAGGGTCAAGACATTTTTCGTAACGCATTGAAGCGTCTGTCCTGTGGGAAAGCCTTACAGTTGACTTTCTTATTGAAACAGCGTCAAAAGTTGCGGATTCAAGGGTAAGGGCAGTAGTGTCGTCAACTATTTCGGAATCAAGACCGCCCATAATTCCGGCGATTGCAACAGGATTTTCGCCGTTGCAAATCATAAGGGTGTTTTCGTCAATATTACGCTCAACGCCGTCGAGGGTCTTGAAAGTGAATGGATTTTCAAACCGTCTTATTCTTATACTGCTTACTTTTCTTGAATCAAAAGCGTGCATCGGCTGACCCATTTCAAGCATAAGATAATTTGTAAGGTCTGCGAGGAAGTTAATAGCTCTCATTCCGCAGTAATAGAGACGTACTCTCATATTTACCGGACTTACATTTCTTTTGATATTGTCTACCTGTAAACATGAATAACGCTGACAGAGAGGGTCAAGAATTTTCATGTCAATCTGTGGCAGACTGCCAAACTGACTGAGGTCAACAGTTTCAATAGGTTTGAGAGGTCTGCCGGTGAGGGCGGAAAATTCTCTTGCTATGCCGTAATGTCCCCATAAGTCAGGACGGTTTGTGAGTGACTTATTGTCAACTTCAAAAACAATATCGTCAATCTGATATGCTTCTTTGAGGTCTGTACCATTTGGAATATCGTCTGTTATTTCCATGATACCGCTGTTGTCGTCACTTATGCCTATTTCAGCCTCAGAACAGCACATACCGTTTGAAGTATATCCGGCGAGTTTTCTAGGTGCAATGGTTATATCACCGATTTTTGCACCAACCTGTGCAAAAGCGGTTTTCATACCTACTTTTACGTTAGGCGCACCGCATACAACGTCAACAAGTTCGTCCTTGCCTGCATCAACTTTCAGCAGGTGAAGTTTCTTTGAATCAGGGTGTTCCTCTACGGACTTTATTTCAGCAACAATAATTCCTGAAATGTCACTGCCTTTCATGAATATTTCATTTTCTACTTCGGCAGTTGACAGTGAAAACTGATGAATAAGTGAAAGTTTGTCAAGACCTGTAAAGTCGACAAATTCAGAAATCCAGTTCATTGATAAAAACATAATCTTTCCGTCTCCTTTCTTTATTCTGCCGTGAACTGCGACAGGCTCTTTAAATTACCGCTGTTCAGGTCACGGATATCCTTAACGCCGTACTTCATCATAGCAAGACGTGTCATGCCAAGACCAAACGCAAAACCTGTGTATTCTTCGGGGTCAATACCGCCGGCTTTCAGTACTTCGGGGTGAATCATACCGCACGGACAGAGTTCAAGCCAGCCACTATGCTTGCATGACGGACAGCCGTCGCCTCCGCATATCAGACAACTTATATCAAGCTCAAATCCGGGTTCTACGAACGGGAAAAATCCGGGTCTGAGCCTTACTTTTATATCTTTCTGAAAAACTTCCGAAAGCATGGTTTTCATGAAGAAGATAAGATTTGAGATAGAAATATTCTTGTCAACCATAACGCCTTCCATCTGGAAGAAAGTATTTTCATGACAAGCGTCTGTAGCTTCGTTACGGAAACAGCGTC
Source organism: Clostridia bacterium (assembly GCA_009177225.1). Taxonomy (GTDB): domain Bacteria; phylum Bacillota; class Clostridia; order Oscillospirales; family Ruminococcaceae; genus Ruminococcus. Next base: position 4,958 of record WFLZ01000166.1, read on the forward strand.
CGGGGAAAATAGCCTTAATCGGCTTGCCCTCCTCAATAAGAGCCTTGCGGTACTTTTTATAGATAGCGTTCTGTGCAGCGGAAGTCTGTGACTTGAGAAGCTGACCGTTTGTAAGATAATAGGTGTCCTGCATATCTCTTGCGGGGTGATGCTTAGGAATATTGAGCGATTCGAAACACTCATAGTCTGTTACTATTTCGCTGTAGTCCTCAACCGTAAAGCCCATTGACCTGAAAACTCTTTCACATTCACGCTGTACAAGAGTAATCGGGTGATAAGAACCCCTGTCCAGTACAGGCGGTGCGGAGAGGTCAAATTCCGGCACTGAATTGATTTCTCTTTCAAGTTCTTTCTGCTTAATCTGTTCAGTTTTTTTAGTGATTGCCTCTGTGATTTCGTTTTTCAGCATATTCACCTGCTGACCAAAGCTTTTTCTTTCCTCGTTGGAAAGGTCTTTCATTGATTTGAGAAGTCCTGTAACGCTTCCTTTTTTGCCGAGATACTCAATGCGTATTTCCTCAAGAGTCTGCGTGTTGGCGACATTCTGAATTGCATCAGAAAATTTCTGCCTGAGTTCTTTCATTTTTTCTAACATGATGAAACTTTCCTTTCATAGTATTCAGTGACAGCAAAAAGCCCGACCCCCAAAATATGGGACGAGCATATATAAGCCCGTGGTACCACCCA
>WFLZ01000211.1 GCA_009177225.1 Clostridia bacterium
GAATCCTGAATTTACACACATGGGTGTCGGCGTAACTTACGACCCTGACAGCACATACGGCTGGTACTGGGAACAGCTTTTCATCAAAGTTGACCCTTATGAAGTTCCCTCCGGCGAAATCNNAGGTCAGTATATCCCCGACAGATATAAAATCGTTCCCCAGTCAACAGGCGACATCGACGGCGACGGTGTTATTGATACATTTGACTANGTTCTTCTTTGNCAGTATCTCGCAAAACAGACTACTCTGAATCCTCTCCAGATGGAAAGTGCAGATATCCTTGCTGACGGCGTAATCACTTACTCAGACGCTGCATTCCTCAGAAAATATATCCTCGGTCAAATTACACAGCTCCCAGTATCATTATTCTGAAAAAAATAAAAAAAATTAAAAATCAATATAAAATCACATCAGACGGCTGTAAAAAATCAGCCGTCTTTCTTTGTAATTAAAAGACATAAAGGCTTCCGGACAGTCTGTGCAACAATCTGTAAAATGTCGTTTTTTTACCGTAAAATATCTTGTTTTCAGGGTGTAAAAAACGTGGAAATAATGATAGAATATAATCACAGTAAAGAACACAAAACANACGCCGGAAACAAATTAATATGTCTGATTTTTACCGGAAAATATCTGATTTTTAAAGTGTGAAAAAAATGAAAATCATGATAGAATATAATTACAGTAAAGAACACAAAACAAAGACTTAAAGTCGTGAGATAAGAGAGATTTTCAGGAGGTATGGTTATGAAAAACATTTTTAATCTTTTCAGAAACAATTCACAGGAAACAACAGCAGAGAATAATACATATAACAGAATTGGAGGAGATTTTATGAAAAACACTAACAAATTATTTGCGAAGGTTATATCAGCTTTATCAGCTGTCGTTATGGCAACAGCAGGCATCGGAAACTTCTCAATGAAGTCAACTGCATCTTATGATGAACCCGATTTTGAAGAACTTGCAGAACAGGTAATCGTTCTTGTAAACGAAGCAAGAGCAGAAGCAGGTTTAGACCCTATATACGCTGTACCTTATCTTTTAGATGCAGCAAAAATACGTGCAGAGGAATGTGTTGAAAACTTCAGCCACTCCCGTGCAAACGGTGAGCGTTTCATAGAGGTAGTAGATTACAGTGTTACTCCATGGGCAAGAACAGCTGAAAATATTGCCTGCGGTATGAGTACTGCCGAAGCAACTTTTGAACAGTGGAGAAACTCTCCGAGCCACTGGGCAGCAATTATGAATCCTGAATTTACACACATGGGTGTCGGCGTAACTTACGACCCTGACAGCACATACGGCTGGTACTGGGAACAGCTTTTCATCAAAGTTGACCCTTATG
>WFLZ01000293.1 GCA_009177225.1 Clostridia bacterium
GTGACCTCCGTTTTCACTTCGTTTTTCCTCTCTTTTCAAGAATTACTCTTTGTTTTTAATTTTACTCAAAACTTCAACCCCGATTTCTATTCCGAAATCGGGGNTTTTCGACAGACTGAAACGCTCTTAAACAAGAGCGTTCACAGAAAAACGATAAATACAGAGCAGTCAGGCAGAAGTCTAATGATCTGGCTAAGGCAAGGCAGGAAATTGAAGCATATCTCAAAAACGAGTATAACGTCAGTCGGCAGAAAAAGAAGAAAAGGAATAATTTGGAGTAAAAGTCCTGCATCGCCCATCAGACNAACGNAAAAGGCTCTGTATGGTTTAGTATTGTTAAGATGATAACTATNNCTTAAAACCAAACATGGTAAGNANNGCGTTCTCCGTNTGATAAGCAGCTATATTTTATAACAAAAAGAGAACCTCCGCAAGATTAACTCCTGCGGAGATTTCAGTTTGTCCCACTACATCGGAATAAAACCCTATATATTCTCTCTTATTGTGCAGATAGAGAGAGTTTTTAGCTATTTTCAACAAGCATGCGTTTCATCATGCAAAGGTCGAATACATCAAGTCTGTCATCCTCACATAGATTGGCAGCTTTCCAATTTGCAAGGTGTATGTCTGGTACGGCGAGCAACCATTTTTGGAAGATAACGATATCGGAAATATTAAAAATGCCATCGTTATTGACATCTCCTTTTATTGTCTCTGGGGCTGATCCAAGAGAGTGAAAATTATATTTTGTCACCTTCTCAGCCGTAGAACCATCATAACCATAAACAAGAGTACCCAAAGCATAGGAATAACCTGAATATGGATCGGTATAGATATAGCAGTTTGGATTCAAAACAGTTGTTTTGAAGCAAGACATAAATGCACGATCTCCAATATATGCTACACTTCTGGGAATCGTTATGTCCTCTATTCTTTCTCCTTTTCCAGGTTCAAAAGCATGTTCATTTACAGTAATCAATCCATTCCCAAAGGTCACAGATTTTAAGAAGTAACAGTCATAGAAAGCATATGCACCGATCACCTGCACACTATCTGGCATTACAACAGANTCAAGAGCATGCCTATTTTTAGAAAATGCATAGTCACCAATTTTGATAACACCATCAGGGATGGTATATTCCACGATATCTCTTTTGCTTGGATATTGAATTAAAATTGAATGATCCTTGCTAAAAAGAATTCCATCCAAATCACTATNATTAGGGTTTTCTTCATCTACGGTAATCGAAGAAAGTGATGTGAGATTAGCAAAAGCAGCGGTGCCAATCTTATTCACGCTTTTAGGTATTGACACCNNCTTTATGTAACTATCATAAAAGGCAAACNCTCCANTNTCAGTTANACCGTCTGGTATNACAAGGTCAGAGCTATACGAGTTATAATACGAGTTATAAAATGCATAATCATCTATAATCTTTAACCCAGCAGGCAGTTCATTAATTTCTAAAAATTCGTCACAGTTATAAAAAGCCTTTTTTCCAATGTACTCCAGACTTTCAGGTAATTCAACCGTTCTTAGTTTTTCACATCCCCAAAATGTTTGTTCTTCAATACGTGATACACCATCTGGAATGTCTATTGACTTAAGTCGTTTACAATTGAGAAAAGCCCGTTCTCCTACCTCTTTTAAGCTCTCGCCAAGTGTAATTGATTCCAATTTTTCGCACTCCATAAAAGCATAGTTACCAATGCTGGTTACTGTGTTAGGCATTATAACAGATTCAAGGCTTTTACAATCTCTAAATACACTATGCTCAATCGTTTCTAAACCTTCTGGTAATATAATAGACTGTAAACTTGAACAACCATCAAACGACATATATCCCAAGCTGGTGACACTGTTTGGAATGGATACGTCTGTCAGGCTTTCGCAGCTCATAAACGTTTCGTGCTCGATACTCGTTACGCTATCCGGAATATGGATAGCTGTAAGGCTCTTACATCCTTCGAAAGCACCATAACCGATCTCGTTCACACTATCCGGTATTTCAATACTTACAAGGCTCTCACAGCCACTAAACATGCATGATCCGATACTCTCTGTTTTACTGGGGAGAGTGATAGACTCGAGCGCCGTACAATCTCTAAACAAGCCCCAACCCATGGTAGTTACAGTTTCAGGGATCGTCATTGCCGTCAGGCTTTTACAACCCATAAAGGCATAGGATCCGATACTTGTCAGCGATGCAGGAAGTTCGATTTCTTCCAGACTTTCACAATGATCAAACGCTGATATTCCGATTGCTGTCAGACCATCGGGAAGCACCGCAGAGGAAAGCGAAGTACAAAACTTAAACGTACTGTCACCGATTTCGGTTATGCTTTTCGGTATCGTGACCGAAGTCAAACTGGTGCAATTAAAAAACGCACTACTTCCGAGTTTTTTTATATCCGGCGGTAACGTGATTTCTTTTAAGTTCGTACATCCCCAAAATGCGCTCATTCCGATCGTCTCAACACTGTCAGGGATTTCAATGGACTCAATATTAGAGAAATCATAGAAAAGATTACCACCGATATGTGTAATACCATCTTTAAAAATCACTTGTTTTACATCTTGTTTAATTCCAAGCATAGGATTAAGATTGTCAAACTTTGTCCTTACAATATCTAACATGGCACCCTGACCTTCAATCAGCAAGGTACCGTCATCCATAAGCTTATATGTGACAGTATCTCCTAATTTCCCCGAAGTCGCAGCAGTTGCAGTAATGCTGTAATCCCGTAATAGTTCGGTACACGCTGAACCGCTGCCGAAGACGACTACAAGTGCTGTCGTCACCGCTGATAACATTTTCTTTAATTTCATACATAAACTCCTTTTTATTGTATTTATATCAGCCGATAAATCGGCATAATATCCTATTCATTCTTTTCCACAAGCATATTTTGTATAATCCGAACAAATTCCTCCTTAGACCGCAAAATGCCGCATCTTTGCATCGTCTGAATATAGTCGATGACCGAATCAGCAATGTCCTTGTTAAATGTCATAAAGATATAATGTCAAGACCATTTTCCGGAAAAACATTTATGACTTTTTTCAAGCTTTCGTTTGTTGCTCTAAGCTATTCAGTTGTAATCTGCTTTCCGTCATAAAACATTCTATAGAAAGCTCTGGAATAATAATCATAAAGTTCTTTATTTTCTACATCATCAAAAATAAAAGAAAATCTATCATCAGAATTGTTAAATGGAGTATAAACATCCACTTTAGCAATGGACGGATTATTTTTCTTTTTGATCTGCATAAAGCTGTAAGACATCGGAATAGTTGTAAATTTTGATATTACCTGATTCGGAAACTGTTTCATCAAGTCTGAAGCAAACGCTATACTGTCATTTATTACTTTTCTGCTGCCTGAAAATGCATCTCCATACATATAAAAACGTAAAAGAATGTCTACATTCGGTAATTCCGGATCGATCATCATTATTTTCAAACGGAAATCCGAATTTTTCTCCAACAGATAAAATATATTATTCTTGTTATTTTTCTTAAAGAAATCATCATAATCATCAATCAATGAAGGTACAGATATCTGGCTCATATTAATTTCAACAGCATCATCCAGTAATTCATCAAAATGACGAGTAATAATCTCTTTTTTATATGATTTCACATATTTAAAATCATTTTTGAACTGATAATTTCCATCCGGAGTATATATATTGCCGGTTTGTGCATAAATAAGCAGTGTACTTAACACTTGTATTATATTGTATTTTTCAAAAATATGTATCATTTCTTTTTTGATATTTGGTTTCCATTCAAAGGGTATATCTACTGCTGATTCGGAATTATATATTATTTTATGAATAACATCTGAAAGCTCCACATTGTTTGTGAAACAAAGGGTATTTCTTAAATTGTAATAACATATATCAAACAAATCGTTTGAACCCAATATAGTCTCTTGAGAATCCGTTAATGAAAAAAATGCCGGCGAAATTCTCCCATGCATCCATTTATATGATATATTACCTGCATTAAATTTACCCTTCTCGAATTCTTCAACCGCCCGCGGATTCCATGAATACATACATTTTATGTATTCATACTGGCTTTTCAATCCAAGTATTCTCTTAAAGTACATTTTATACAGATTAATATTTATATTTCTAAACATTGTGCACACCATAATAACTTTTTTATTCAATTATAATACATTGTATCATATATTTCGTTTTAAAATCAACACAATAAATCGCTTGATTGCTCTCTGAATATATTAAAAAAAAGAGAGTGCAAAGGAGATAATGTATTAACAAAAAATCTCATTTTTCATAATTTTATAATATCACTTTTGACTTGGAATGTAAATTCCTGCAATTCCTGAAATAATTCCTGAAATAAAAAATAGCATTCTGCATAAAGATTTATATTAATAAACCCATATGCAGAGTGCTTTTATTGTGATTTAATATTATTTCTTTGTGCAGAATAACGAAACATCAAAAAATATACTGAAATAACAGTCCCAAAACTATTCCTGCAATTCCTGTAGCTGCTTACTTTTATATGATTGATTTAATTTTTTCTGCTATTTCATCACGTAATCCTAAAAATAAATGAGTGCAATTTATATAGTCAATAGCTTTTTCGTATAATATAACAGCATTCTTCGTATCACCAATTTGCTTATATAGATCGCCAAGTTCATAAGTCATATGAATCGTTCTGCTATCATATTTTTCAAAATACTCTATTTGCTTTTGAAGCGCAGAACGCATATAATCAATAGCAAATAAAAAATTTCCCTGTTCTTTCATAATTTTTGACTTTATATAATTGATTCTTGAATATTCATGTTTTAAACCCGATTTATCACACTCATCCATTGCTTTATATATGTAAGAGCAAGCTTTATCATATTCATGTCGGTAACAGGCAACAAATGCAAGATTTCTGTATGGTACAATCAGACATAGCTCCATTGGATTAAATGAAGATCTTTTCACATTTGTACGAATATCAATTATTTCATTGCATAGTTCTTCCACTCGGGCAAGCAGTAATTCATTATTCGATAAATCATAATATTCTGTATATCTATTACTCAGAAAAATGTCAATATCTGACACATATAATATTTCTTTATCTGATTTATTTTCAAGATTAAGAATAATTTCCCTGCCTTTTTCAAGATTTTTCGTTGCTTCATCAATACTGTAGTTTTCTTTATCACTACAGTAGGTGCGGCAGAAAATTCTTGCAGTTCTGAAATGATTTTCCCCGAAATTCTGCTTGTATATACTCAAAAGCTTATGTGCAATTTCTAAAGCAGTTTGATTTCTTCTGTAGTGATTGATAATTAATTCAAGCCATTCATAAAAATCATATAATTCTTCTTTTGGTTCTGGAAAACATTTGTAAATGTGATATGCAATTTCCCCAATCTTGCTTTTTTCCAAATAACTGACATGATAAAATTCAATTGCTGGAAATTCTTTCATAAGATTGTTAATAAAGTTGATGCATTTAACCAAATCAGGCTTGAGTGCAATTTTTATTGTTTCCTGTATAAACGCATGAACGGAAATATATCCGTCAGATTCACGAACCCATGAACGCTCGATAAGCCTGTTTATATCCGAAAAATCTGCCAGATTGCAGCATTTATTGAATTTTCCTTTTTCTATTCCACTAAGTGGGAGCAACGACAAGCACATCAGAATATACTTTTCCTTCTCGTTAAGTGGGGCAATATTGAAAAGCCGTTGCATATGGCTTCCAATATTTCTTTGTTCGGAATCATAATTCAACATTCTGAAAGTTTCATGCAGTTCAGCTTCTTCGTTATTTTTGAGGATTTTATACATAAATTCGGATGTCAGATTACTTACTTTCATCTGCTTGGCAACAAGTTCGATCGCCATAGTATGTCCCTCAAACATACCTATAATCATATCTATAAACGGATCACTATCAACATTTTTATTACAATATGCAGAAAAAATTTCTCTTAAAGTTCGTCTGTTTTCGATTGCATTAACAATTTTAGTGTTAGCTGAATATTCCAAAAAATAATTATATCTTGTTGTGATTATAACATCAAATGGCACAGAAAGAAAATTGTCAAGTTCCTCCGAAAAATAGTCAACATTATCAAGAATTACAAGCGTCCTGTCAGTCAGCTTTTTCAACTGATTTAACTTACGCTCATAAAATTGCTGTTCAGTCTCATCATTGCGTTTGGAAATAAAATTCTCTGTAAGCGGAAATACATTGTCATTGTTTACGGCAGAAATCAGAGAATCATCACATTCAGCAAAAACAATAACATCGTAGCTTGAATTGTATTTCTCGGCGTATCGTTTGGCAAGTTCGCTTTTTCCGATACCGCCTGTTCCCTGCAAGAACAGAAAATGATGTTTATTCTTAAAATGTTTATATATCTGTAAAAGAAATTCATCACGTCCTTTGAACACAGGTCGACAGGGCTTTGTATTTGTCAGTAGACGAACCGTATCATTTTTCTTTGTCTCACACCTTTCTGTATCAATATTTCTTGAAAAATTTTCATAGACAGGAGCAAGTTTTTCAATACATTCACCATAAATGCTCCACAAAATCAGAAATAGCAGCGACTCATAAAATTTTCCTGTATCAATACAATTATTGATACATTTTACAAGATTTTCAGGCATTGCATTAATATCCTTTTCAATTAGCCTGAAAACATCATGTTCTGTGTTCAAAACACCAACATCAACAATATCTTTTACTGAATCAAGCATTTTATTAAANATAATATTGTCTTGTAATNGCTCTGNAAAATTGTTAAGCATCGTTATATNNGTACGTNTAGCTTCACCAGGGTTTTTACATTTTTTATTAGTTTGTTTGCCATAATTACCGTTCATAAAAGTTCTGGTATTTTTATACAAATATGAGTCAAGAAAAGTGACTTTCTTAGGATTTTTAAGCGGTTTAAACAACTTATTTATAAAATCTTTCTGATGCTCTAAAGAAGAAATGGACTTCTTGATTTCAAGCAAAGTAATTTTATTCTGATACAACGGCATACCTTTCCCCCTCTCATATTTGCCGAGATGTTNGNAATATAATACATATTATATTTCATTTCTTGATAAAAGTCAATAATTTTTTAGTACAATTCACGCAAATCAATTTTGACCAATCACACTTAAAATTGACGAGAAATCAATTAAACAATCTAACATAATTTTAGAGATAGCCTTGTTAGATTCAGTTCTTGACTTGAAAAGCCTAATAAGATTAATAGCAGCTTTGCGAAACATATTCAGATGCTGTTGAACTACTTTATCCTCCACACGGCACCAATCCTCTTCAAAATGAATATCAAGCAGCCAGTGCATAGATTCTACAGCCCACTCCATTCTTGCATGA